>DAIRCS010000003.1:0-98079 GCA_036796555.1 Rhodoblastus sp. | reverse complement strand
CTTCGATTCGGAAGATAAGGATGCCCCATCAAAGCCTGGGATCAAACATCTAGTCGCCGTGCGGCGCAATGCGCTTTACATCGGGATAGCCGTCAGGCCAGCCCAAGGGACGCGGCCGCCCCTCCGGCGATCATCGCCAAACAGACGATATCCCATGCGCCAAAATGCGTCATCCAGCGTGGAGGCTCGCTCGTGCGTGGGGCAAGCCGGATGAGCCCCGCCATGGCAAGACCCAGCCAGCCCAACCAGGCGATGACCGCGGCGAAGGCGCCCGTATCATCGTGCCTCCCCAGAACATAAAGCAGACTCAGAAAGCCCAATCCGATTGCGCAGAACAGGATATAGACGCCCACAACGATCATCGTTCTCCCGATGAAAGCGCGCGTGATCCGTGGATCGGTCAGCATCTGCCCGATGGCCGCGGCGAGGGCCATCACAATGACGATCACGACGCCGCGCATGTCCATGTTCCTTTGTGCTGGATCGACGCCTTCGGTCGCTGTATCGCCGCCCGGATGACGCGCAGGGTCGTGGCGCCGCGATGGAGTATCTGACCCATAGGAACCCCTGAATGAAGGATCGGCTTGGCTGATTCCCCCAAACCCCCGGGCTAGAAAGCTAGAGCTGAGCCGGAGCGCGGATTGGCATAACGCCTGTTACGTTCTAAATTGCCCGAAACTTGGTCTTTCGCCAGTTCTGCGTTTCAGCCTGCGTTCGCCGGTGAACGCCGCCATCAGGATAATGCAGTCGGAATGGTCAGGTTTTTCATCGAGCGGCCGATCTTCGCCTCGTCGATAGCCATCATCATGGTTATGGCCGGATTGATATGCTACGCGCTGCTGCCGGTTGCGCAATTCCCCGACATCACGCCGCCGCAGGTTATCGTCACTTCGACCTATCCCGGTGCCAGTTCGCAGGTGGTCGCGGAAACGGTCACGACTCCGCTTGAACAGCAGATCAACGGCGTGCCGGGCATGGCCTACATGTCGTCGGTCAGCAGCAACGACGGAACATCGACCATCACCATCACATTTGATGTCGGCTATCCCGTCAACATCGCCGCGGTCGATGTCCAAAACCGCGTTTCCCAGGCGGCCTCCCAACTACCGGCCATCGTCAATCAGGCAGGCGTCACGGTTCAGAAGAAGAACCCGAACTTCGCGCTGGCGATCAATCTCTATTCGCCGGACGGTTCGGTCGATCCCGTCACCGTCAGCAATTACGCGTTCTTGCAGATCGTCGATCCGCTGAAGCGGGTCGCCGGGGTCGGCGATGTCGCGCTGTTCGGCGAACGGCGCTATTCCATGCGCATCTGGCTGGACCCGGACAAGCTCACGCGGCTGAACATGACCGCCACCGACGTTCAGCAAGCCATCGCCGAGCAGAATATTCAGGTCGCCGCCGGCAAGCTCGGCCAATCCCCGGCGCCGCCCGGCACGACCTTCGAGGCGCAGATCAACGCGCTCGGGCGCCTCTCGGATCCCGAACAATTTCGGGACATCATCCTGCGCGCCGGCGTGAACAGCGAAGCGGCGGTGCGCCTGCGCGACGTCGCGCGCGTGGAGCTCGGCGCGCTCCAGTACACGACCTCCGCCTATGTCAACGACCGTCCCGCGGTGCTCGTGCCGGTCTACCAGTTGCCGGGTTCCAATGCGCTCGACATGGACAAGGCCGTGCGCGCGAAGATGACGGAGCTCGCCAGGAAATTTCCCAAAGGCCTCGCCTGGGGCATCAACTACGACACCAACATGTTCGTGTCGGCCTCGATGCACGACGTGATGATCACGCTCGTCGAGGCGCTCTGTCTCGTTTTCGCGGTGGTCTTCCTCTTCCTGCAAAGCTGGCGAACGACGCTGATCACCGGCATCGCCATTCCCGTCTCCCTGATCGGTACGATGGCGGTCATGATGGCGTTCGGCTTCTCGCTGAATACCGTGTCCATGCTTGGCATCGTGCTGGCCATCGGCCTTGTTGTGGACGACGCCATCGTCGTGGTCGAAAACGTCGAGCGTCAACTGGAGAAGGGACTTGCGCCGCTGGCTGCCGCGCGCATCGCGATGTCCGAGGTCACCGGCCCGATCATCGCCACCTCGGCCGTGCTGATGGCCGTGTTCGTGCCCGTCGCCTTTCTTCCGGGCGTCACCGGGCGGCTTTACAACCAGTTCGCGCTGACGATTGCGATCTCGATTGCGATTTCCGCCTTCAACTCGCTGACGCTCACGCCTGCGCTCTGCGCCGTCATGCTGCATCATCGCCCGCCGCCGACATTCGTGGTCTTCCGGGTGTTCAACCGGATGTTCGAGCGCGTATCGGAAGCCTATGGCCGCAGCGTCCGGCGGCTGGTCGCGCTGCGCTGGGCCATGCTCGGGCTCTTTGTCGTCGGTCTCGGCGCCACCTACGTCTTGTCCAAGCGCATTCCGGCAGGCTTTCTCCCGGTCGAGGATCGCGGCTACTTCTATGTCGTCACGCAATTGCCGGATGGCGCCTCGCTGCAGCGGACGGACGAACTGGCCGCCAAGGTGCGCAGGATATTGCTCGACACGCCCGGCATGGACAATGTGATCTCGATCGTCGGACTCAACTTCCTCAGCGGCTCCAACCAGTCGAGCGGCGCGGCGCAATTTGCGATCCTGAAGCCATGGGACGAGCGGGGTCCGGGACAGGATTCCACAACCGTCATCGCGTCCCTGCGCCAGAAATTGTCGGCGCTCGGCGAGGGCGTCGTGCTCGTGTTCGATCCGCCGGCGATTCCCGGCATCGGCACCGCCGGCGGGTTCGAATTCCAAGTCGAGGATCTCACCGGCCGCGGATCCGCAGCGCTCAACGACGTGACGCAAGCCTTGCTTGCCGAAGCGCGCAAGCAGCCCGAAATCAACGGCCAGCAGATCTATACGACATTCACCTCCAACACGCCGCAGTACCGCTACGATCTCGATCGCACCAAAGCGAAACTGCTTGGCCTGAACCTGCCGGATGTGTTCAACACGTTGCAGATCTATCTGGGTTCGCTCTATGTCAACGACTTCAACCTGTACGGACGCACCTTCCGGGTGACCATGCAGGCCGAGAAGGACGCGCGCGCGCAGCCGGCGGACGTCTCCCGTCTCTATGTGCGCAATTCCACAGGCAAGATGATCCCGCTCAACACGTTGGGGGCGCTCGAGCCGATCGTCGGCCCCGAGACCGTGCCGCGCTACAATCTCTACGGTACGGCCAAGATCAACGGTTCGGCCGCGCAGGGTTATGGGTCCGCGCAGGCGATCGCGGCTATGGAGCGGACCGCTGCGCGCGTGCTGCCAGCGGATTTCAGCTACGAATGGACCGGCATCACCTAT
This sequence comes from Rhodoblastus sp., assembly GCA_036796555.1. GTDB lineage: Bacteria > Pseudomonadota > Alphaproteobacteria > Rhizobiales > Beijerinckiaceae > JAJXWB01. The sequence goes on along the minus strand of DAIRCS010000003.1, from coordinate 94,744 downwards.
CAGGAGCTCAAGGCCGGCTCGGTCGCGCTGATCGTGTTCGTGCTGGCGCTCGTGTTCGTGTTTCTCTTCCTTGCCGCGCAATATGAAAGCTGGTCGATGCCCTTCATGGTCATCTTGGCCGTGCCCTTCGCGCTGTTGGGCGCGTATGGTCTGCTGTGGCTGCGCGGAATGACGATCGACGTCTTCTCGCAAGTGGGCTTCGTCATGCTGATCGGACTTGCCGCGAAGAATGCGATTCTGATCGTCGAATTCGCCAAGCGGCTTCGCGAGGAAGGCCATTCGATCGTGGAATCCGCCATGGAGGCCGCGCGGCTCCGTTTGCGGCCGATCATCATGACCGCCTTCGCCTTCATTCTCGGCGTCGTGCCGCTGATGCTCGCCAGCGGCGCGGGCGCCGCCAGCCGGCAATCTGTCGGCACGACCGTATTCGGCGGCATGCTCGTGGCGACGTTTCTCAGCCTAGCCTTCGTGCCGATATTCTACGCGGTCATCGAGCGCCTGCGCGAAGGACGCGGCGCGCGGAAGGCGGCCGCCGAGACAGCCGAGGGCCTTGAAGGCGCCCCCGGCGAATGAGGAACGTCCGATGAAGCTTTCAACGTCTCTTGCCATGACCGCGATTTTCGCGGCGATGCCGGCGGCGGCTCTCGCGCAGGCGTCCGACGCTGTCGTGGTCAATGTCGCGACCGTCCTGCGCAAGGACGTGCCTGTCTTCCTGGATTATGTCGGCACGACGGAAGCGGTGCGTAGCGTCGTTCTTCAGAGCAAGGCGAGCGGCTTTCTCGGCGACCGTGTCGCCGCGGACGGCGCCGACGTCAAGAAAGGCGACCTGCTCTACAGGATCGACCCGCGCGACTATCAGGCGACGCTCGATCAGGTGATGGCCCAGGCCAGGCGCAATCAGGCGGCGCTGGAATATGCCCGCATCAACCAGGGCCGCAACTCGACCCTGGCGGGCCGCGGCGTGGTCTCCAAGGACGCCTTCGATCTGGCCACCAGCAATCTGCATCAGGCAGAAGCCAACGTGGCCGCCGACGATGCGGCGGTGCGCACCGCGCGTCTCAATCTCGCCTACACCGAGATCAGGGCGCCTTTCGACGGAAGGCTCGGACGCTCCCAGATTTTCGAGGGCGCGCTCGTCAGCGCCAACAGCACGACGCTGAATACGCTGGTTCAGCTCGATCCGCTCAATGTCACGATGAACGTCAGCGAAACCGATCTGCCTGCTATCCAGACCCGGCTTGCGGACGGCGGCGTGGCGGCCGAAGTGCGCATCACCCCGGATGCGCCGGCCAGCAACGGCAAGGTGACTTTCCTCGACAACAGCGTCGATCGTGCGACAGGAACCGTCGCGGCGCGCGTGACCATCGACAATGCGAACGGGCGTCTCTTGCCCGGCCAATTCACCCGGGTGCGGCTACGGGTCGATGAACTGAAGAATGCTCTGCTGGCGCCGCAAGTGGCGATCGGATCCAACCAGATCGGCAAGTATGTGTATGTGATCGGCGCTGATAACAAGGCGGAGCGTCGTCCGGTCATTCTCGGCGCGGCGCAGGGCGCGCTTGTCATCGTCAATGGGGGCTTGAAGGAGGGCGATCGCGTGGCGACCTCGAACCTGCAGCGACTGAACGACGGGACCAGCGTCAAGCCCGATCCAGCTGGAGCGAAGAACGGATCCTAGCCGGTTCCGGAATCGGCGCCTGAAAGGCTTCGGCAGGTCCGGCGATCGGCGTCTTCGTCGACGAATGCGATCTTTGCGCACCGACGACGTTTTGATATCCGCTTGTCACGAGCGAACCGGTGGCGGTCGTCGCGACCGCCGCCGGAATGCTTGCGCATGTGCGACGCCTACATCACCTGGCGCAACAGCACGTAGAGGCCTCCCGACAGCAGGATCGCGCAGGGCAGCGTCAGCACCCAGGCCATCAGCAGGTTGCGGATCGTGTTCATCTGCACGCCCGAGCCGTTCGCGGCCATCGCGCCGGCGACGCCGGACGAAAGCACGTGCGTGGTCGACACCGGCAGGCCGAACATGTCCGCCGCGCCGATCGTGCCCATGGCGACGAGCTCGGCGGAGGCGCCCTGCGCATAGGTCAGGTGCGACTTGCCGATCTTCTCGCCGACGGTGACGACGATCCGCTTCCAGCCGATCATCGTGCCGAGGCCGAGCGCGATCGCGACTGCGATCTTCACCCACAGCGGGATGAACTTGGTCGCCTCGTCGAGCCGGCCCTTGTAAGCGTTAAGCGTCTTGACCTCGGCGGCGCTCAGCGAGCTCGCCTGATCCTTCATCAGGAAGCGGATCGCTTCGGAGGCCAGATACATGTCGTTGCGCGTATTGCCGACGGCGGCCGACGGAATGCGCGCGACCGAGCCGTAGGTCTCGATCTGCCTGGCGATGTCGCGAACGAGCACCGCGAGCGAAGGATAGGTGCCTTCCGTCAATTCGTGGCGCGCGATGTAGCTCGTCACCGTCGGGCGCGGATCGCCGATCACGGAATAGCCGGCCGCCTTGCCCTCGATCACTTTGGAGGCCGCATCGGACGTCGCGACATAAGACGCGACATGCGATTCCGGCAAGGCGCGGTTGAGCGCATAGGAGGTCGGCACCGTGCCGATCAGGATCAGCATGATCAGGCCCATGCCTTTCTGTCCGTCGTTCGAGCCATGCGCGAACGAAACGCCGGTGCAGGTCAGGATCAACAGACCGCGAATCCACCAAGGCGGCGCAGCCTGGCCTTTGGGCTCCTGATAGAGCTCCGGCTTCTTCACGAGCGTCTTCATCAGCAGCAACAGCACTGCGGCGCAGAAGAAACCGACGATCGGCGAGAGCAGCAGCGCCCAGCCGATTTCGGTCGCTTTGGACCAATCGACGCCCGACGTGCCGTCGCGGCCGCGCATGACGGCGTTCGCGATGCCGACGCCGATGATCGAGCCGATCAGCGTGTGTGACGAGGAGGCCGGCAGGCCCAGCCACCATGTGCCGAGATTCCAGACGATGGCTGCGATCAGCAGCGCGAAGACCATCGCGAAGCCCGCCGACGAGCCGACCTGGAGGATCAGTTCCACCGGCAGCAGCGATACGATGCCGAAGGCGACCGCGCCGGTGGACGTGAGCACGCCGAGGAAATTGAAGAAGCCGGACCAGACAACCGCGAAATTGGCCGGCAGAGAGTGCGTGTAGATGACGGTCGCAACCGCATTGGCGGTGTCATGGAAGCCGTTCACGAACTCGAAACCGAGCGCGATCAGGAGCGCAACGCCGAGCAGGATGAAGGGCGCGATCGTCGTGACCGGCGCGCCCGTCGCCTGGATGTCCTGATAGATCGAATAGGCGGTGTAGGCGAGCGCGCCGCCGACAATCGCCAGGAAGACAATCACGCTCCGCATGTCGACGGGATGGTCGAGATTGGGCTTTGGGCTCGGCGCGCGGGCGAGCCCCGCGTCCGCGGCTGAAGATACCGATGTCATGTGCGTCTCCACGTGAAAGCGCCGCGATCAGAGGCAATGTCGTTGACATTGGGATGACGCCAGCGTCGGTTTGGAAGAATCAGTAGCGGCTCGGCACATACATCTGCGCGGGAATCGGAACTCTGAAATAATCCGGGTTGTGGGCGCGGGGCGGCAATACGACGCTTGCGTGCTGCACTTCGGAATACGGGAACTGCCCGAGAAGATGCGAGATGCAATTGAGGCGGGCGCGCTTCTTGTCGACGGCTTCAACGACCCACCACGGCGCCTCAGGAATATGCGTGCGCTCGAGCATCGTTTCCTTGGCCTTGGTATAGGCCTCCCAGCGCACGCGCGACTGAAGGTCCATCGGGCTCAGCTTCCACTGCTTGAGTGGATCGTGGATGCGCATCTGGAACCGGAAGTGCTGCTCCTGATCGGTGATCGAGAACCAGTACTTGATCAACGTGATGCCGGAACGCACGAGCATGCGTTCGAATTCCGGCACGCTGCGGAAAAATTCCTCGACCTCTTCTTCCGAGCAGAAGCCCATCACGCGCTCGACGCCGGCGCGATTGTACCAGGAGCGGTCGAACAGCACGATCTCGCCGCGCGCCGGCAGATGCGGAACGTAGCGCTGGAAATACCATTGCCCTTTCTCGCGCTCGCTCGGCGCCGGCAACGCCACAACGCGGCAGACGCGGGGATTGAGACGCTGCGTGATGCGTTTGATCACGCCGCCCTTGCCGGCGGCGTCGCGCCCCTCGAACACGACGACGGCCTTATGGCCGGTCGTTGCGACCCAGTCCTGCAGTTTCACCAGTTCGCGCTGCAGCCGGAACAATTCGCGGAAATAGATCTTGCGATCGAGTCCGATCTCTTCGGGATGGTCGGAGGCGTCCTCGAGCAGCGACGCGAGGCGCTGATCGTCAATCTCGATTTCGAGCTCCTCGTCGAAACTATCAAGCATTTCGGCCCGCACGCGCGTCTCGAGCGTGTCGCCGTCCAGTCCGGATTGGTCGACCATAAGCCTGGCTCCTGTTGAGCCGGCATATTCAGCGCCGCGACATGACGATTGCATGACAGGCGGCGCGCCAGGTCGCTATCACACGAATCCCGCCGCCTGACGCAATGGCGAGCTTCACGCGTCCATTGAGAGGCTCGATGTTCCCTCGACGCGGCGGCCGGCTGCCTCCGACAGCCCAAGAATCGAGACCGCTTCAAGCGTGACGCAGACGCCGGGTTGCTGGCCGAGCGGCGCGGAATTCAATCCTTCCGCTCTTGCCTTCGGGTTTGAGAGGCCTCCGTTATCCCCAAGCGGCGCATGAGGAATATCGCCCCGACGGAGGCGACCATACACATGATGGTCGCGTAGATCGTGCCGCTCTCGCTTTCGCTGAAAATCAGGTTCTTGGTGTTCATCCCGAAATAGCCGGTCACGAAAGTTGCAGGCAGCAGAACCGCCGTCAGAATGGTAAGCATATACAGGCGGTCGTTCGTCTCGAGCGCGAGGATCGCGGTGATCTCTTCCTGCAGAACGCGCGCGCGGTCTTGCAGGTTTGTCGCGTCTCGCCCGAGCGAATCCGCGCGCTGCCCGAGGCTGGCGGCGAGATCGCTCAGCTCGGAATGTTCCGGAGCTTCCGTGGCTTCTTCCAGCCGCATCATCGTGGATTGCAGTCCGCTGACCTGGCGCGACAGCCGGACCGTCTTGCGCCTCGCGCGGCCGAGCGCAGCGCGTTGATCGCGTCCCCGGCCCTCGATCACGACGTTCTCCTCGATCTTGTCGAGAGTATCGGCGATCTCGCGCAGCATGTACGCTGAGCAATCGCAGACGCGGGAAACCAGACATTCGAAGAGCGCGTCCGGCGACGCGATTTTCACGCCATCCGAGAGGTTGTGCCGGACGGCCTGCGGCGCGTAAAGCGGAGAGCGGCGCGCCGTGACGATGAAGTTGCGTCCGACTGCAAAGCGCAGGAAGTCCGTTTCAGAATGCACGCCTTCGAAAGCGTGTTGATGGTCGACGATGGCGCCGGACAGGATATTGTCGACGTGATCGACGAACTGATGGTCTATCGCACCTGCCAGCGCCTCGCGCGCCTCGGCGTTGAGCCAGTTCAACCCGGCGAGATATGTCCCAACACGGGTGTCGGTGCGGTCGAGATGCAGCCAGATGTACCCCGGCGCGCCGGCGGCCACGCGCTGGAGATCCGCCAGACTCCCCGCTTCCGCGGCGCCGGCGTCATCGAAGCGGATGAGCCAGTTGCATCCGGGTATGGGCACATCGAGCGCGGGCTTCAATCGGTCCCCGGACATGACAGCCTCACGCCTGAAGCAATTGTGGCGCAGCCTGCGCGTCAAGTGTGGTCGGGCGGCAACTCAGGATGTCGCGCACGGGTTTCGTCGCCTCCATGATGCATGGTCCGCCAGACGGCGCGACGCTTTCGCAGGCCATGCCGCCTAGGATGCAGGCGGCGCCACCAAGGTCCGAAGCGCTTAGCTAAATTGCTCTTGTGAAGCTTCGATGACAGGGCATGTGCGTGATCGCGACAGGGGCCGGGATCGATGACGGCTCCTACATCGATGCGTCATCGAATGGTTGTATCGGCGGAGTCCGACGGAAGGCGTCGCGAGAACGCCATGTCCGATCTGCTTGGAACGATCCCCCGGAGGCGCATGAAATGAGCGCGCTGAAGAAGACATACGACCGAATCGCGCCGATCTATGACCTGCTGGACGGCCCCTATGAGAAAATGTGGAAAGGCCGCCTGCGCGCCGCAGTCTTCTCAGGCCTTTCCGGCGAAATCCTGGACGCGGGGGCAGGCACCGGATGCAATATAGCGGCCTATCCGGTCGGCGCGCGGATGACGGCGGTCGACGCCAGCGAGCCGATGCTCGTGAAAGCGCGCCAGCGCGCCGCGCGGCTTGGCCGCGCCGTCGATTTCCGGAGACAGAATCTGGCGAGCATGGATTTTGCCGACGAATCCTTCGACGCCGTCGTCGCGACCTTCGTATTCATGTGTATCCCGGAGGAGGCTCAGCTTGACGCGTTGCGCGAAGTCGCGCGCGTCTGCCGGCGTGGCGGACGCATTCGGCTCGTCGATTATTGCATGTCGGAAAAGCCGACGGTGCGCGCTGGCATGCGTGTCATGTCGCCTTGGCTGAAGTTCATGTTTCACGGCACCTATGATGCGTCGACGGAGAAATATTTCGCGGCGGCGGGCTTGGCGCCGACAGAGCAGCGCCTGCTGATGGGCGACGTCGTGAAAATGACAGTTTTGCGACGGTCTTAACGACGCTTTGTCATATAAATGTCATATGGACGTTACGCGTAGCGGCTTGGCGGCGGTTGGAATATTTTGCCGAAAATTGCGTCAATCGCGGAGCAGGCCCATGGCGAAAACACGCCAACGCACCATCAGGATCATCGAGAAATTTCGCAGGAACGCGGAGAAGGACAAGGATCGCGCGCGCGGCCTGATCGAGAAATGCAGCGCCGCCGACGCCTCGATTGCGCCGGTCCTCGGCGAGCTCGCCGAACGCCTGAAGCAGAAGGAGCTTCAGGCCAGCGGCGAGATCGTCTGGGCCGGGCAGCAGATCGAGCTCGCGCGCGCAGCCCGGAAGGCCGAAGAGAAGGCCGGGAAGAAGAACAAGTCGAAAGGGAAGCTGGCGGTCGTCGACGCCGAATGAGGTCAATGCCCGCCGGGGTAGGCGGGATCGAGCGCAAACGGGAAGGGTCCGGGAAAACGCTCGACGTAGGTCGTATGCGACACGACCACGCCGTCCTGGCCGAGCCAATGCAGATCGAACGCCGGCGGCTCGAATATGAGGCCGCCCGGCGCGCCATTCCTGAAATCAAAGGCCACCTGATGGCCGACGCTCGGCGCGATCGAACAGATCGCGTGGCCGACGCGCGTCACGATCTTGCGATGCACATGGCCGCAGAGGACATTGCGCACCTGCGGGTGGCGCGTCAGGATTTCCGAAAATTCCTCCGCGCCGTCCAGCAAACGGATTGCATCCATGTGATCGACGCCTGTCGCGAACGGCGGGTGGTGCATGAAAATCAATGTGGGCCGGTCCGGCGCGGCTTTCAGCGATCGTTCAAGAAAATCGAGACGCCGCGCGCAGAGCGCGCCAGCGCTGCGGCCTGGAATGATCGTGTCGAGGCCGATCAGGCGCAGCGGGTAGTCGTCGATCACATAGTGGATGAAGTCCGGGTCGGAAAGCTGTGGCATGCGCGGGCCGACAACCTTGCGCATCGTTTCGCGGCGATCATGATTGCCCGGTACGGCGAAGACGGGCATGGGCAGGCGCGTCAGAAGCCCGGTCAGCATCTCGTATTCTTCCGACAGACCGCAATCGGTCAGATCGCCGGTGATGAGCACGACATCGGGCGCGGGCCGCAGCGCCGCCAGAGCATCGAAGGCGCGTTCGGCGAACATGTTGGTTTCTGACACGCGGTAGGCCGCAAGGCCGCGCGGACGGAGATGGAGATCGGTGATCTGGGCGATGAGCATCGGTCGATCCGGCAGGGCGCCCGGACGGCGATCCGCCCGGGCGCGTTGCGACATCAGTTCGGCAGCTTGAGCGCCGTAGTCTCGACGTAGGGCTTCATGATCTCGTCGGCGTTCTTCTGCGCCGTCGCAAGCGCCTCCTTCGGCGTTTTCTTGCCCGAAAGCACCGCCTGCAATTCGTCTTCGAGCGCCTTGCGCACCGCGACGGTCTTGTAGGTCGCGAACCAGGGCTTGGCATAGGCAAGCTGTTTGATCGCCGTTTCCGCCTCCGGGTTCTTCGTCATGAATTCCTTCATCTCGGGCTGCTCGTAAGCCGCCATGTTCGGCGCGAAATAGCCGGTCGCGCGGCTCCACCAGCCGGACTTCTCCGGGCTCGTGAGATATTTGATCAGCGTCCAGCCGGCCTTGCGGCGCGCCTCGTCGAGACCGACGGGCTGCACGAGCGAACCGCCGCCGATCGGCACCGCGTTGCGCACATTGCGCGGCACGAAGGCGACCTTGAACGGGAATTTCGCGTTGTTGCGCACGAAGGTCAGCGAGCCTGTCGACAGGAGCATCATCGACGCCTGGCCGCTGAGGAAGGCGGTGGTGATCGCCGGCGCCTTCGTTTCGCCGGTCGGATGCACTTTGTGCTTGTTGGCGAGGTCCGACCAGAAGGTGAGCGCGCCGAGCATCGAGGGCGTGTCGTAATAGACTTCGCCGCCGTATTCCTCGTTGTAGTAGCGGCCGCCGTTCGACATGGTCAGCGCTTCGAGGATCCAGCCGCCGTAATCGTAGTTGGATGGCAGCATTACGCCCCAGCGTGTGGTGCGGTCGCCTTCGCGCTGCGTGAGCTTCCTGGCCGCCGCGAGCAACTCGTCCCAGGTTTGCGGCGGCTTGTCGGGATTGAGGCCGGCGGCCTTGAAGTGCTCGGCGTTATAGTAGAGCAGCGGCGTCGAATTCTGGAACGGCGCGCCATAGACATGGCCATCGACGATCGCGTTCGGCGCGAGCGCCGGAAAGAACTGCGCCATGAAGGACGCGTTCGTCATCTTGTCGCCGGCGATCAGGTCGTCGAACGGCCGGATTTCCTTCTCGATCGCCAGATCGGTGAGAAAGTTGGCGGACATGATGACGACGGCCGGCGGCTTGCCCGCCTTGGTGGCGGCGCGCGTCTTGATCAGGGTCTCGTCGTAGGAGCCGGTGAAAACCGGCGTCGCCTTCACGTCCTTCTGGCTCTCGTTGAAGCCCTTCACGAGCTCGGTCATGTTCTTGGCGAGCGCGCCGTCGACCGGCACGGGAAAGAACAGATCGATCTCGGTTTCGGCGCGCGCAGGCGCGGACGCGACGAGCGCCAGGGCCAAAGCCGCGCCCGTCAACCATTTCAGTTTCGACATTCTTCTTCTCCGTTCATTTCAGACCTGAGGCCATGAAGCTTTCGACGAACCGCCGCTGGAAGATCAGGAAGACGATCACCAGCGGCGCGATCACGATGAGCGTGCCGGCGGCGACGATCCCCCAGGCCTGCGCGCCTTCCGCGCCTTGCGTGAACATGGCGAGGCCGACGGTAAGCGGCCTGCGTGACGGTGAGTTGATGACCATCAGCGGCCACAGAAATTCGTTCCAGTGCGCGGTGACTGAAACGATCGCGAAGGCGACGACGGCGGGCTTCGCCAGCGGCAGGTAGACGAAGCGTATGAGGTCCAGTTTGCTCGCGCCGTCGATCAAGGCGGCTTCCTCGAATTCCCTTGGAACGGTCCTGAAGGTCTGTCGCATCAGAAACGTGCCGAAGGCGGTCGCGAGATAGGGCGCCATGACGCCGCCCAGCGTGTCGTATAGGCCGAGCGCGGCGACCGTCTTGAGATTCGGGACAATGAGGATGACCGGCGCGATCATCATCTGGACCAGCACGAGGTTGAAAACGATCTCGCGTCCGGGAAATTCGAGCCGCGCGAAGGCGAAGCCCGCGAGCGACATGGTGACGAGCTGCACGACGAGGATGCCGCCGCAGATCAGCGTCGAGTTCAGGCCGTAGCGGAGAAAGTCCGCCTGATCCCAGGCCTCGAGGAAATTCGCCGCGGTCGGAACGAAATTGGGCAGGAGCGACGCCATTTCGCCGCCGGCGCGGTCCGGTCTGAAGGCGGCGACGAGAACCCACAAAAACGGGATGGCCCAGAGCAGCGCGCAAATCGCCGCCAGCCCAAGACCGACCTGCAGCCCTATTTCGCGGCGCGCGCTCAAGCGGCGCCCCCCAGTCCGGCGTCGAAACGCTTCAGCGAGGCGGCGGTGATGACCAGAATCGCCGCCAGCGCGACCACGGTCGCCGCCGCTGCGCGGCCGGGCTCGTAGCGCTCGACCGCCTGCTGATAGATGTAGAACAGGATGAGATTGGTCGAATCAGACGGGCCGCCCTTGGTGAGCACGAAGACATGATCGACCTGCGTGACGACGCCGATCAACGCGAGCACCGCTACAAAAGCGAAGGTTTCGCGGAGCGCGGGCAGCGTGACATGGCGCAGGCGCGCGAACGGCCCCGCGCCGTCCAAGGTGGCGGCTTCCAGCAAATCCTTCGATACGCCTTGGAGCCCGGCGAGAAAGAACAGCATGTAGTAACCCGCGTTCTTCCAGACGGTGAGGACCGCCAGCGCCCAGAGCGCGATATCGGGATCGCCGAGCCAGTTCGGTCCCTGCCGACCGAGCTTCGCGAGGTAATGGTCGATCAGTCCGGCGTTCGGTAGGAAGAGGAAGAGAAAGATCGAAGCGGCTGCGATCAGCGGAATGAGCGTCGGCAGGAAAAAGATCGTGCGCAGGAACGCCGAGATCTTGTTGCTGCGGGCAAGCGCCAGCGCAAAGGCCAGCGCCAGAGCCAGGGTCGGCGGGACCGTGGCCGCCGCGTAGAGGAGGTTGTTGACGATCGCGCGCCGGAAGGCCTGGTCGCCCAGCAGAGCGGTCAAATTGTCCAGGCCAAATGAAATGCGGCCCAACCTGTCCTTGACCGCAAACGTGTCCCACAACGCTTCGACCACGGGCCAATAGGTGAAGACGGCGAGCAGCGCGAGAGTCGGCGCGATGAAGAGAGCGGCGGATGCGCCGTGTCGCGGTCGCGGCCAGGGACTGACGGGCAGGAATCGTTTTGGCACGGGAACCGCAGCGTCGACCATATGTCGCCTCTGCAAGCTCGATGACGTTGTTTCGTGACGGCTAGATGACGGTTTGCACGCGCAGCGCCGCCCTCGCGGTCTGGCGGCGGTCTCGACCGCCGTCTCGCTCGCGTCGCATACGCTCGTGTCCTGGATGAACCGTGCGTTCGGCCACGTGACGGACAGGAGCAGAACGCGAAGGAGGGGCGCAGCCGGCGTGCGTCCCGATATTATCCGAGCCATCTATCGCGCGCCTGCGGGCACAGGCGCCGGCGTCGCCTTCGCGACCTGATGGTGTCTGGTCGTCGCGCCATGCCCTCGGCGCACGCCTCAGGCGGCCAGGAAGCCGCCGTCGACGGGCAGGATTGCGCCGGAAATATAAGACGCCATGTCGGAGGCCAGGAATACGGTCGCGCCCACCAGTTCCTCCGGCTGCCCGACCCGCCCCAGCGGCGTCCGGCCGAGAAATCCCGCCAGACGGGTCGGGTCGTTGCGGGTCGTTTCCGTCATCGGCGTCTCGATCACGCCCGGCGCAATGGCGTTGACGCGCACGCCGTCGCGGCCGAGCTCGCGCGCCAGCGCCTGCGTCAGCAATTTCACCCCGCCCTTGGAAGGCGAATAGCCGAGCGTGTCGGCCACGCCGACAAAAGAAGCGATCGAGCCGAGATTGACGACAGACCCGCGCGTCGCGCGCAATTGCGCGAGGCACGCGTGCGTCACGTTGAAGACGCCGTTGAGATTGACGTCCATCGTTTTGCGCCAGTTCTCGGCGGCGCGTGGAGAATCGATGGTCTCGCGGATGATGATCCCGGCATTGTTGACGAGAATGCCGATGGCGCCGACTTCCCGCCGCACGCGATCGGCGAGTGCGGCGCAAGCCGCGGAATCGGTCACGTCGAGCGCGAGGCCGATCGCCTTGCGCTGCTCGACGCGAATGAGATCAGCGGTCGCCTGCGCATTGGCGCGGTCGATATCGGTGGCGACCACGATCGCGCCGTGGCGCGCAAGGCCGAGCGCGATGGCGCGGCCGTTCCCCTGTCCCGCGCCCGTCACCAGCGCGACGCGACCTTCGAGAAGGCGATCCGAGAAGACGGCGCTCACGCCGCAGCCTCGGCCAGCGAACGGCCCGCGATATAACCGAAGGTCAGCGCGGGTCCGAGCGTGATGCCCGCGCCCGGATAATTGCCGCCCATGATGCTGGCCATGTCGTTGCCCGCCGTATAGAGGCCGGGGATCGGCCGGCGGTCGCGGTCGAGCACGCGCGCATGGTCGTCGGCGACAAGACCGGCGTAGGTGCCGAGATCGCCGATCACCACCTGAATCGCATAGAACGGGCCGTTCTCGATCGGCGCGATGCAGGGATTGGGCCCGTGCAGCGCATCGCCCTGGTAGCGGTTGTAGGCCTTCGTGCCCTTGCCGAAGACGGGGTCGCGCCCTTCGCGCGCCGGGCCGTTGTAGTCCTGCACTGTCTTTTCCAGCGCTCGCGGCTCGACGCCGATCTGCTGTGCGAGTTCACGCAACGTGGCGCCACGCTTGAGGTAGCCCGTGGACAGGTGGTGTTTGAGCGGCATCGGGAACGGGCCGATGCAGCCGAGCCCGTAGCGGCGCAAGGTGCGATGGTCGCAGATGAGAAACGCCGTCTTTTCCGTTTCGTCCGCGCAAGCTTCGTTCATCGCCTGCACGAAGTCGTGATAGGAATCGCCCTCATTGCCGAAACGCTTGCCGCTGCGCGTCACCGCGATCACGCCGGGCTTCGCGCGGTCGATGAAATGCGGCATCACGCCCTTCGATCCGTCCTTGCGGGTCGTGATCGACACCGGCACCCAGGCCGCCGCATGCGGCAGATTGGAATCGACGACAGCGCCGACAGCCTCCGCCATGCGAAGGCCGTCGCCGACATTCGTCTCGGGCCCCGGCGAATAATGCTCCGCGCCCGTCGGCGCGTGCGGGAACAATTCCTTGCGTCGCGCCTTGTCGTGCGGAAAGCCGCCACAGGCGAGCACGACGCCGCGCCTGGCGCGCACCTGCACGCGCTTGCCCTGCGTCTCCAGCACGACGCCGACAATGCGGCCGCTCTCGACCATCAATTCGCGCGCGGGCGATTCCAACCGCAATTCGACGCCGAGATCGAAGGCCGATTTGGCGAGGCGTCCCGCGAGCGCATTGCCGTTGGTCAGCGTCATGCCGCGCCCGTTCTTCACCACGTCCATGCCGTGGCGCGTCAGGCGCTTCGCCACGTAGGCGGCCGACGTCACGGAGCGCGCGGCGCGCATGAAATGCACGATCTCCTTGCCGGAGCCGAGCATCATGCCGAACACGGTGAGCTCCGGCAGCGGCGAACCGAGCTTGGGCAGCCATGGCCCCAGTTCGTGCGCGTCCATCGGCCGCGTGACCATGGAGCGGCCGCCCTGCGTCCCGCCGGGCGCCTCCGCGTGATAGTCGGGAAAGACCAGCGGCATGTCGAATTTCAGCGCGGTCTTGCCGACGAAGAAATCGACCGCCTCCGGTCCGCGCTCCAGAAACGCGTCGACCCGCGCGCTGTCGAAGAAATTGCCGGCCTCGTGGCGCATGTAGGCGCGCGCCTCGTCCTTGGTTTCCTCGACGCCCCAGGCCTTGGCGAGCGACGTGCCGGGAATCCACAGCCACCCGCCGGACCGCGCGGTGGTGCCGCCGAATTTCTCGCCCTTTTCGGCGACGAGAACCTTGAGGCCCGCATGCGCGGCCGTGACGGCCGCGGACATGCCGCCGCAGCCCGAGCCGACGACGACGACATCGTATTCCTGCGTCTCGCTCATTTCCGGTCTCTTATTTCTTCAACAGCGGGCATTTGGATTCGGAGACCGGACGGAAGGCATCCTCGCCCTTCACCGTCTGCACGATTTCCAGATAGTCCCACGGCCCCTTAGACTGCTCGGGCTTCTTGACGCGCGCGAGATAGATGTCGCGGATCACGCGACCGTCCTCGCGCAGCCTGCCGCCGTGCACGAACACATCCTCGATCGGGATTTCGCGCATCTTCGCCATCACCTTGGCGGGCTCGTCGGCGCCCGCGGCCTTGATCGCCTTCAGATAGTGCAGGATCGAACCATAGACGCCGGTCTGGATCATGGTCGGCGCGGTCTTGGCGCGCTCCATGAATTTCTTCGACCAGGCGCGGGTGGCGTCGTTCATGTCCCAGTAGGACGCCGTCGCCATGTAGGTGCCCTGCGCGGCCTTGAGGCCGATCGCGTGCACGTCGGTGTCGAACATCAGAAGGCCAACAAGCTTCGCCTTCTGGCCGAGGCCGAATTCGCCGGCCTGCTTGATCGCATTGTCCGTATCCTGGCCGGCGTTCGCGAAACCGATCACGTCGGCGTTGGACGTCTGCGCCTGCAGCACGAAGGAGGAGAAGTCGGCCGTATTGGTCGGATGGCGCACGCCGCCCACGACATTGCCGCCATATTCCTTGATGAAGCGCGTGGCGTCGCGCTCGAGCTGGTGGCCGAAGGCGTAGTCGGCGGTGATGAAGAACCAGTTCTTGCCGCCTTCCTTGGCGACAGCCGCGCCCGTCACCTTGGCCAGCGCATAGGTGTCGTAGGTGAAATGCACCGTGTTGGGGCTGCAGAGCTCGTCTGTTATGGCGGAGGAGCCGGGGCCCGACAGCAACGCGATCCTGTTCTTTTCCTTCGCCAGATTGTGAATCGCGATGCCGATCGCCGAATTCGGCACGTCGACGATGGCGGCGACATTGTCGCGGTCGATCCAGGCGCGCGCGATCTGCACGCCGATGTCCGGCTTCATCTGATGGTCGGCGGAAATGATCTCGATCTTGCGGCCGAGCACGGTCGGGCCGAATTCCTCCACCGCCATTTTGGCCGCCTCGACGGAGCCCGGCCCGGAATTGTCGCGGCCCCAGCTCGTGAGATCGGTGAGCACGCCGATGCGCAAGGGCTCGGCCGACTGCGCCAGCGCGCTCGACGCCATCAATGCGGACAAGGCGCAGGCGAGAATCGTCTTCTTCATCGTTTCCTCCATTTCATCGCGGGACGGCTGCGCGCCCCTTCGTTTTCGTCATTCTGGTCAGATCGCCGGCGCCGGCGTGATCGCGCCCCGGCATTCGCCGAAGCCGATGGACGCGAAACCCTCGCGTCTGCCGAAGGCGCGCATGACGATCTCATCGCCGTCCTGCAGGAATGTGCGCGTTTCGCCGCTTTCGAGCGTGATCGGTTCGCGCCCGCCGTTGGTTTCCTCCAGCAGCGACCCGAAAGCGCCTTTCTGCGGCGCGGAGATCGTGCCGGTGCCGAGCAGGTCGCCTGCGCCGAGATTGCACCCGTTCGACGTGTGATGGGCGACCATCTGCGCCGGCGTCCAGTAGAGATTGCGCGCATCGCCGCGGCACAGGCGATGCGGCGCCAGGCCCTTTTCGCGCATTTGCGTGGTCGTCAGAAAAACCTCGAGTTCGAGCGCGAGACCGCCTTCTTTCCGGTCGGCCGCATCGTCGAGATACGGCAGGGGCTTCGGATCGTCGGCCGCGCGCGCCATCGCCGGCGCGCGGAAGGGGGCGAGCGCTTCCGCCGTCACGATCCAGGGCGAAATCGTCGTGTGGAAGGACTTGGCGAGGAACGGCCCGAGCGGCTGGTATTCCCACGCCTGCACGTCGCGCGCCGACCAGTCGTTCAGCAGGCAGAAGCCCGCGATGCGATCGGCGGCTTCGGCGATCGGCACAGGGGCGCCGAGCGCATTCTCGCCGCCGATCCACACGCCCATTTCCAGCTCGAAATCGAGCCGCTCGCAGGGACCGAAGGTCGGGGCGGGCGCATCGGGCGCCTTGCGCTGGCCGTTCGGCCTGCGCACGCTCTCTCCGCTCGGCCGCACGGAGGACGCGCGGCCGTGATAGCCGATCGGCACCCATTTGTAGTTCGGCATCAGCGGGCTGTCCGGCCGGAACAGGAGGCCGACCTTGGTCGCGTGATGAATGCCGGCGTAGAGATCGGTGTAATCGCCGATATGCGCCGGCAAGGCCAGCGCGCAGTCGCTCGCGCGATGCAGCAGTTCGGGATGCGGCGCGACGCCTTTGGCGAGCAACGCGCTCAGGCTCGCGCGCAGCGCCTTGCGCGCAGCCGGCTCGAGCGCCAGGAAGGCGTTGAGCGTCGCGCCGCGGCAGGCCATGCACGCTTCTTGCGCCGCGCCCTGCAGCAGCTTTGCGTCGGCAAGCGCGCGCAGATCGAGGATCTCGTCGCCAATCGCCACGCCGCAGCGAAAGTCGCCGCCGCGCGGCGCGAAGACGCCGAGGGGAAGGTTCTGGATCGGAAAGCTCGCGTGGCCGTTTGCGCTCGCGACCCAGCTTTCGAGATCGCGCGCATGCGTGGCGTCGATGTGCGGCATGATGTCCTTTGCGAGAAAAAGGGGCGCGCAAGCTGCGCGCCCTGCGGCTCAGGGCCTGGCGGGATCGAAATGCTTCGTCAGCGCGCCGCCGTAGGATTGGTAGCTCTTCTGCAACTGCGGCGCCTCGGCGGCGAATTTCGTCACGCGCTGCATGAAGCGCGTCTCGAACATGAAGGCCATCGTGCCTTCGAGCTTGTGCGGCTTCAACTCGACAGCGCTGGCGTCCTCGAAGGCGCGCAGATCCGGCCCGTGCGGTAGCATCGTGTTGTGCAGGCTGACGCCTCCCGGCGCGAAGCCGCCGCCGGTCTTGGCGTCGTAGACGCCGTAGATCAGTCCCATGAATTCGCTCATCACGTTCATGTGGTACCACGGCGGGCGGAATGTGTTTTCGGCCACGAGCCAGCGCTCGGGAAAGATCACGAAATCGATGTTCGCCGTGCCCGGCGTCTCCGAGGGCGAGGTCAGCACCGTGAAGATGCTTGGATCGGCGTGGTCGTAGAGGATCGGCCCCACCGGCGAGAAGCGGTGCAGATCGTATTTATAGGGCGCGTAATTGCCGTGCCAGGCGACGACGTCGAGCGGGCAATGGCCGATGTCGGCGCGCCACAGCGCGCCGCCCCATTTGACGACGAGACGCGAGGGCGCGTCGCGATCCTCGTAGGCCGCGACCGGCGTATAGAAGTCGCGCTGGTTGGCGAGACAATTGGCGCCGATCGGCCCGCGCTCGGGCAAAGTGAAGGCGCCGCCGTAATTTTCGCAGAGATAGCCGCGCGAAGGCCCGTCGCGCAATTCCACGCAGATTTTCACGCCGCGCGGAATGACGGAGATTTCGCCGGGCTCGATGTCGATGATCCCGAATTCCGTGCGCAGGCGAAGGCCGCCCGCCTGCGGCACGAACATCATCTCGGCGTCGGCATTGTAGAAATACTCGTCCTGCATCGAGCGCGTGACGAGATAGACATGCGCGGCCATGCCGGATTGCGCGCCGGCGTCGCCCGCGGTCGTGATCGTGTGCACGCCTTCGAGAAACGACAGCGGCTTTTCGGGCAGCGGTATCGGGTCCCAGCGCAGGGGCGCCGGCGCAAGCTCGACCTCCGCGCAGGGCGCGGTGCGCCACAGGCCCGCGTCGATCTTCCTGAACTGGCCCCAGTGCGCGACGGTGGGGCGAATACGGTAGAGCCAGGAGCGCTCGTTGCTGGCGCGCGGCGCCGTGAAGGGCGAGCCCGACAATTGCTCGGCGTAGAGCCCATAGGCGCAGCGCTGCGGCGAGTTACGGCCGATCGGCAGCGCGCCCGGCAGCGCCTCGGTCTCGAACCCGTTGCCGAAGCCCGGCATGTAGCCTTCCGGCGTCGCGGTCGAAGGCCGCGTCGTTTCGGTCTTGAAGGGTTTCGTCATGGCGCTCCCTCCCGTGTCAGGAATGCACTTCGGCGGATTTCACCGGCTGCGCGCCCTCGAGCGCGCGCCACATTTCGAGATCGCGCTCGGCGGTCCATATCCTCGGATGATCGAGCCCGTTCGCCTCGTCGAAGGCGCGGGAGACATTGAACGGCATGCAATGTTCGAAGATCACCCAGTGACCGTATTTGGGGCGCATCTCGTTCATGGCGAGCTTGTAGGTCGCGTTGAGGTCCTTGCCGTCGGCGACCGCCTTGCGCGCAATCGCGTAAAGGTCGGCGGTGAAGCTCGCGGTGCCGGCGATCGCCTCTTCCACTTCCTTCTCGCCGACGAGGCATCGGCCGCGGCCGGGAACGAGCTTTTCCGGCTTCAGCGCGCGGATGACGGCGAGCGTCGCCGGCCAGTCCTTGAAATGCGCATCGCCGCAATAGGGCGTCGCGCCGAATTCGACGGTGTCGCCGGCGAACAGCACGCGCTCCTTCGGCAGCCATACGACCGTATCGCCCGCCGTATGCGAGCGCCCGACATGAATGATCTGCACCTCGCGCTCGCCCATCCAGAGCGTCATGCGGTTGTGGAAGACAACATGCGGCCAGGTGAGGCCCGGAATGCTCTCCTTGCCGCGGAACAGGCGCGGAAAGCGGCCGATCTCGCTGTCCATGTCCTGCCGGCCGCGCTCGACGATCAGGCCGCGCGTGACGTCGGAGGCGATGATCTCCGCGCC
This sequence comes from Rhodoblastus sp., assembly GCA_036796555.1. Taxonomy (GTDB): domain Bacteria; phylum Pseudomonadota; class Alphaproteobacteria; order Rhizobiales; family Beijerinckiaceae; genus JAJXWB01. Next base: position 76,181 of record DAIRCS010000003.1, on the reverse strand, counting down.
GGCATAGCCGGACGCGCCCAGCACGCGCACGGCGTGATAGTGCGTCAGCACGACATGGTTCACCGGCTTGTCGGTGACCTTGGCGATGCGCGCGATCACGTCCTTCGCCATGTCGGGCGTCGCCTGCGCGTCGATCACAAGCGCGCTGTCGGGCCCGATCACCACGCCGGAATTCGGATCGCCTTCGGCGGTGTAGCCGTAGAGGCCTTCGCCGAGTTCGTCGAAGCTGACGATCTTGTCGGCGAGGTCCTTGGTGCTGGCGAAGCCGGTCATGGCCTGTTCTCCCTGGGTCGTGCGGCTCAGGCGCCGCCGGCTCGAATTCTTGTCGCGCGCGCGTCTACGCAAATGGCGTAGGCGTTCGCCCGCATGGAAGTCATAGCGTGAGAACCTCCCGAACTCAAGTCAAATTTGCAAATAGCGAAGTAATTTGTCTTATGCGATTTTGATGCAGGCGGCGCGGTAAGGGCGCGACTTCGCAAATCGCTTTGCCAATCAGGCCTTAACATCCCGCAGGAACGGCGAGCCGTCCGTCTGGACGTCGTAGCCGAGCTGGCGGGACAGGCCGCCGGTGAAGGCGAGAAGGCGTCGCGCCAGCGCGCTTTCGGGCGCGATGTCGACCGAGACCGCCGGGCCGATGACCGTGACAACGAGCTGCAATTGTCCGTTGTGGTCGAATACCGGCGCGCTCAGCGCGTTCACGCCGGGGATCGGCGAGCCCTTCGCCACCGCATAGCCGCGCCGCCGCACCTCGACGATCGCCTGCCCGAAGGCCGCATCGTCCACTTCGGCGCCGATGCGGCCGGTGTGATCCTCGCCGCGCACGCCGTCGATATGCGACTGCACGGTCGCTTTCGGAAGAAAGGCCCCGAACACGACGCCTGTCGCCGTTCCCGTCAGCGAATACACGGCCCCCGCGCGGAGATTGACATGCACCTGCCGGGTGCCTTCCAGAACCTGCACGATCGTCGGCCCGAACGAGCCCCAGACGGTGACGGTCACCATCAGATTGATCTCGTCGGCAAACCCAGGCACGGCCGCGCCGGCGAGCCTCAGCGCGTCGACGGCGCGAAGCCGGGCCAGGCCGAGCTGCAGCGCGAACGGGCCGACGCGATAGAGGCCCGATTGCGCGTCCTGCTCCACGAGCCCGATCTTGCGGAAACTGACGAGATAGGCGTGCGCCTGCGCGGGCGCGACCTCGGCGAGGGCGGCCACGTCGCGCAGCATCAGCGGCCGGCCGGAGGAGGCGAGCGCGGAGAGAATGCGCCCGCCGACCTCGATCGATTGCACGCCCCGGCTTTCCGTCGCCATAGCCAATCCTTCCCGCGTCTCAACGCGTCTCCATCAACGTGTCGACGCGATCGCGCAGCCGGCCGATCATGTCGCCGAGCGCGATACGCTCCTGCGGGCCGAGCGCGGCGAGAATGTCCGCCTCGCGCGCCGAAACGCGCGGCCGGATCTGCCTGTACAGCGCCTCGCCGCCCGGCGTCAGACGCAGAATGTTCGACCGCTTGTCGTTCTCGTCCTGCCGCCGCTCGACATAGCCTGCGGCTTCCAGCCCCTGGATCGCGCGGCTCACCTGCATCTTGTCAAGAGTCGAATAGGGGCCGAGGTCCTTGGCGGTCATCGCGCCATTGGCGGCCAGCGCCGCCAGCACCCGCCATTCCGGCCGCGTCAGCTCGAACGTCTGTTCGTAAGTGTCCGCGATGGCGCGCGACACGCGCTCGGCCAACACCACCAGACGATAGGCGAGCGAACGCGCGAGTTCGGACTCCTCACCGCTCGCCGTCCCAGGCGCGACGACCGCGATCTCGATTTCGGCGTTTCCCGTCATCTGTTACCGAATCGCTCCCTGCCGACGACGATCGATTCCCTTACCCGTCACGCTCAGAATGCATGTTTTCTGCTGCATCGCAAAACAATGGTCGTGAAAATTTATCGCCGGGCCGACTTGCATTATTAGTAACATATGTTACTAATTGAGGATCGCCAAGGAGGATCGCCATGTCAATCGAGAAAATCCATCACGTCGCCTATCGCTGCCGCGACGCCAAGGAGACGGTCGAATTCTATCGCTCCGTGCTGGGCATGGACCTGATCGGCGCCATCGCGGAGGACCACGTTCCCTCGACCAAGGCGCCTGATCCCTACATGCACATCTTTCTCGACGCCGGCATGGGCAATATCCTCGCCTTCTTCGAGCTGCCCAATTCTCCGCCGATGGGCCGCGATCCCAACACGCCGGAATGGACGCAGCACATCGCCTTCCAGGTGAAGGAAGTGGCCGAGCTCGAGGACATCCGCGACCGCGCCGTGAAGGCCGGTCTCGACGTCGTCGGCCCGACCGACCACACGATCTTCAAGTCGATCTATTTCTTCGACCCCTCCGGCCACCGTCTCGAAGTCGCGGCCTGGACGACCAATGCGGAAGAAATGGCGCGCATGAAGTCGGTCGCCCATGACATGGTCGACGAATGGGCGGCCACCAAGAGGCCGCCGCGCCACACCGCCTGGCTGCACGAAAAGGAATTCGGCAAGGCGTAAAGGACGGAGAAGTCCTTCAAGGACCTTTTCCTGAGAGGCCGGCTCGAAATTCAAAACCTTCGTCCTGAAAATCTGACCCATGACTCAACCCTTCACCCTGAGGAGCGCCTGCAAGGCGCGTCTCGAAGGGTGGCCGAGGCGCCAGACACGGGACCATGCTTCGAGACGGCGGCTTCGCCGCCTCCTCAGCATGAGGGACGCGGGTTCGCGGCGAATTACGGGCCAGGCTTCGAGGAGGCGCCGAAAGCGCCGTCTCGAAGAATGGCAAGGCAAGCTTGGTTCGGCCCTCTTCGAGACGCGATGCTGCGCGTCGCGCCTCAGGGTGAAGGACGCGATAGCCCGGACTAGACTGACCCGGCTGTGAGGCACGACGCTTCGGGGAGGAGCGCCAGCGATGTTGCAGACCTATACATATCCCAGATTTCCCTATGTCCAGTCGAAGGAGCAGCAGGAAGGCCGCATCGTCCGCCATCCCGTCGTCGTGATCGGCGCGGGCCCGATCGGACTCACCGCCGCGCTCGATTTCGGCAAGCGCGGCATCCCCACTCTCGTGTTGGATGACAACGACACCGTGTCCGTCGGTTCGCGCGCCGTATGCTACGCCAAGCGACCGCTCGAAATCTGGGACCGGCTCGGCTGCGGCGAGCGCATGGTGGAAAAGGGCGTGAGCTGGAATGTCGGCAAGGTCTTTTTCGGCGACGATCTCCGCTACACGTTCAATCTGCTGCCCGAGGCCGACCACAAGATGCCGGCCATGATCAACCTGCAACAATATTACCTCGAAGAATTCATGATCGAGGGATGCAAGGCGCTGCCGGAGGTCGAGCTGCGCTGGAAGCACAAGGTCGTCAGCATCCGGCAGGCGGACGATCACGCTGTCCTGACCGTGGAGACGCCCGACGGCGTATTCATGATGGAAGCCGACTGGGTGGTGGCCTGCGACGGCGCCAATTCCGATACGCGCAAGATGGTCGGCGCCGAATTCACCGGCCATTTCTTTCAGGACCGGTTTCTCATCGCCGATATTGTGATGAAGGCGGAATTTCCGACCGAACGCTGGTTCTGGTTCGACCCGCCCTTCCATCGCAACCAGTCCGCGCTGCTGCACAAGCAGGCGGACGACGTCTGGCGGCTCGATTTCCAGCTCGGCTGGAACGCCGATCCCGAGGAGGAGAAGAAGCCCGAGAAAGTCATTCCGCGGGTGCGCGCCATGCTCGGCGACGACGCCGACTTCGAGCTCGAATGGGTTTCGGTCTACCAGTTCGCCTGCCGCCGCATCGACAAGTTCCGCTATGGCCGCGTGCTGTTTGCCGGCGACGCCGCGCATCAGGTCTCGCCTTTCGGCGCGCGCGGCGCCAATACGGGCGTGCAGGACATCGACAATCTCGGCTGGAAGCTGAAATTGGCGATGGATGGCGCGGCGCCCGTTGCGCTGATCGATTCCTACGACGAGGAGCGCGCCTACGCCGCCGACGACAACCTCCTCAACTCCACGCGCTCGACCGATTTCATCACGCCGAAGACCAAGGTCAGCCGCCGCTTTCGCGACGCGGTCTTGGAGCTTTCGGAAGACTATCCTTTCGCGCGCCCCCTGGTGAATTCCGGCCGGCTCTCGACGCCGACACCCTATCTCCATTCCTCGCTCAACACGCCCGACGAAGCCGCGTTTGCGGGCCGGATGGCGCCGGGCGTCAATTGCGCCGACGCGCCCGTGACCGTGAACGGCAAGCCCGACTGGTTCCTGCGGCAGGTGGGAGACGGTTTCACGATCGTCGTCTTCGGCGACAAGCCGGCCGCGGCCGAAATCGTCTGGAACAAGGTCCGCGCCCGCGTGAAAACGGTCGGCGCGGATTTCGCGGACGAGAAAGGCGTGCTCGCCGAGCGTTACGACGGGCGCCCCGGCGCGGTCTATCTCATCCGCCCGGACCAGCACGTCGCCGCGCGCTGGCGCTCGTTCGACGAAAAGAAGATCGCGCAGGCGATCGCGCGCGCCTGCGCGGCGTGAGGAGGGAAAACATGCTCAACCTCTCCCCCAATATTCCGGATCCCGACGGGTTCTATCAGGAGCTCATCGACAGCCAGCGCGACATGAACGACGCGGAGGCCGAGATGATGAACTGCAAGCTCATCCTCATACTCGCCAACCACATCGGCGACCGCGACGTGCTGCGCCAGGCGATCGCCGCGGCCGCGAGGAAGCCCGGCGCATCGAAATAGTGCGCGCACGAAAACGCGCGCTATAGTGCCGACGAGACCGCCGGTCAAAGGCGGCGTCAGCAACCTCGGGGAGGAACCATGCCGGTTCGCAAGACATTATCCACGTTCGTCGCGCTCGCCGCGCTCTCGGCCGCCGCGCCTGCGCCGGCGCAGACCGCCGCGCCCCTGCGTATCGGCGTGCTGACGGACGAATCCGGCCCATACGCGGATTCCGCCGGTCCCGGCTCCGTCCTGGCGGCCGAAATGGCGGTTGCCGATTTTGGCGGATCGGTGAAGGGGCGCAAGATCGAGATCGTCCACGCCGACACGCAAAACAAGCCCGACGTGGCTTCCACCATCGCGCGGCGCTGGTTCGACACCGAGAATGTCAGCGCCATCGTCGACCTGCCGGTCACGCCGATCGCCGCGGCCGTGCAGCAACTGGCGAAGGAAAAGAGCCGGACCGTGATGATCACGGCCTCGGCGACCAGCGACTTCACCTCCAAATGGTGTTCGCCGGTTTCGACGCATTGGGCCGACGACAGCCACGCGCTGGCGGCCGGTACGGCGAAGGCCATTTCCGCCGATGGCGCCAAGAACTGGTTTTTCGTCACCGTCGACATCGCCTTCGGCGCGGCCCTGCAGCGCGATGCGACCGAAGTGATCGAGGCTTCCGGCGGCAAGGTCCTGGGCGCGGCGAAGCATCCCGTCAATGCGCCCGATTTTTCGTCGCTCCTGCTGCAGGCGCAATCGTCCGGCGCGCAGGAGATCGGTCTGGCCAGCGTCGGCGGCGATCTCGTCAACGAGATCAAGCAGGCGCACGAGTTCAAGATCGGCCAGGACGGCAAGCAGGCGCTCATCGCCTTCCTCGTCTACATCCAGGACATCCATGCGCTTGGCCTCAACACCGCGCAGGGCCTGAACGTCACCAGCGGTTTCTACTGGGACCAGAGCGATTCCGCGCGCGCTTTCGCCAAGCGATTCTTCGAGAAGCGCAAAATGATGCCGTCGAAGAACCACGCCGAAATCTACACGGCGGTCACGCATTATCTGCGCGCGATCGACGTAGCGGGCACGGACGAGGCCGTGGCCGTCAACAAGGCGATGCGCGCCGCGCCCGTCGATTATTTCGGCAAACCCGCCACGCTGCGCGCCGACGGCCGCGTTCTCTACGATCTCATGCTCTACCGGGTGAAGAAGCCCGAGGAAAGCAAGGGAGCGTGGGACTATTACGCGCCCGTGCGCGCGATCAAGGCGTCGGAAGCGTTCCTGCCCGCGAGCCCCGCCTGCGCGCAATGAAGCATGGGCGGCGCGGGATCGCCCTTCGCTGGCGGTCGCGCGCCTCCATGTCGCGCCTGGTCGTTGGAACAGCCGATGCGCCTGCGGCCATCGTCGCAATCTCGCCCACCGACCTTTTATGCGTCGATCAACCACGGCGACCCCGGGCTGGCCCAGAAGCGCGGCGTCGGCGTCTGCAAACGGCGGGCGGGCATGGTTGCAAAGCGCCGCAAGCGAAGCGACGAAGATGCCGCAGCTCCGGGCGTCCCTACAGAGATCGGCGCTGCTGGAAAGGAATGGATGGTCATGCAGTTGCACGGATATTTCAGGAGTTCCGCCGCTTACCGCGTGCGGATCGCGCTCAATATAAAAGGGCTGAAGGTCGAGCATCTGCCGCATCATTTGCGCAGGAATGAACAACGCGCTCCCGACTACCTCGCCATAAACCCTCAAGGCCTCGTGCCGGCGCTCGTTCTCGATGATGGCGTCGTCCTGACGCAGTCGCTTGCGATTATCGAATGGATCGACGAGACTTATCCCGATCCGCCGCTGCAAGCGAAGACGGCGCTCGTTCGGGCTCGAATTCGGGCTTTTGCGCTCGCGATCGCCTGCGACATCCATCCGGTCCAGAACCTGAAGGTGCTGTCGCGCCTGCGGACTCTCGGGATTGACGAAAAACAAGTCACAGAATGGGCGGCATGGGCAAACGCTGAGGGATTGGCCGCATGTGAAAAACTGGTCGCCAACGAGGCGGGCCCGTTTTGCTTTGGCGCCGGCCCGACGTTGGCCGACATTTGCCTGATCCCGCAACTCGCCAACGCCCGGCGGTTCGGCGTAGACGTTTCCGCTTTTCCGCGACTGCTGCAAATCGAGGCCGCCTGCAACGCCCTCGACGCGTTTCAGGCCGCCGCGCCTGCAAATCAACCCGATGCGGAATAGGGAAGCCGTCGCGCCGCTTTCGCGCCAGCAGCCGCGCAAGATGAGCTGATAGGCGCCGACTCCAAATGCCGTCGCTGCGGTGAAATTGTCGTTCCACGGCAGGACGCCGGCTTGCGCCGTGGGCGCGCGCCGTCCGCCACGACGAATATCATGGCGGCGCGCGTGTGCGGCTCCTCAGAAATTATCCCAGCGTGGTTCGTCGCCAAAGCGGTCGACGAGAAAATCGATGAACAGCCGGGTCTTGGCGGCGAGATAGCGGTTCGGCGCATACAGCGCGTAAATGCCGAGCTCCGTCGGCGGGTAGTCGCCAAGCACGCATTTGAGCCGGCGCGCGTTGATGTCGGACCCCACCAGGAACGTCGGCAAAAGGGCGATACCCTGTCCCTTGAGCGCCGCCGCGCGCAGCACGTCGCCGTTGTTGGTGCAGAGCGTCGAGTTGAGGGCGGCGTAATGGATCTGTCCTCCATGCGTCAATTGCCAGCGCTGCAGGGTCGTCGTGTGGCCATAGCTGAGGCAGCGATGCCGCATCAGATCATCCGGGGTCGCCGGCGCGCCGAACTTTTTCAAATATTGCGGCGCAGCGACGAGAACGCGCCGGGCCGGCGCAAGCTTGCGCGCAATCAGGCTCGAATCCCGAAGGATGCCGATCCGCACCGTCACGTCGACGCCTTCCTCGATGGGGTCGATGAATCGATCGTTGAGCATCAGCTCGATCTTGAGATCGGGATAACTCGCCATGAAATCGGCGATGGCAGGGCCGAGATAGAGCGCGCCGAACGACATCGGCGCATTGATCCTGAGGACGCCCCGCGGCTCGTCATGAAGGCGCGAGATCTGCATCTCGGTCTCCTCGACGCGCGCCAGTATGTCGATGCACTGCTCATAATACGCAAGGCCGGCCTCGGTCGCGCTGACGCGCCGCGTCGTGCGATCGAGCAGCCGCGCGCCGAGAAGTTGCTCGAGCTCCATCACCGCCTTGCTGACCGCCGAGCGGGTGATCCCGAGCGTGCGACCGGCCTCGGCATAGCTGGCGAGGGCGACCACTTTCACGAATGCGTTCATGGCTTCGAGCTTGTCCATCGAATGATTGTATCCGTTTTGGATGCAGATTGCCTAAAATTGAGTATATTGCCCGCAAATTAGACCAAGTCTAGCTTCCTTGCAGACATCGAATGCGCATCTCGCAAGGGAGATCGGACATGACACTGACCATCCGGAAAGCCGAGGAACGTGGCCAGGCCAATTTCGGCTGGCTCGACAGCAAGCACAGCTTCTCGTTCGGCCATTACTACGATCCCAACCATATGGGATTTGGCCCGCTGCGGGTCATCAACGACGATCGCGTCGCGCCGGCGGGCGGGTTTCCGACCCATCCGCACAGCGACATGGAGATCATCTCCTACGTTCTGGAGGGCGCACTCGAGCACAAGGACAGTCTGGGCACCGGCTCCGTCATCCGTCCCGGCGACGTTCAGCGCATGTCGGCTGGAACCGGCGTCCGCCATTCCGAATTCAACGCCTCGAAAAGCGAACCCGTCCATTTCCTTCAGATCTGGGTCATCCCCGAGAAGCGGGGCCTGCCGCCGAGCTATGAGCAGAAGACGTTCTCCGACGCCGAGAAACGCGGACGGTTGCGGCTCGTCGGCTCGCGCGACGGCCGCGACGGCTCGATCACCATTCATCAGGACGTCGATCTCTACGCCGCTCTGCTTGCTCGTGGAGACGAGGTCGCACACGAGATCGCGGCGGGGCGGGGAGCCTGGGTGCAGGTGGCGCGCGGCTCCGTCACGCTCAATGGCGAAACGTTGAAGGAAGGCGACGGCGTAGCCGTCTCCGCTTCCGGCCCGCTCCGTCTCAAAGGGGCCGACGACGCCGAGGTCCTTCTCTTCGACATGGGCGCCTGAAACCCACGCGACGCGGAACTGGCGTCGCTCCGTGGAATTCCCCGTCAACACCAGCAACGGAGCCGATCATGTCCGGGTATCTTGAAGTGCTGACCCCTCAGAACAGCCAGCTCATCTTCATCGATCAGCAGCCGCAGATGGCGTTCGGCGTTCAGTCGATCGACCGCCAGGCGCTCAAGAACAACGTATAGAAGAAGAAAGCGCACACTCTTTGTATGGTGCGAAGACTTGCCGTTATTCTCCCGTATTCTCGGTGGTTCTGCTTGACGGGGGCGGGGCATGAAGCTGGACATCAACGGCGAGATCGTCGCTGCGCCAACTGCGAACGATGTCGCAAGGGGCATCGACGGCCGCGACGGCCAAAAGAGCTGGTATCTCAATCTGACGCGGCCAGACGGCTTCTATCTCGAAGTCACGCCGTCCGACATCGGCTCCAGCGACATGCTGCAGCTTGCCAACGGCAATCAGGAGCAGGGCCTGCGGCACGTCGCGGACGAGCCCATCACGCCCGATCAGGCGAAGTCCATCCTGGGCGATTTCCTCAGGGGCGGCCTTCTCTGGCGAGAGCAATGGACAGCGGCCGGCGCGCGCGCCACGGACAGGGCGCTGACCGGCGCAGAGACTTTCTCGATGTCGACGATGACCTGGGCTGGCGGCTTCATCGGAGTGGGAATAGGGCAGCTCTATTTCCTGCAATCGGGTTCTCTGCTCGTCGCCTGCCTCGCTATCGCGCTTCTCATCCTGATCGGCGTCAAGGCGCTGCGCGAAGTCCAGGTTCGCCGCTGGCCGACCGCCGCCGGCGTGATTACCAAATCGGACCTGCAGGCGCGGGTGCGTAAATTCCGGTACGAGCGCGCGCGGCTCGACAATATCCCGGCCGTCGAATACCGGTTCACGGTCGCGGGACGCCATTACGTCGGCACGCGCATCGGCCTGAATACGGAATATGCCGGCGTCGATGTCGGAGCGCTGGTGGCGAAATATCCGGTCGGCGCCGTGGTGCAGGTCGCCTACAATCCGAAAAATCCCATCGACTGCCTGCTCGATCCCTATGCCAACAAGGGCATCCTGCTCGACGGCGCCAAATTCGCCGCGATGATCGGCGGCGCCGGGCTTGTCCTCTACTATGGCCCGCAGTTCGTCACACACCAGATCGCGCAGTGTTTTCCCGACGCCGACGCGCCGCATGCCGTGCTTGCCTTCGGCATCGGGCTGTTTCTGCTTCTGCTTTTCGTTTGGAACCTGGTCCGCCAGGTCTCGGCGCGCACTGACGCCTCGGAAACCGCGGGAAAGGTGGTCGTTTCCGAGGTCGAGACAATCTCACTGGGAAGCAACCGGGATTCCGGGGGCAGGTTTTCCCAACTCGTCTATCAGCCGACCATCGAGGTCGCCTACAAGGTAAGCGGACTGCGCTACGCGATCAGGAGGGCGATCCCCGACGAGACCTTGGACCAGAACACTTTCGAGGCGGCAAAGGCGCAGCTTTTGTCATGGCCGGTGGGTCGAGAGGTGACCGTCAGCTACGATCCCGAGAATCCGGCTTCCGCCTCGATCGCCGGCAATAAGCCGATGCCGCTCGAGTCGCGTTTCCATATCCTGACGCTTCTGATCGCCATCGGCTGTTTCGCCTTGGGAGCGCGGGCGTTGGGTTTGTTTTAGGAACTGGACTTCACTTTCAAACGGGACCTTCGACCGGATAAGCGGAAGCCGTGTCCCAAAGAGAAGGCGATGGGACCGTGTCCGCGCAACTTCGTGGAACATGCGATGAAGATCGCTACGGCCAACGGGCCCGCACGACTGCTGCGCTGCTTTCGATCCTCGCGACGCGGTTACGTCGCCTCCTGTCGAAAAAGCAGACGCCGGAGCATCGGCTCGATTCGCGAAAGCTCGTCGAGGTGAGCGGCCGATAATTCGGCGAGGCGGTCGTCGGCGAACGGGGTAAGCTGGATCAGCACACGGCGATGGTCGGCCTTGTCCTGATCCCTTGTGACCAACCCTGCCTCGCAAAGTCGGTTCACCAATTCGACCGCGCTGTGATGGCGGATACGCAGCCGTTCGGCCAGATCGCCGACCGTCACCGGGCGGCCGTCCGGATACCCTTTGATCGCCAGCAGCGCTTGATGCTGGCGGGGCGTGAGGCCGGCTTCATTCGCTCGAAGCTGGCTGAATTCCAGAAAGCGGCGGATCAGGTACCGGAACTCCGATAGCCGCTGGTAGTCGGCCAGGCTGACAGCGAGGCGTGGCTTTCGAGCAGACGTCATGATTCAGCTTACGGTCCTTTTCCGAAAAAGCTCAACGCCCCGATCGACGCTCCAGCTGTTCGGGCGGCGCGAAGCCTCGGCTGAAAATCGTCTTGAAATATTATATCGTGATACGATATGTCTGCGGCGAATTAGACGGCATGCTCGCCCTCCCAAAAGCCGGACCTCGCCACCGATGAAATCTGCTCAAGCCGGAAACGGCGAACTTCGCGACTTCACCACGGATGCGCGCGTGCTGTTCATCGCCGCGGTGGCGGTCGTGGTGGCGACCGGCGGGTTGTTCGCCGGCATCGTCCTTCTCAACCTCATCCGGTTGGTCACCAACATCGCCTATTTCGGTCAGTTCACGTTGGCGGAGCTGAAGCTCGAAAACACGCCGCTCGGCTATGCCTCGGTCGTCGTCCCGGTGATCGGCGCGCTGATCATTGGCCTGATGGCGCGCTTCGGCAGCGAGAAGATTCGCGGCCACGGCATTCCCGAAGCCATCGAGGCGATCCTGCTCGGCCGCTCCAGGCTCGACGCCAAGGTCGCGATCCTGAAGCCGCTGTCATCGGCGATATCGATCGGTTCCGGCGGCCCGTTCGGAGCCGAGGGCCCGATCATCATGACCGGCGGCGCGATCGGGTCGCTGATCGCGCAGGCGCTTCCGGTCAGCGACAACGAACGCAAGACATTGCTGGTGGCGGGCGCGGCGGCCGGCATGACGACCGTCTTCGGAACCCCCATCGCCGCCATCATGCTCGCGGTCGAGCTGCTGCTGTTCGAATGGACGCCGCGCAGCTTCATTCCAGTTGCGGTGGCCGCCGTCATCGCCGAGGTCGAGCGAACCTTGCTGCATCTGCCAGGCCCGATTTTCCCGTTCGCGGGCAGCATGGAGGCGTCGGTCGCGGGATTGGGCGGCTGGGTCGTCGTCGGCATCGCCGGCGGCCTTCTGTCTGGCCTGCTGACGCAGATGGTCTATGCCTGCGAGGACGCCTTCCAGAAACTGCCGATCCACTGGATGTGGTGGCCGATGATCGGGGGCCTGGTGGTCGGCGTCGGCGGGTTGATCGAGCCCCATGCGCTCGGCGTTGGCTATGACAACATCGCCAATATGCTGGACGGTCGTCTCGTCTCGACCGCTGCGCTCGCGCTGCTGGCCGTGAAGGCTATCATCTGGTCGGTGGCTTTGGGGTCCGGGACATCCGGCGGGGTGCTGGCGCCGCTCCTGATCATGGGCGGCGCGATGGGCGCGGCGCTTGCCGGCATCCTGCCCGAGGCGCCCGCCGGCTTTTGGTCGTTGCTCGCAATGGCCGCGACCATGGGCGGCACCATGCGCGCGCCGCTCACCGCCACCTTCTTTGCGGTCGAATTGACCGGCAACACCCATGTGCTTGCGCCGCTGATCGCGGCTTGCGCCACCGCGCACGCCGTCACCGTGCTGTCGATGAAGCGCTCGATCCTGACGGAAAAGGTCGCGCGGCGCGGGCATCACCTCGTTCGCGAATATCGCGTGGACCCTTTCGTGCTGACCAGGGTGCGCGAGGTGATGACAACCGAGGTCGAAAGCGTGCCTGCGACGATGACGTTGCATGGCGCCGCCGCGCTCCTCACCGCCCCGGATACGCGGCACCCGAGCTTTCCGGTGATCGATCGGGACCGGCATGTCCTCGGCGTCATCGATCCTCCGGCGATCCTGCGCTGGCGGCGCGCCGGCAAACATCGCAATACGCCTCTTGGCGACCTGCTCGCTGGCGGCAATCTCATTCTGGCTTATCCCGACGAATATCTGGAGGGGCTCTCCGACAAGCTCATGCGCGCCAATGTCTCGCACCTTCCGGTCGTCTCACGCGAAGATGCGCGGCTCGTCGGCTATGTCGGCTGGAAAGATCTGATGCGGGCGCGATCAAAAAAGCAGGCGGAGGAACGCGACCGTTCCGCTCTGCTCAGGTTCGGCGCGAAACGGAAAGCCCGGCAGGACGTCGACAATACGGCGTAGCAGCGCAAGCTGCTCGTGCGGCGACGGTATCGAGCCGGTTCCGCAGGAGCCGCTTTATCATAAATTCCCACCAAGCCATCCAGAGCGCTTGATCCGTGACGCCTATGAGCCGGCGTCAGACAAGGCTCGACGTGTTGCGTTTCAGGATCCGCCCATCGCCTTTTGCGCCGACGATCTTTCCGTTCTGCGTGACGATTCGACCGCCCGCGATTGTCAGGACCGGCCAGCCTTCGACCTCGAAGCCCTCCCAGGGCGTGTAGTCGGAGCCGTGATGGAGATTGACCTGGCGAATTGTCTTGGTCAGTTTCGGATCCCACAGAACAATGTCGGCGTCGAATCCGACGCCGATGGAGCCCTTGCGCGGATACAGGCCGTAGATTTTCGCGTGGTTGGTCGAGGTCAGTTCCACGAATTTCTGTCGGCTGATACGCCCCTTCGATACGCCTTCCGAGAAGAAGATCGGTAGTCGGGTCTCTACGCCTGGAATGCCGTTCGGCACCCATCGGAAAGACGTTCGTCCGTTGGGCGACAGCTTGCCTTGAGGGTCATCGAATCTGAAAGGGCAGTGATCAGAAGAAAAAGTCTGGAACACGCCGCTCGTAATGCCTTCCCAGATCGCCTGCTGGCTCTCCCTGTCGCGCGGCGGCGGCGAGCAGACATATTTTGCGCCGCTCATGTCCATGTTGAGGCCTTTCATGTCGTCGGCCGTCAGCGTGATATATTGCGGACAGGTCTCCGCGTGGACCGGCAGGCCTTTCTGCTGCGCCCAGCGCACCTGCTCCATCGCCTCGCGGCCCGACACGTGCACGATCATGATGGGCACGCCGATGATCTCGGCGTGGCTGATGGCGCGGTGCGTCGCCTCCCGTTCCACCGCCTGCGGACGCGACGCGCCGTGATAATAAGGCGCGATGTGGCCCTCGCGCTCCAGCCGCGCCGTCAGATGGCGGATCGCGTCGTAGCCTTCGCAATGGACCATGACCAACGCCTTCTCGCGCCTCGCCACTTCGAACACGTCGAGCAGTTCGCTGTCGTTCAGGACGAGATCGTCGTAGGTCGTGAAAACCTTGAACGACGTGAAGCCGTCGTGCACCAGCGCCGGCAGCTCCTGTCCGAGCACAGTTTCGGTCGGATCGGAAATGATTAGATGAAAGGCGACGTCGATATAGCATTCGCCTTCGGCGAGCTTGCGATATTCCTCCACGCAGGACCGCAACGACGTTCCCTTGATCTGCAGCGCGAAGGGCAGGATCGTCGTATTGCCGCCGGCCGCCGCCGCCCGCGTGGCCGAGGCGAAATCGTCGGCCATGACGACGTCCGGCCCGGACGGCTGGGAAATATGCACATGACTGTCGATGCCGCCGGGAAAGGCCAGAAGCCCCGTCGCGTCGATTTCGCGCGCCGCGCCTTCAATGTTGTCCGCAATGGCGACGATACGGCCGTCGCGCACGCCGATGTCGGCGCGAAACTCGTCGCTCGCCGTCACGATCACGCCGCCGCGTATCGCGAGATCGAATGCCGTCACGCTCGACTCTCCTCGTGCTTCGCCAGAGCGCCGTCGCCGAACAGGCGGCCCCAATGCGCCAGCGGCCGCACGTCCACGTTCGCAAGCTGCATGCTCCGCCAGAGCGTCGCCGCGACGGAATCGATCACGAGCGCGCCGGTCTCGCGCTCGACCTCCGCGACTACGCCCGCGCCCTGAAGATTCGTGCAGAGCAGGACGATCGCATCGCATCCTTCGGCGGCGAGTGCGCGGCACATATCGGCGATCGAGTCCGGCGAGGCCTCGCCGAACGAAAAATTGTCGCGCAAGGCGAGATGGCGTTCCGCGAAACAGGGAACGCCGGCGCGCGCCCAAACAGCGCCGATGCGCTGCTGGACATCGTCCGTGTAGGGCGTAGCCAACCCGACGCGCGTGGCCTGGGCCCGCCGCGCAGCCTCGATACACGCCAGCGTCGCGGTCGTCGCCTTGACGCCGGTCATCCGTAGGACCGCCGCGCAGAAAGCTTCGTCCCGTTCAACGCCGAGCCAGCTCGCGGACGTTCCGTTCCAGGCGATGGCGTCGACCTTGGCGTCGGCCAGAAGATTGGCCGCCGGCAGCATGTTCGAGGGATCGAACTGGTCGAGCGCGGCGGCGTCGAGCGCGATTTCGGTGACGCGCATGCGCGTGAAATGCGCCGTGACGCCGGGCATGTCCGCCAGCATCCGGCAGGTCCACGGCTCGAGCGCCGTATTGGACGACGGCGTGATCATGCCGAGCCGGGCTTTCACGCCACGTCCCTCGCGCCGGCGCCTGCAAGGGCCGCAGGTTCGCGGCCTGCGCGGCGCCAAAGGCTTTCCGCGACCGCCTGCGCCTCGCGGACGATTGCGGCCCCGTTGACGCGCGTCAACTGACCCTCGTCCAGAACGAGCTTACCGTCGATGATCGAGGTCCTGACATTGTTGCCGTTGCTCGACCAGACGAGCACCCCGTAACCATCGATCACCGGCGCGAGCGTCGGCTGGCCGCGGTCGAGAAGAATGATGTCGGCTTTCTTGCCGACTTCGAGCGAGCCGATCTCCTTGTCCAGCCCGAGCGCGGCGGCCCCGCCCGCCGTGGCCCAACGCAGCGCGGTCTGCGCATTCAGTCCGTCGCCGTCGCCGAGAACGCGCTGCATCGCCACGGCCCAGCGCATCGCCTCGAACATGTCGCCGGAAAACGTGTCCGTGCACAAGGCCATACGGGCTCCGCGCCGCATGAGCCTGGCGGTAGGCGCGATGCGGCCGGTCTTGGCGTTGCCGATTGGCGTATAGGCTATGGCGGCGCCGCTTCCGCCGATCAGTTCGATGTCGTCGTCCGAGACGTGGATGCAATGAGCGGCAATCAGTCGGTCGTCGAGAAGCCCCGCCTCCGCCAGGGTCTCGGCGGGCGAACGCCCGTTGCGCGCGCGCGTCTGCTCGACCTCGGCCACGCTCTGGCAAAGGTGGGTGTGAACGTTGCGGCCCGTCAGTTCCGCCATCTCCCGGACGCGCGTCAGGAGAGCGTCGGAGCATGTGTCGGGCGCGTGCGGCGCGACATCGCAGCGGATGCGGCCGCTGTCATGGCCGTGCCAGTCCTCGATCAGCCGCGCGTTTTCCGCGAGCGACTCCTCGCCGATGGCGCGCGAATAGACATAGCGCTTCCGCGTCAGTTCTTCGGGATCGGCGTCATGAATCCGGCCGGCGACTATGGCGCGGGAGCCGAGGTCGGCGTGGGCCCGCGCCAAAGCTTGCGGGTAGCGATAGAAATCGACGATCGTCGTGCAGCCGGTGCGCAACATTTCGTAAACGCCCAGACGCGACAGCGCGGCCGCTTCCGGCTCGCTGAGGCGATGGCCCTGCGGCACGCCGGCCGTGAACATGGGCGCATGGCCGAGATCCTCGATCATGCCGCGCGTGATCATCAGGGGCGTGTGATTGTGAACATTCACCAGGCCCGGCATGACGATCCGATCGCGCGCGTCGATCCGCCGGGCCGGACGCCATGCCGCCTCGATCTCGTTGGAAAGGCCCAGAGCCGCT
This sequence comes from Rhodoblastus sp., assembly GCA_036796555.1. Classification (GTDB taxonomy): domain Bacteria; phylum Pseudomonadota; class Alphaproteobacteria; order Rhizobiales; family Beijerinckiaceae; genus JAJXWB01. Next base: position 59,544 of record DAIRCS010000003.1, on the reverse strand, counting down.
ATTCTGTCGCCGGCGATCGCTATCGCGCCGTCCGGAACGATCCGGTCCTCGCCGTCGAGCGTGACGACGAACCCTCCCGCGATCAGCAGATCGCAATCGCGCACGGGGGATAACTCGATCGCCATTCTCAACCCACCTGCGCGATACGGCTCGATTCGTCGCGAATCAGACCGAGCACGCGGCGCTTGGCGTCATTGAAGGCGGGGCTCGTGATGTCGCGTGGGCGCGGCAGATCGAAATCCACACATTCGCGGATGCGCCCCGGCCGGCGCGTCATGACCACGATCTTGTTGCCGAGGACAAGCGCCTCGTCGACGCTGTGCGTGACGAACACGATCGTGCAACTGTAACGCTGCCAGATGGCGACCAGTTCTTCCTGCATTTCGAGTTTTGTCTGCGCATCGAGTGCGGCGAACGGCTCGTCCATCAGGATCACGCGCGGCTGCATGAGAAGCGCCCGCGCGATGCCCACGCGTTGGTTCATGCCGCCGGAGAGTTCTGATGGATGGTGATTCTCGAAACCGGACAGGCCCACGAGATCGATATATTCTTTCGCGCGCGCATGGCGCTCGGATTTTGCGACACCCTTCAGACGCAGATGAAATGCGACATTGTCGATCACCGTCAGCCACGGCATCAGCGTCGGTTGCTGGAACACCACGCCGCGGTCGGAACCCGGCCTGTCGATAACGCGTCCGCCGACCCGCGCCTCGCCCGACGTCGGCTGCTCGAAGCCGGCGATGATATTGAGCAGGGTGGACTTGCCGCAGCCGGACGGCCCCAGCAAGCAGACGAATTCGTTGGCCTCGATGTCAAGGTTGATGTTGTCAAGCGTGAGAAGCTCCCGGCCCCGCTTGGGATCGGAGAAGACTTTCACGACATTGCGAAGCTCGATGGCCGCCATCATGCGCGTCCCTGTACGGTTGTGGCGCGTTGCCAGCGCAGAACCCGGCCCATCAACGCCTTGATGCCGAGATCGGACAGAAAGCCCAATACGCCGATCGAGATCATGGCGGCGAGCACGATGTCGTAGCGCAGGAAGTAATAGGAATCCCACAGAACGTAGCCAAGGCCGCTCTTCACCGCGACCATCTCGGCGGTGACGGTCAGCATCCACGCCGATCCCACGGCGATGCGCAGACCGGCGAAGATCGAGGGCAACGCCGAGGGGAAGACGATGTCGACAAGCATCTGCCGCTCCGTCGCGCCCATCATCGCGCCCGCGCGCACGAGGTTGCGATCCACCGTCTTGACGCCGTGAATCGTATTCATCAGCACCGGAAAGAAAGCCCCCAGAAATACGAGGAAGATCGCGGGCTTGTTGGCGATGCCGAACCAGATGATCGCAAGCGGGATCCAGGAAACCGGAGGAATCGGCCGGAGCATTTGCAGGGTCGGCTCGAGCGCCTTTTCGACGAACCGCGACCAGCCGATGCCGACGCCGGCGAGCACGCCAAGGACGCTCGCCAGAGCGAAGCCCGCGAAGACGCGCAACGCGCTGGCGGCGGCGTCGCCGATCCAATGGCCGGAATAGCTCTGCGTCGTCTCGTCGAAGCCGAATATCCAGTCGGCCAATGCATGCAGCACGGCGCTGGGCGCCGGCAGGAGCGAGGACGGGAGATAGCCCGAGCGCGCGAAAACCTCCCAACCCGCCAGCAGGAGCGCCGGCACGATGAGCCGCTCGATTCCGCGTCCGAACCGCATTGCGATCGCGCGCGACGGCGGCGCGAGCCGGGTTTCAGTAGCCAAGGTCATTTTTCGACTTTCCCGTCGCCTTCTCGAGGAAGGAATAGTTCAGGTTCTTCTCCACCTCGGCCGAGACGTCCTTCGAAATATATTTGAGATCCCGCATCATCGTCGCGATCGCCAGGGTCTGGGGACGGTGAATGGCCGCGTCGGGGAAAGCGTTCTTGAGGGCTTCGGCGGCGACGGCCTTGTCGAGCCCCGTGAGCTTGTTGATGACGTCGATCCACGGGGTCTTGTCTGTCTTCAGCTTCTCGTTGAGCGCGACGACCGCGTCCACGACGCCCTGAACGGCCTGCGGTTGGTTCGCGATGACGTCCGATCGTGTCACGATCAGATTGGTCAGGTCGCCCGCCGCCTGATCGTAGGGGAGGACGAAATGCTTGCCGGCCCCGGACAGGCGTATCTGCGAGGCGAAAGGCTCGACCGAGCAGATCATGTCGACGTCGCCGCGCTGCAGGGCGGCCATATGGTCGGCGGGATTGGGAATATTGACGAACTGAATGTCCTTGTTGGGATCGATACCCTGCTTGAGAAACGCGCCGCGCATGTGAATGTCCTGCGCGTTGCCCCGCGACGCCGCGACCTTCAAGGGCGTCCCGTCGGCCTTGGCTTTCGTCACCATCGCCTTGAAGGCGGCCCAATCCTCCGCGGGCAGCGCCAGCCTGGAGGAAGACAGGCATTCGGAGCCGCCGTTGATCTGGCCGGATACGGCGACGACGTCGAAGCCCTTGTCGAGCGCAGTGACGTAATGGAGATAGGTGACCTGTGCGACATCGATGCTTTTCGAAATCAGGGCCGTCAGGACGTCGTTGCCGGAGTTGAACGCGATCGCGTCGATCGTCGTCGCTTTCGTGTAGCCGGGCGTAAGAGACATCGGCAGGCAATGCGCGCACTTCGCGAAGCCGAGCTTCACGCCCGGCCCGGTCTGCGCCAGCGCGGGCGTCGTGGCCACTCCCAACGCCAGCAGAAAAAACGCTGTCGATTTCGCCATTGGTGATCTCCGTCGTGACCCGCCGCCTTCAGTCGCGGTGGATCATCAGGTAGCGGAAATGGACACGCAATGGTCAAATTGCATTCTGCATGCAATTAGTGCCTAACGCTTACAATATGCGCGTATTTGCTATATTTTGTAGCATGCAGATTGCGTGTATTTGGCTAGTCTCTCAGCAGCGGCAACGGAACAGCGACGTGGGCAGGAAACCGGACATCGATCCCTCGCGGAGAAACATGAAAATTCGGCGAGCCGGGTTGCACGAGCGCGCGGCCGCGCGCATGCGGGCGATGATCATCAAGGGAGAGCTCGAGCCGGGCGCGGAGACGCAGGAGACCGAACTTTCGCGCGCCCTCGGCGTTTCGCGCACGCCGCTGCGCGAGGCGATGAAGCTGCTCGCCGCGGAGGGACTCATCGAATTGCGCCGCAATCGCAGTCCTCGCGTGGCGGCGCTCGATTTCGATGCGGTGTTCGAGACTTTCGAAGCCCTCGCCGGCATAGAGCGGCTGGCGGCGGAACTCGCCGCGCAACGCGCAAGCGCCCGCGTCATCGCCCGCCTGGGATCCCTGCAGACGAAGATGGAGGAGTTCCACGCCGCAGGCCGGCTCGACGATTATTTCGCCATCAACGGCGAAATTCACGGACTGATCGTGCAGGCCGCGCGCAACATGCCACTGCGCGAAGCGCATGCGACATTGCTCGCGCGCGCCGAGCGCGCCCGCTATCTGGCGCTGGGCGCCGAACGCCGCTGGAGCGCTTCCGTCGGCGAGCACCGCGCCATTCTTGCGGCGATCGAGGCGCGCGACAGCGCGCGCGCCGGCGCCTTGCTCGGAGCGCATGTGCTGCGCACCGGAACGGCGCTGCGCGAGGTGCTCGCCTCGGCGGAAGCGGCGCGGTCGGCCGCCTGATCATGAACATCCTTCTCCTCAATCCCAACACGCGCGCCGATGTCACCGACCTGATGCTGCACGTCGCGCGTGGAGCAGCGGCCGTCGGCACTCAAATCGCCGGGCGCACGGCGCCGCGTGGGGTGCCCTATATTTCAACGCGGGCCGAGGCCCAGATCGCGGGCGCGATAGCGCTTGAAACGCTGGCGGAGGCGCATCGCGGGGTCGACGCCGCCATTATCGCCGCCTTTGGCGATCCCGCCCTGTTCGCCGCGCGCGAACTGTTCGATATGCCCGTCGTGGGAATGGCCGAAGCGGCGATGCTTGCTGCCTGCATGGCGGGTCGGCGTTTTTCCATTGTCACCTTCGCGCCCCCGCTCGCGCCATGGTACGAGGAATGCGTGCGCATGCACGGACTTTGGGGCCGTTGCGCCGGCGTCCGGACGCTCGACGGAGGCTTCCGCGAAATTGGCGACGTGCAACATGAGAAGGAACAGGTTCTCGTCGACCTGGCCTTGCGCGCTATCGAAACGGATCAGGCGGATGCGCTCATCTTCGCGGGCGCTCCGCTTTCGGGGCTCGCCGGCCGCGTCGAGAGCCGAATTCCCGTTCCCGTGATCGACCAGGTCGTCGCCGCGGTCAAAATGGCCGAGGCGATGGTCGCTCTTCGCTTACGCAAGGCGAGTGCGGGCGCCTTCCGCCGCCCGGCCGCAAAGCCGACGACGGGGCTTGCCGATGCGCTGGCGGCGCGGCTCGAACATCGCGACGGATGATCGGAGTGAGACGCCACGTCATGAACGCTCGTCAGATTGCGGCCGATGTGAACCTAGGCAGAGCTTCCGCGCGGGAATGCGCCGAGGCCGCGCTTGGCCGGATCGCGCGGGCGTCGGCGATGAACGCGATCGTGACGATGGACGTCGAACGCACGATGGCCGCGGCGGATGCGGTCGATCAGCGGATTCGTTCGGGACAAGCGCTTCCGCTCGCGGGCGTTCCCGTCGTCGTCAAGGACAACATCTGGGTCGAGGGCTGGCGTGTGACGCAGGGCTCGCGCCTGTTCGGCGATTTCGTTGCGCCGAGAAGCGCAATTGCGGTTGAACGCCTGCAAAGCGCAGGCGCCGTAATCGTCGGCATTGGCGCGACGTCCGAATTCGCCTGCAAGGGCGTGACGACGAGCCCATTGTTCGGTCCTACGCGCCATCCGCTCGATCCCGCGCTTACGCCGGGTGGGTCTTCGGGCGGCCCCGCCGTGGCGGTTGCGGCGGGCCTTGCGCCGCTCGCGCTGGGCACGGACGCCGGCGGATCGAGCCGCAGGCCGCCCGCCCATGTTGGCGTCGTGGGCTTCAAGCCGTCCTATGGCGCGATCCCCTATGGACCGGGCTTCGCGGAGCCATGTCACGGCGTTTCGGTCATGGCGCCGATTGGAGGCTGCGTCGATGATGTCAGGCTCGCCTTCGCGGCTCTGGCCGGTCCGGATGCGCGCGATCCGGAGTCAATCGTCTTGTCGCAGCCGCGGAAGGCGCCGAGGGACTCGCGCATTGCATGGTCGCCGCGCCTCGGCCTCGATGTCGCCGTTGACGATGAAGTGGCGCAAGGGCTCGATGCCGCCGTCGAACGTTTGCGAAGGGCTGGCTTCGACATCGAGGACCGCGATCCCGTCTGGCCGGCCGCCGCGACCGAGGACGCGATCATGCCGTTGCAGCACGCCGGTCTGGCGGCGCTCTACGGCGAGGCGTTTCGTCGGGAGCCCGGGCTTTTCGATTCCGATATCGGGAAACAGATCGAAAGCGGTCTGGCGCGCAGCGGGGTGGACGTGGCGCGCGCGCTCGATGCGAGCCGACAGATCGCGTTTGCGTTCGGCGTCTTCTTTCGAGATGTCGACATCCTGCTTGCGCCAACTGTTCCTTGTGCGGCTTGGCCCCTCGATTTGCCTGGGCCGCCGATGATCGGCGGACGGCCCGCGACGCCACGGGCGCATGCCGTCTTTACGCCTTTCGTCAATCATGCGCGCATACCCGCGATCTCCGTGCCGTGCGGGCGAACGGCGCAGGGGCTACCGTTCGGCATGCAGATCATCGCCGCGCGCGGCCAGGACCTGTCGTTGCTGGAATTCGCGGCCGCGGTGGAAGCGGGCGTTCGTGTCGAACCCGAATTCGGGCGCCGGCGCGAAAGCTGATGCAAAACTTTGCGTGCGATCGCCTTGTTTCTGCGGGGCCTGGGCAGGCGCGCGCCGTCATCATCGGCGGCGGCGTTCAACTATCGCTACGAGGGCGGTCGCATCGGCCGCCATGGCGTTGGCTGCCGGGTACGCAATCCCGACGCCGTCATTGACGACACGCTGCAATTCGACAAGAACAGCGAGCCGAACCTCGCATATGGCAATCATCAAGGGCGCCACGGCGCGGGCTGTTTGTGGACGATCCGGACGATTGACCGCCGGGCATGTCCCGCGACCGCGTTGACCGGGCGCCGATGGGCCTGGTCCGGAAGGAGAGCGACGCATTGGACCAGCAGACCTTTTCGGCCCGCGACATCTTTCCGCATATTCGCATCGTCATGGGCATGGTGATCGGTCTGGGGATGACGCGTCTGCTTTCGGGCGTGGCGCGAATCATCCAGCATCCGGCGCAGCACCGGGTCTCGGCCCTCCACCTCGGTTGGGTCGCCTCGCTTCTGCTGATGCTGGTGCATTTTTGGTGGTGGGAGTTCGGCCTTTTCCAGATTCAGGACTGGACCTTCGGCAAATACCTGTTCGTCATCGGATACGCGATCACGCTGTTCATGCTCTGCGCGCTGCTGTTCCCGGATTCCATGCAGGACTACGGCAGCTACGAGGAATTCTTCTACGCTCGCCGCGCCTGGTTCTTCGGCATCCTGGCGCTGACCTACCTTCTGGACATAGTCGATACGCTCATGAAGGGCGAAGCCCACATGGCCCGCTTCGGCGGCGAATACCTGCTACGCACGCCGATCCTCGTCGGCGCCTGCATGCTGGCGGCCATTTCGCGCGACCGGCGCGTCCATATCGCGCTCGTGACCTTGATGCTCGCCCATCAGGTCTGGTGGATTTTCAGGCTGTTCGACACAATCGCCTGAGGCCGAGACGGCGCTTGTCGTTTCGTGGGCATAACCCCCTGAAACAGCGCCACGCGGCGGACATGCCGCGAACTCCGCTCCATGGAGATGCGTTCGAGAGCGAGCCTTCGAATTGTCCGACGCGATCGGGCGCAAGCGTCCCCGCGAATGGTCAGGAGCGCATAAATTCTCAAGCAGCCGCCTGCGCCGTCAGCACGCATCGCGCCAGACCGTCGCCGTGCGCCGCGACGACGGGCGGCGGCGCCTGCGTGCAGGTCGTCTGAACGCAGGCGCAGCGCGGGGCGAAGGCGCAGGCGGCCGGCTCCGTGTCGAGCGGCGGCGGGGCGCCGGGTATCGTCTCGAGCCGCTCTCCCTTGCGGGCGTCATGGGCGGTGGAGGCGAGCAGGCCGCGCGTGTAGGGATGCGCCGGCGTCCTGACGACGTCGCGCACGGCCCCGCTTTCGACGATCTGGCCGGCGTACATGACGGCGATACGGTCGCTGATCTCGACGGCGACGCCGATGTCGTGCGTCACGAAGATGACGGACATGCCCATCTCGCGCTGGAGTTCGCGCAGCAGCAGCAGAATCTGGATCTGGACGGTCGCATCGAGCGCGGTCGTCGGCTCGTCCGCCAGAAGCACCTTGGGCTTGCAGGAGAGCGCGAGCGCGATCATCGCTCTTTGGCGCATGCCGCCGGACAGCTCGTGCGGATAGGCGTCGAGCCGGCGGCGCGCGGAAGGGATGCGGACGATTTCGAGCATCTCCAGCGCCCGCGCGCGCGCCTCGGCGCGGCTCTTGCCCTCGTGGCGCACGACGGTTTCGGCGATCTGGTCGCCAATCGTGTAGACGGGATCAAGCGCGAGACCGGGCTCCTGAAAGATCATCGAGACGACGCGGCCGCGAAAGGCGGCAAGAGCGTCCTCGTCGAAGGCGAGAACGTCCTGGCCGTCGACGCGGACCGCGCCGGAGATGTGCGTGCGCCTGCGCGGCAGCAGGCGCAGCAGCGCGCGCAGCGTGACGCTCTTGCCAGAGCCGGATTCGCCGAGCAGGCCGAGCGTCTCGCCCTGCTTCAGCGCAAGATCGACCCCGTTGATCGCATGCACCGTGCGCTCGCCGGAAAAGCGCACGCGGAGATCGCGAATTTCGACGAGGTCTGTCATGGGGCCGCGTCTCCTGGCGCCGCGGCGGGACTGCGGCTGTGGCCGCCGCCGGGGATCGCCATGAGGCAGGCGGCGCGATGGGCCGGCGCGAGCGCGAACAAGCCCGGCTTCGTCGTCGCGCAGACGGGCTCTGAAAAAGGACAGCGCGGGTGGAAGCGACAGCCCGGCGGCGGGTCGATCGGATTGGGCGGATCGCCGCTCAGCGGCGGCTCCTGGGTGCGATGGTCGGGATCGGAGGAGGGCATCGCCGACAGAAGGGCGCGCGTATAGGGATGCGTGGCTTCGGTCCAGAGCGTCTCGACGGGGCCGAGCTCGACCACCTCGCCGAGATACATGACGAGAACGCGGTCGGAGATGTAGCGCACGACGTTGAGATCGTGGCTGATGAAAAGGTAGGTCAGGCCGAACTCGCGTTTCAGGTCGACGAGCAGATTGAGCACCTGCGCCTCGACCGACTTGTCCAGCGCGGACACGGCCTCGTCGAGGATGACCAGCCGTGGCGAGAGGGCCAGCGCGCGCGCGATGTTCACGCGCTGCCGCTGGCCGCCCGATACTTCGTGCGGATAGCGGCCGCCGAAAATCTCCGGGCGCAGACCGACCCTGCCGAGCAGACTGCGGGCGAGCTCGCGCGCCTGCGCGTCGCGCATCCCCTGCACCTTGGGGCCGAAAGCGATGGAATCCTCGATCGTCAAGCGCGGATTGAGCGAGGCGTAGCTGTCCTGAAACACCATCTGCACGCCGCGGCGGAACTCGGTCAGCGGCAGGGCGCCGCCGACGAGCCGGCCGTCATAGAGGATCTCGCCGGAATCATATCGCGTCAGATGCATCAGCAGGCGCGCCGTGCTCGACTTGCCGCAGCCGGATTCGCCGACGATGCCAAGCGTCTCGCCCTTGGCGATGGAGAAGGACACGTCGTCGACGGCGCGCACCTTGTTGCGGGGGCCCAGAAAGCCGCCGCCCACGGGAAAATGCTTCGTCAGATGCGTCACCTCGAGCAGGGGCTGCGCGGCGCCGCCAATATCTTCGATCGGATCGAGCGTGGCGATGTCGTCGCTCATGACGTCAGTTCCGGATGTCCATGGCGCTGCGCAATCCGTCGCTCAGCAGGTTGAAGCAGATCGAAACGATGAAGATCATCGCGCCCGGCAGGGCGGCGACCCAGGGATTGGAATAGATCGCCGTGCGCAGGGTGTTGAGCATCAGGCCCCATTCGGGCTCCGGCGGCTTGACGCCAAGGCCCAGGAACGAGAGGCCGGAGGCGAGGATCATCGAGACCGAGGTAAGGCCCGTCGCATAGACGAAGATGGGGCCAAGCACATTGCCGAGCACATGCACGCGGATGACGGTCGCGGCGCCGGCGCCCGACGCGCGCGCGGCGTCGATGAAGTCCATGTTGCGCACGCCGGTCGTCACGCTCTCGGCGACGCGCGCGATCTGCGGCGTGAAGATCACGGTGAGGGAGACGATGGAATTGACGATTCCGGCGCCGAGCGCGGCCGAAATGGCGATGGCCAGGAGCACGGACGGGAAGGCGAAGAAGACGTCGATGGTGCGCATGATCGCGGTATTGACCGCGCCGCCGGCGTAGCCCGCCACGAGCCCCAGCGCCGTGCCGAGGACAAAGGCGAGGATGACCGGCGTGATGCCGATGACGAGCGACAGGCGGCCGCCATAGATCAGCCGCGCCAGCATGTCGCGGCCGAGCTCGTCCGAACCGAGGATGTAGCCGGCCGTTCCGATGTGACGCAGACGGCGGATCATCGAGCCTTGGTAGGGGTCGGGCAATCCGAGCCACGGCGCAAGGATCGCCGCAAGGCAGATCAGAACGAGAATGGCGGCGCAGACCATGCTGACGCGGTCGCGCACGAGCCTGCGGCCGACGCCCGCCCAATAGCCGCGAGCGCGCGTCGGCTGGGCGGGGACGTCGATGGCGGCGGGGGCGGCGGGCGCGCTCATGTCACTTCCTGCGGATGCGCGGGTCGATCAGCGCTTGAGCGACGTCGACCAGCAGGTTGAGCGCGACGAAGAAGATCGCCAGCGTCAGCACCGCGCCTTGCAGCAGGGGCAGGTCGCGCTGGAAGATCGCGGAGTTCAGCAGCAGGCCGGAGCCAGGCCAGGAAAACACGGTCTCCACGAGGATCGAGCCGCCGAGCATGTAGCCGAGCTGCAGGCCCATGACGGCCAGCGCGGTCGGCGCGGCGTTCTTGACGACGTGGCGGAACACCTGCGTGCGCCGCATGCCCTTGGCGTAGAGCGCCTCGACGAAATCCTGCGAGAGAATGTCGCCGGTCAGCGCGCGCACGTTGCGTGTGATGATGCCCATGGGAATGACCGAGGTCGTGATCGCCGGCAGGACGAGATAGCGCAGATGCGCCCAGTCCCATTCCCATTGCGCGGAGCCGCCGGGCCCCGCGCCGACCGCCGGCAGCCAGTTGAGCTCCACCGAAAAGACGATCACCAGCACCATGCCGAGCCAGTAATGCGGCACGGAGACGCCGGCGATGGCGATCGAGGTCGCGAGCTTGTCGATCCAGCTATCGCGGAAATAGCCGGCGACGAGACCGAAGAACAGGCCGAGCGCGAAGCCGATGATCGCCGCCGCGACGGCGAGCATGGCGGTGTTGAGAACGGCGCGCCCGACCTCGCTGACGACGGGGCGTCCGGTGGCGATCGAGGCGCCGAGATCGCCGTGCAGCGCGCGCCACAGCCACATGCCGAACTGGATCGGCAACGGCTTGTCGAAGCCGTAGAGCGTGCGCAGCTGCTGCGCCAGTTCCTGTGAGGCGTCGGCAGGCAGCACGGCGACCAGCGGATCGCCGGGCGTCATATGCACCAGCAGGAAGCAGACGAGCGCCACGCAGACCAGGATGGGCAAAGCGTAAACGAGCCTGCGCAGGATATATGCGAGCACGAGCGGTTCCTTCGCGCGCCGGACGCCTAGCTGCGCCTCAGGGCGCGACGGACATGGTCGAGAAGTCGACGAACCAGCTCTTGGGCTGCACGAGCCCCTTGATCTTCGGGCTGATCGCGCGCGGTCCCACGTCGTGGGCGACATACAGGAAGGCGGCGTCGTCGACCGAGGCCGCGTGCAACTCGGCCAGCGCGGCGTCGCGCGCCTTCTCGTCGAAGGTCTGGCGCGCTTTCTTCACGAGTTCGTCGAATTTCGGATTGTCGATGAAGCCCCAGTTGTTGGAGACGGGCGGCGCCATCGAGGATTGCAGGAAGCGCACCATCGCGAAGAACGGGTCCATCGCCGCATAGGTGACGTTGATCGCGTCCGCCCCGTTGGCGCTCGGATCCTTGGCGCCGCGCCGCCAGTTGGTGAACAGCGTGTTCCACTCGATGACGTCGAGCTTCACGTCGAAATAGCATTCGGCGAGCGCCTGCTGCAGATATTCGTTCATCGGCAGCGGCAGCATCTGGCCCGAGCCGGACGCCGAGGTCTGCACCTTGACGGCAAGATGCTTGTCCGGCCCGAAGCCCGCTTCCTTCATCAGAGCCTGCGCGGCGGCCTTGTCGTATTTGATCTGGAAGGTCGGATTGCCGCGCCAGGGATGGCCCGGCTCGAACGTGCCGGTCGCCGGCGCCATCAGGCCTGCGAGCAGACCATCGCGCAATCCTTCGCGGTCCACGCAGAGATTGGCGGCCTTGCGCACGCGGATGTCGTTCCACGGCGAGCCCTTGACGCGCGAAAACTGCCATGGCCAGACATGCGGCTGCTCGTTGGCCTTGATGACGAAGCCCTTGGCTTTCAATTCGGGCAGCGCGTCGGGCGCCGGCGCCTCGACCCAGTCGACCTGGCCCGAGAGAAGCGCGGCCGTGCGGGAGTTGGCTTCGGGCATGGGCAGCAGAACCAGGCGATCGACCTTCGGCACGCGATCCTTGTTCCAGTAATCGACGTTGCGGACGAGTTCGAGCCGTTCGCGCGGCGTGAACTGCTTCATCTTCCAGGGGCCGGTGCCCGAGGCGTCGCGCGCGAAGGCCGTCCATGCGGCCTGCGCTTTCGCCTTGTCGTCGACGCCCTGCGCGGGGTCGAAGAACTTCTTCCATTGCGCCGGGCTGGCGATGAAGAGATTGGTCAGATTGATCGGCAGGAAGCTGTCGGGCTCCTTGGTGGTCAATTCCACCGTCATGTCGTCTATCTTGCGCGCGGAGACGAGCGTCGGCATGCGCGAGGCCGTGACGCCGATCTGGCTCGGGTCGTATTGCACGGCGTTCTTGTCGAGCACCTTGCCGACGTTCCAGACGACGGCGTCGGCGTTGAAGTCGCTGCCGTCGTGAAATTTCACGCCCGGCCTCAGCTTGAACGTCCATTTCGTGTGGTCTGCCGGATCGACCGCCCATTCCGTCGCGAGGCCGGGAATGACGACGCTCGGCTTCGTCTCCGACGACAGGTCCCACATGGTGAGCGCGTCGTACATTGTGAGGCCGGTGAAGCGGTTGCCTTCGAAGCCCTGGTCCGGCTGGCCAAGCGTGCGCGGAATGTCGGCGGCCGTCATGCCGATGCGCACCGTCGTTTCCGCAAGAGCGGGGATCGCGGAAGCGAGCAGGGCGAGGACGGCGAGCCCGGCTGCCCGCGATTTGAACAGGTTTGCGCGCATCGGCGTACATACTCCAGAAAAGACTGCCGAAAACGAATGCAACGCATGTGCCATCGCCGCCGGTCGCCCGGCTTTCCATGGCGTGGTTCTTGCTGCCTTGCGCATAAGGCCCATCTGGCGGGCGGCAGGAGCCAAGATGATGAAATCATGCATTCTCAGAGGCATGGCTGTAGCGGCCGCGTTCGCGCTTGCGGCGAGCGCAGCCAAGGCGGAGAGCGTCATCCGCTATGGAATTTCGATGGCGGACATTCCGCTCACCACCGGTCAGCCGGATCGCGGCGCCGGCGCCTATCAATTCACCGGTTTGACCATTTATGATCCGCTCGTCGCCTGGGAGATGAATGTCGCTGATCGTCCGGGCAAGCTCGTTCCAGGGCTGGCGACGGGATGGAGCGTCGATCTCGCGGACAAGACGAAATGGAAATTCACGCTGCGCAAGGGCGTGAAGTTCCATGACGGCAGCGACTTCAACGCCGACGCCGTGATCTGGAATCTCGACAAGGTGCTCAATGACAAGGCGCCGCAATTCGACAAGCGCCAGAGCGCGCAGGTGAAGACGCGCCTACCGTCGGTGGCGAGCTATCGCAAGATCGACGACGACACGATCGAGATCGCGACCAAGACCGTCGATTCCTTCTTTCCTTACCAGATGCTCTGGTTTCTGGTTTCAAGCCCGGCGCAGTACGAGAAGGTCGGCCGCGACTGGGACAAGTTCGCGATGCAGCCCTCGGGCACGGGCCCCTTCAGGCTCGACAAGCTCGTGCCGCGCGAAGAGGCGGAGCTCGTGCGCAACACGGACTATTGGGACAAGACGCGCCTGCCGAAGGTCGACAGGCTTATTCTCGTTCCGATGCCGGAGGCGCTTGCGCGCACCAATGCGCTGCTGTCGGGCCAGGTCGACCTGATCGAGACGCCGGCGCCGGACGCCGTGCCGCAACTGAAGGCGGCGGGCATGAAGATCGTCGACAACGTCACGCCGCATGTGTGGAACTATCACCTGAGCATGCTGCCGGGCTCGCCGTGGACTGACGTTCGCTTGCGCAAGGCGCTCAATCTGGCGATCGATCGCGAGGGCGTCGTCGCGCTGATGAACGGTCTCGCCAAACCCGCGAAAGGCCAGGTCGATCCGTCGAGCCCATGGTTCGGCAAGCCGTCGTTCGACATCAAATACGATCTGGCGGCGGCGAAGAAGCTGGTGCAGGAAGCCGGCTATTCGCCGGAGAAGCCGCTGAAGACGACCTTCATCATCGCGCAGGGCGGTACGGGCCAGATGCTATCCCTGCCGATCAACGAATTTCTGCAGGAAAGCTTCAAGCAGATCGGCGTCAATGTCGAATTCAAGGTCGTCGAGCTCGAAACGCTCTACACGCATTGGCGCAAGGGCGCGAAGGATCCGATGAACGAGGGCATAACGGCGAACAACATCGCCTATGTCACCTCGGATCCGCTTTATGCGATCATCCGCTTCTTCCACTCGGGCCAGGCGGCGCCGGTCGGCGTCAACTGGGGCTTCTACGCGAATCCGAAGGTCGACGCCCTGATCGACGAGGCCAAGCAGACCTTCGACCCGAAGAAGCAGGACGAGCTGATCGCTTCTGCGCACAGCCTGATCGTCGACGACGCGCCGCTGGTCTGGGTGGTGCACGACACCAACCCGCACGCGCTGTCGCCGAAGGTGAAGCAGTTCGTCCAGGCCCAGCACTGGTTCCAGGACCTGACGACGATCGGCGAGTGAGACGGGCGGCGCGGCGACGGCTCAGAAGCCCATCGCTGCGCTGCCGCTGCCGCGACAGTTATCGCCACTACGGCGCGTCTTGCTGCTTTCCCTTTGGAAAGCGGTCTTCGAGGACTCATGACGCGCGCCTTCCCGGCGGACGGTCTCAGAGATTCTCGCCGTAGAACGCCTTGAGCCTCGCGACGGCCTGATCGACGCATTCCGGCTTGTCGTACATGTCATAGTGCGTGGCCCCGGGCACGACGAAGATGTTCTTCTTCGCGGACCGCGCCTTGTTGAACAATTCGAAGCCGTCGCGGTACGAGCCGAAAGCGCCCGCGTGGCCGCCGCCGACGATGATCTGCAGCGGCTGGGTCAGCAGTTTCTCGGCCAGATGAAAGGCGTCCCAGGCGAAGGCCGCGCCGGTGCTCACGACGTTGAGCTTGTTGGGCGAGCCCGGCTTCTGTCCGCGCTGCGTGGTGTAATAGTCCACCGCCTCGACCACGTCGACGTCGGTGACGCCATAGGATTCAAGCTGCGCCTTGGACTGTGGGATATAGGTCGTGATCGCTGGCTTCGCCCCGCGCGCCTCGGCCGTGCGCTGCGCGCTGACGCCTTCCAGCGCCTTGATCGCGGCGTTGGGCGTCATGTCGCCTTCGCGGCAGAGCCTGCCGTAGTTGGCGGCGACGACCGTGCCGACCGCCTTGAAGCGGCGCTCCGTCATGGCGGCGTTGACCGCATAACCGCCGCCGCCGCAGACGCCGAGCACGCCGATGCGGTTCTCGTCCACGAAATCCAGCGTCGTCAGATAGTCGGCCGCGCAGCGAAAATCCTCGACGCGGGTCGCCGGGTCTTCCAGATATTTGTCGAGACCGCCGCTCGCCCCTTGCGTGGAGGCGTCGAAGGCAAGGCAGGCATAGCCGAGTTCGGCCAGCTTCGAAGCGTAGATCGCGGCCGTCTGCTCCTTGCAGGAACTGATCGGATGCGCGACGACGATGGCCGCATATTTCTTCGATTCATCGAAATTGTCGGGTACGTGGAGATTGGCGGCCACGTCCCAAGTCTTGTTCTTGAAGGCGACGGTTTTCATTTCCTTGATCCTTCCGGTTTGCTCGAATGCGGATTTCAAATCGAGCCTCGTTGCTCCTTCGATAGCGCCGAATATAGCGCCCGCTCCGGCTTTCGATTATACAGCTCAATCGGGATGTCATGATTAGTCAGGCTTATGAATGCCGAACGAGAATCTCCGCGACCTGAACGCTTTCGTCATGGTCGCCGAGGAAGGCAGTTTCACGCGCGCGGCAGCGCGGCTCGGCGTATCCCAGTCCGCGCTGAGCCAGACCGTGCGCAATCTGGAGGAGCGGGTGGGAATCCGCCTGCTCAATCGCACCACGCGAAACGTGTCGCCGACGGAGGCTGGCGAGCGGCTGCTGTCCGATGCGGCGCCGGCGCTGGAGCAGATCGACCGCGGTTTCGCCCGGATCGGCCTGCTGCGCGACCGGCCGTCGGGCGTCATCCGTATCTCGGCGGACGAATATGCGATCCAGAGCCTGCTCTGGCCGGCGCTGGAGCGGTTCCTCGCGAAGTTCCCGGAGATCGACGTCGAACTGGCGACTGACTATGGACGGACTGATATCGTCCGCGAGCGTTTCGACGCGGGCGTGCGTCGCGGCAAGCTCGTGTCGAAGGACATGATTGCGCTGCGCATCGGGCCGGATATTCCGATGGTCGTCGTCGGCGCGCCGTCCTGCTTTACGAATCGGAAAAAGCCGAAACGGCCGCAAGAGCTTTCCGATCACGCCTGCATCAATCTGCGCCTGCCGACCCACGGCGAATTCCTGGCCTGGACGTTCAGCAAGGGGCGAAAGGACCTGCGTGTCACGACGGAAGGCAGGCTCGTCTTCACCAGCGTCGTGCAGGTGCGCCAGGCCTGTCTCGCGGGCTTCGGCCTGGCCTATCTGCCGCTCGATTTCGTCGCCGGCCATATCGCCAGCGGCGCGCTCGTGGAGGCGCTGGCCGATTGGCGGAAGACCTTCGAGGGCTATCATCTCTATTACCCCAGCCGCCGACAGCAGCCGCCCGCCCTCGCCGCGCTGATCGAGGCGCTGCGCTACCGCAAGCGATAGACAGCCGTTCCGCCTTGCGGCTTAGTCTCTCCGTTTGGCGTCAATCCGGCTTGCCGCGTTCCCTCGCCGGCTGCCGCGGTGTCGCGCGCGATGCGTCCGCGTTGATCTGCACCGTCGCCGTCATGCCCGCCGCGAGCGTCACGTCCGCGGGCGTCTTGTCGATCTGGATGCGCACGGGAATGCGCTGGGCGAGGCGCACCCAGGTGAAGATCGGATTGACCGTGGCCACGCCTTGCGCGTTCGGCTGCGCGTTGGCGACGTTGATCGCGCGCGCGATGCTGGCGACATGACCGTGCAGGACGTCGCCGAAGCCCATGAGCTTGACGTCGGCGGCGTCGCCGACGCGGACCCGCGCCAGGCTCGTCTCCTCGAAATAGGCGTCGATCCAGAAGGAGTCGGCGTCGACGATCGAGACGACGCTGCGTTCGGCTGCGGCGAAATTGCCGGTCCGCGCCAGCAGATTGGTGACCCAGCCGTTGACGGGCGAGCGGATTTCCGTGCGCTCCAGATTGATCTTGGCGCGCGCGAGAAGCGCGGCGGCCTGCGCGACGGCGGCGTCGGCGCCGCCGCGCTGGGCGTTGAGCGCGTCGGTCCGGCGTTGCGCCTGCTTCAGCGACGCCTGCGCACTGGAGAGGTTCGCTTCCTGTTGTCGCAATTGCGATTCATATTGCTGGGCGTTCTGGATCGTGCCTGCCTTCCGCTCGACCAGCGCTTC
The DNA here is from genome assembly GCA_036796555.1 of Rhodoblastus sp. Classification (GTDB taxonomy): domain Bacteria; phylum Pseudomonadota; class Alphaproteobacteria; order Rhizobiales; family Beijerinckiaceae; genus JAJXWB01. The sequence goes on along the minus strand of DAIRCS010000003.1, from coordinate 42,527 downwards.
GTAGCGCTCGGCCTGTTGTTGCGCGAAGGTCAGCGCGGCTTCGGCCTGCGTCACCTGCGCCTCGCTCGCGACGATCTGCGCCTGCTGCACGGCGATCTGCGCGTCGATGCTGCTGACATTGGCTTTCGCCTGATTGAAGGACGCCTCGGCCTGGTCGAGCGCGATCCTGTAGTTCGTCGGGTCGATCCGCAGCAGCAGGTCGCCTTTGCGCAGGAATTGATTGTCGGCGACGGGCAGGTCGATCAGATTGCCGGAAACCTCGGGCGCGACGGTCACGACATAGGCGCGCACGACGCCGTCGCGGGTCCAGGGCGCGTCCATGTAGGCAAGCCACATCGCCCGTCCGAAGATTGCCGCGAGAACGACCGCCGCCAGCGTGAGCAGCGGAGCGAGAAGGCGCCTGCGCGGAAGCTGCCCATCCGTTTTCGTATCCGGTTGCGACATGGATCACCGCGCCATGAAAAGGACGAGAGACGACAGCACGACCATATAGACGGCTGCGATGAACAGAGCCGGATGCCAGACGTAGCGCAGCAGCCCGAAATGATCGGCGGCCATCCGCAAGGCGATGGTGCAGATCCACGCCACGAGAAGAAGAGCGGCCATCGGCGCCACATAGACGCCGAACAGGTTGACTTCGACGAATCTCAAGGCGCGGCTCCGTCGTTGAAATAGGCGGCGTGCTCGACCAGCGCCTCCGACAGGACGAGGACGGACGCGCGCGCGCGCAAGACGGTCTGCCGCGTTTCCGCGGGCTCCTGCATCGCCGCCAAAGTCGCGTCCAGGTCTTCAAGCCGCCTTGCGGCCTCGTCGCCCGCGCCCCCCGCGATCGCCCCTAGCGCGGGCGCGAGCGCAGGCGTCAGACCGAGGCGATCCGCGAAACTGCGCAGCCGGACGATCTCCTCGCCGACCGACAACGCCGCCACAAGCTGCGCGCGCTGCAGCGGCGTCGCCGTGTCGGGCAGGGAGACCAGCCGGCCGAGAACATGGCCGCGCCAATCGTCGCGCGCGTCGTCGCCTGCGAGGCCGCGCAGGTCGCGCAGGGTGAGGCGGAGCAGGCGCTGCGTGCGATAGGCCGGCGACAGCGGCGGCAGCAGACGGAAGGACAGAGCGCCGGCGAGACAGCCCGCCATGATGGCGAGCGACCTGTTGAACGTGTCAGCCGCATTGTAGACCATTGGATTGGTCGGCTGCAGGAACGGAATGAAGAGCGTCGTCGTCGTGCCGGCTATGGCGGCATAGGTCGGGTTCCGCACGATCTGGCCGAACGCCCCGAGCGGAACGAGCACGCATCCGGCCAGCAGCGCGAGCGCGGCGAAGCTCGCCGGCAATCTCGGCAGGATCGCGAGCGAGATGAATGTCGTGACGCATGTGGCGGCGATGACGCCCAGGCCGAAGGCCACCGCGCTTCCATAAGCTTGGTTCGCGCGCGGCCCCTGCGCGATGGCGATGACCATGGCGAAGATCAGCGCGGTGACGCCGCTCGGCCATGCAGTCGCGATCCAGAAGGCGACAAGGGCCAGAATGGTGAGGAAGACGCGCGCGGCGTTGACGAGCGCCGGCAGGACATCGGGCACGCGCAGTCGCTTGCGGCCGCCCTGCCGGCCCGGCTGCGCGGGATCGACGAGAAGCGCCTGGCCGCCGAGCGCCTGCGCCATGCCGCCGAGCAGTTCGGCGGTCTTGTCGGCCAGCAGCCGGATCGAAGGGCTGCGCGCCTCCAGGCTTTCCAGATCCCGGATCGCCGCCTCGCAACCGCGGCGCAGCGCTTGGGGGTCGGCGCGCCATTGCGCGGGGTCCGCGAGAGCCGCCGGATTTGCGTCGCCAATACGGGTGCGGATGAACGCCGCGTCCTCGCGCGCTTCTTCTCCCCGCAGCCGGTTGAGATGCGTCCCGACCGCCCGCCAGCCCACGAGGGCCGTGAACAATCCGTCCAGCGCACGTTGCAGCACCGGCGAGCGATAGCGGATTTCCGAGGACTCGCCGAGCGCCTGGTCGATGACGGGATCGAGCGTGATCGCCCGCCGCGCGAACTCGCGGCGAACGGGCTGCATCGCGTGGAACCCCGCGCCGCCGTTAGACAGCGTCGCGAGAAAACCGCGCGCGATGTCAGTCGACAGTGTCGCAATGGAGGCCGCGAGCCGGCGCGGCGCGTCGCCCCTATCGGTCAGGGTGCGGATGACGCCCGCGCAGACGATGCCGAGGGCGATCTCGCTGGCGCGTGCGACCGCGAGCTGGAAGGCGACGTCGGCATGGACGCCGCCGGTCGCGCCGAGCGCGCCGCCAGCGACGATCGCGGCCGTGTAGCCGGAGAGCGCCGCGCCATAGGACGCGTAATTGGTCAGGATCGTCGTCGCGAAGGCCGAAGCCGCGCCCCAGAGCGCAAGGGCTAAAAAGAACAGGGCGCGATCCTGCGAAAAGGTCGCGGCAAGGAGGAAGCCCGCCGTCGCGCCGACCAGCGTGCCGATGAGCCGGAACCAGCCCCGCCGCAGCGACGCGCCGACCTGAGGCAGGCAGGCGACGGCGGCGGAGGTCGCCGCCCAATAGGGCGCGTCCATCTCGAGCCAGAACGCGACATAGAGGGTCGCGGTCACCGAAATCCATAACCGCAGGCCATAGACGAGCGGGCCTTTCGCACGCACCCAGCCGGAGTCGAGCTGCTCCACGAAGGCGTTCCATGAGCGCGCGGCCGCAGGAAAATTCGAACTGTCCGCCGGCGCGGTCATCGCCGGCCTCCGCGCGCGTTCGCTTGTCCGAGCAGGGCGGACAGCCGTTGCAGGACGTCTTTCGTCGACGCCAGCTCGTTCCTTTTAAGCCCGGCCAGAAGCTCGCGCTCCAGATCCTCGGAAACGCGCTCCACGCGCCGCGCGAGCCTGCGTCCCGCAGGCGTGATCGCGACGGCCTTGGCGCGGCGGTCGTCCTCGTTCTCGCCGCGCACGATCAATCCTTCGGCCTCGAGGTTCTTGAGGATGCGCACGACGGAGGAGCTGTCGAGCGACAAGGCTTCGGCGAGATCCTTCTGTCGCATCGGCGCGTCGGCCCGCGCCAGATGCACCAGCGGCCGCCATGTCGCTTCCGTCAGGTCGAAAGGTTGCAGCCGCAGGTCGATAGCTTGGCGCCATTGCCGCGCAAGCAGGCCGACCAGGCTGCCGAACCGCTGCCCGGCCGGCCGGACGTCAGGAGCGTGATGGTTCATGTCGAAGGCCAGGAAATAAACGGTATGTCATCTAAATAGATGATATGGCGTCTAATTGCAAGCGCTGACGATCCGAGATCGTGCCGGGCCCGTTCGCGCCCGCTGCGCGATAAGGCGCCGACCGTCGACCGCGATCTGCCGTCGTCGCGATTTGCGCAGGTCCCTTGACCAAATATACCAGTTGGTATTAAAATGTGTCTAACGGTATATACGTCCACTGCGCGGCCCTGTCCGGGTCCGAACCGCTGCGGATGAAAATCGACAAGGGAGGCGTGTCTTGAGCGCCGATATTCAGCCCGCGCCGCCCTCCGCAGGCCTCGCGCATGGCCAGACGCCCGCCCGCGAGGACGCCGTCTCGCGCTATGTGCTCGAACGTCGTGCGCGCGAGCATCCGGACCGCCCTTTCCTGCGGCTTGCCGATGGATCGGTCGAGACCTACGCCGCCTTTGGCGAGAGTGTCCGTTCGCTCGCCGCCGGACTCGCAGCGCTCGGCGTGAAGCAGGGAGACACGGTTCAGGTCTGGTTGCCGAACACGATCGACATCGTCAAAGTCTGGTTCGCGATCAACTGGCTCGGCGCGATCTACGTGCCTATCAACACGGCTTATCGCGGCGCTTTGCTGTCGCATGTGCTGGTCAATGCCGACGCCTCCGTGCTGATCGCGCATGGCGCGCTGCTCGAGCGGCTTGTTCCGATCGACCGTGGGCGCATCCGGACGATCGTCGTCGCCGGCGAAGGCGGCGTCGCGATCGACGGCGTCGAACAGATTGCGTTTCACGCGCTCCCGCGCGATCCATCGGAAACTCCTCCGCTGGCGCGGCCAATCGAACCCTGGGATCCGCAATCGATCGTCTATACGTCCGGGACGACCGGGCGATCCAAAGGCGTCGTCAGCAGCTACGCCCATATGTGGCACATGGCCGGGGCCGCCGCCTATCCGATGCTGGGCGCGGAAGACAGCGTTCTGTGCTTCCTGCCGTTCTTTCACATCGGCGGCACGCTACCTGTCATGGCGATGCTCCATCGCGGCGGCTCGGTCGGTCTGGGCGGCGACTTTTCGACGGACCGCTTCTGGTCGACCGTGCACGCCACCAGGGCGACCTACACGATCCTGCTCGGCGTGATGTCGTCCTTCCTGTCGCGCCTTCCGCCATCCGATGCGGACAGACAGCACACGCTGAAAAACGTCACCATCATTCCCCTGCCGAACGATGCTGCGGAATTCGCGGAGCGGTTCGGCGTGAATGTGTGGACCCTCTACAACATGACCGAATTGAACACGCCGATCGTCTCCGGCCCCAACCCGACGGCAGTCGGAACGTGCGGGGCGGCGCGGCCTGGAAACGAGCTTCGCATCGTGAATTCGAACGATATCGAAGTTCCCCCCGGCGCCGTCGGCGAATTGATCATCCGCAGCGACGCGCCATGGGCGCTCAATTCCGGCTACTTCAAAAATCCGGAGGCGATCGCCGAGGCCTGGCGCAACGGCTGGTTTCACACCGGCGACGCCTTCCGGCGCGACGAAGAGGGCAATTATTTCTTCGTCGACCGCATGAAGGACGCGATACGCCGCCGCGGCGAGAATGTTTCGTCCTTCGAGGTGGAGGCCGAGATACTTGCTTATCCCGCCGTGCGCGAATGCGCCGTCGTGGCGGTCGCGAATGAAGTGTCGGAGGACGACATATTGGCGATCGTCGCGCCTGCGGATGGCGCGACGATCGACCCCGCGGCCCTGTTCGAATTCCTTCGTGCGCGGCTCGCGCATTTCATGCTGCCGCGCTACGTCCGGATTCTCGACGCGCTGCCGCGGACGCCGACGCAGAAAATCGAGAAATACGTTCTTCGCCAGCAAGGACTCAGCCCGGACACGTGGGATCGCGAGCGCGCGGGCATTCACGTCCGGCGGGAGAAGATTGCGTGAATTCCGGGCTGTGAGGGCGTTCGACGAACAACAATTCAAACAATGATCGGAAAGGGAGGCCGCAAGATGCGCATCGCATTGATAACCGGAACGTCGCAGGGCGTGGGGCTCGGCATCGCCACTGTCTTTCTTCGTCAGGGATACAAGGTGTTCGGCGCGGACCAGAAGCCCGCGCCCGACACGCTGGCGTCGAACGAGAACTACGCCCATGTCGCGGGCGATCTGCGCGATGGCGATTTCTGTCGCACCATCGTCGAGGATTGCGCGAAGCGTCACGGGCGGATCGATACGCTGGTCAACAATGCCGGCCTGGGCAATGCGCGCGCTTTCCAGGAAACGACGGACGAGGATTACGACCGCTATTACGACATCAACGTGCGGCCGGTGCTGCGCCTGTGTCGCTTTGCGCTCCCGGCCCTGAAACAGTCGAAAGGCTCGATCGTCAATATCGCGTCCGTCTTCGGCATGGTCGGCGCGGCGGGGGCCGCCGCCTATGTGCCGACGAAATACGCGGTCGTCGGCATCACGCGCATGCTCGCGACGGAATTCGGCCGCGACGGCGTCCGCGTCAACGCCGTCGCGCCGGGCCTGATCTGGAGCCCGGGAACTGACGAGCGTATCCGCACGAACGAGTGGTGGCATCGCATGATGATCGAGGCCTCTCCCCTCGGCCGCGTGGGACAGCCGGAGGAAATCGGCGAGGCCTGCGCCTTTCTGGCCTCGCCCGGGGCGAGCTTCGTCAACGGCGCGATCCTGCCGGTCGACGGCGGCTGGGCGATCGCAAAATTTCTCCCGCAACCGGTCGGCTGAGAAGTCTTCGCCGGATCGGAAACGGGTCGCGCGGCGGAGTCAGCGTCGCTGCGGATCGCGCGCAACGCGGAGACAAAGGAGGAAATCGATGGGAGCAAGAGGCAAAGTCGAGGCGCGGCCGCGCGACTGGATGCAGCAATCCCGCTTCGTCGGACTTGTCGCGCTCGTCGCCGGCGGCGGCAGCGGCATCGGCGAGGAAACCGCCCGCGTCATCGCCGCGAACGGCGGCCGGGTGGCCGTGGCGGATATCCGCAAGGATGCGGCCGACCGTGTCGCGGCGGAGATCGCAGCGGCCGGAGGCGACGCGATCGCGCTTGCCATGGACGTCGCGAGCCAACCGGACATCGACGCCGCCGTTTCCGCGACCGTCGCGCGTTATGGCGGGCTTGACGTGGTGGTCAACGCGGCCGCTCTCGTGAAAGCCGGCGCGCTGGAGACAGCCGACCTCGAAGACTGGCGGCGATCCTTCCGCGTCAACATCGAGGGCGCGATCATGCTGGCGCGCACCTGCCTGCCGCATTTGCGCAAGAGCGCGCACGCCTCCATCGTGAACATCGCGTCGCTGGCGGGCATCGGCGCCTATCCCAACGGCGGCCCCTATGGCGTCACCAAGGCCGCGCTGATCGCGCTGACCAGGACGATGGCGATGGAATGGGTCGGAGACGGCGTTCGCGTGAATGTCGTGAGCCCCGGCACGGTCGAGACGCCGTTGATGCGCGCGGTGCTTACGCCCGACGTCATCGAGCAGCGGGCGGCGCGCATTCCCATGGGGCGGCTCGGGCAACCCTCCGAACTGGCGGACACGATCGTCTTTCTTGCCTCGCCCATGGCCTCGTTCGTGACCGGCCAGAACGTCAATTGCGACGGCGGCCTCTCGCAGGCGCTGATGGTGCAGAAGTTCAATGCGAACCTGTGAGGGCCACGGCTCGCGCCCCGCAAAATCGATAAACAGAAAGGGAGGGAACATGCGGCTTGCATCGACAATTCTGATCGCGCTGGGCGCGTGCCTGTTCGGGACCGGCGCAAATGCGCAAGAGCCGCCGCCTTTGCGCATCGGCGTGCTGGAGGACATGTCCGGCGGCTATGCCGATGCGACGGGCCGAGGCTCCGTCGTCGCGGCCGAACTCGCGGCCGCCGATTTCGGTCCGGTTCTCGGCCGCAAGGTCGAGATCGTCTCCGCCGATACGCACAGCAAGCCGGATCTGGCCGTTTCCATCGCCAAACGCTGGATCGATGTGGACGGCGTCGAGATGATCACCGGCACGGGAAGCTCTGCGGTGGGCATGGCGCTGCGCAGCGTTCTTCCCCCGCGCGGCAAGATCGACATCGTGACTTCGGGAGGGTCCAGCGACCTGACAGGCAAGGCCTGCTCGCCCACTTCGTTCCACTGGGTGTTCGACACCTACGCGCTGGCCAAGACGATCGGGGCTGCGAGCGTGAAGTCGGGCGCGGACACGTTTTATACGGTCGCGACCGATAACGCCTTCGGCTCGGCCATGTCGCGCGACGGCGCGCGGTTCGCGCTCGAAGCGGGCGGCAAATCGCTCGGCGAGGTGCGCACCCCGATCAATTCCGCCGACTACAGCTCCTTCATCCTGCAGGCGCAGGCCTCGCGCGCGAAAGCCATCCTGTTGGCGCTGGCGGGGCAGGACCTCGTGACCTTCATCAAGCAGGCGGAGGAATTCGGCGTGACAGAACGAGGGCAGACGCTCGCCTCCTTCGTCACCTACGTCACCGACGTCCATGCGCTCGGCCTCAAGCCCACGCAGGGATTGCTGCTCGCCGAAGCCTTCTACTGGGACATGAACGATGACACGCGCGCTTTCGCGCGGCGGTTCTACGCGCAGCAGAAGCGCATGCCCAACAGCGTGCAGGCCGGCGCCTATAGCGCCGTGAAACATTACCTGACGGCGGTCCGCGCCGCCGGCGTCGTGGACGGCAAGGCGGTCGCCGACAAGATGCGCGAGATTCCCGTCAACGATTTCATGACGAGGAATGGCGTTGTGCGCGCGGACGGACGGCTCTTGCGCGACTTCTATCTGTTCCAGGTCAAGAAGCCGTCCGACTCGAAAGACGAATGGGATCTGTTGAAGCCGGTCCAGAAATTGTCCGGCGAGGAGGCGTTCCGCCCCCTGTCGGAAAGCGAATGTTCTTTCGTCAAGTCGGCTCAAACCGGCAAATAGGAATCCGAGGGAGGAAACCTCAATGTCCGCAGCGGCAATACGATTTGGCGACCTTCCCGGCGCCGCGGCGCGCCTTTGGGCCGACAGCCCGGCGTTCAGCTTTCGCGAATCCCGGCTGACCTTCGGCGACCTCGCGTCTCAGGTCGATCGCGCGGCGCGGGCGCTGCTGGCGCGCGGCGTGCGCAAGGGCGACGTCGTCGGACTCTGGGTCACGAACCGGATCGAGTTTCCGATCGCGTTTTTCGCGGCCATGCGGATCGGCGCCATCGTCGCGCCGATGAATACCCGCTATCGCGAGCACGACGCCGCCTATGCGCTCAAGCTGGCCGAGTGCAAGCTGCTGTTCGTCGTGGAGCGGTCGGGCCCCGTAGACTATGTCGAGATCCTGAAGGCGGCGATTCCGGGCTTCGACGGCGAACGCTTCTCGGGAGCCGCGGACTACCCGCATCTGCGGGACATTGTGACGATTGGCGATACGCCGGGCGACACGCCCGTTTCCTGGAGCCGCTTTCTCGCCGCCGCCGAGCGCGTGACGACGGAAGAACTGGAGACAGCCGCGGCGGCGGTCGCGGCCGACGATATCGCGCTGATCGTGTTCACCTCGGGGACGACTGGCAATCCCAAGGGCGTGACGCACGATCACAGCATCGTCCGCAACATTCGCGAACGTCATGAGAAATGGCCGGTCCGGGCGGGAGACGCAGTTCTCTGTTTCCTGCCGATGTTCCATCTCTACGGCATGTCGGACAACATGCTGGCCGGCCTGCTGATCGGCACGCATCAGGTCGTGATGGACGTGTGGGACGTCGAGGAGGCCTTGCGCCTGATCGAGCGCGAGCGCGTGGCCGGTCTGCACGGATTCGAGACCCATTACGCCGATCTGCTGCGGGCGCAGGCGCGGCGTCCGCGCGATCTGTCGAGCGTCCGGTTCGGCACGCTGCCGGCCGGCATGGAGAATTCGAACGCCGTCGCGGCCCAGGTGCAGCCCGCGCTATGCCCGACGGTGTCGGGCTGGGGCATGTCGGAGGTCGGCTGCTTCGTCTTCATGAGCAGCCTCGATGATACGAAAGAGCAGCGCTGCACGACGTCCGGCCGCCCCATGCCGGGCCTCGAAGTGCGCATCGCCGATCCGGTCACGGGCGCCGAGCAGCCGCCGGGAGTCGAGGGCGAGATTCTCGCGCGCGGCTATACGGTCATGCGCGGCTATTTCCGCGATCCCGAGGCGACGGCGCGGACCATCGACGCCGACGGCTGGCTGCATTCCGGCGACCGCGGTTTCCTGCGGCCGGACGGGTTCCTGCAGTTTCTCGGGCGCTACAAGGAAATGCTCAAGGTCGGCGGCGAGAATGTTTCTCCCGCCGCCCTCGAACAGGAACTCGTCGCGCTCGTGCCGTCGATCGAGCAGGTCGCGGTCGTCGGCGTGCCCGACGCCCGGCTGAGCGAGGTTCCCTGCGCCTATGTCGTCGTGAAGCAGGGCGAGCAATGCTCGCTCGAGGACGTTCAGGCGCGCTGCAAGGGCAAGATCGCGAGCTTCAAGATTCCGCACCATGTCGTAGCCGTCGAGAGCCTGCCGATGACGGCGTCCGGCAAGGTGCAGCGCGTGCTTCTGAGGGATCGCGCGTTGCGCGAAACCGGGCAGGGCTGACGCGAGATTTCCGGTCCCGCCCGCTTTTGGGCGACGGAGGTCGCGTTTGCGGCGGCGCGTTGCATACCCGGCGGTACGCGAAGCGCCGCCGCCGGATATTGCGCGACCAGGCTGGCGAGGGTCGAGACGCCGTGCTATCGCATTGCACAATGCCCAACGTGCGGCGGACCCCGACATGAACTCTGTGATCGACGCCAAACAAACCGTCCGGGAATACAAGAAGCAGCTTGTTCTCGATGCGGCCGGCAAGCTCTTCAGGGAGCACGGGTTCCAGAAGACCACGCTCGACGACATCGCCCTGGCGCTTGGCGTCACGAAGCCCTTCATCTACACCTATTTCAAGAACAAGCAGACGATTCTGGTCGAGCTTTTCGACAACGCCTATGTGGCCCTCTACGAGGTGCTCATGGAAGCGCTGAAGAACCGGAACGGCTCGCCGACCGAGCGTCTGGTGCGGTTCATCAGAATTTTCGTCGAAAGCAATATCGATCAGCGTGAATTCACGCCGATCCTGATCGCCGAGGAAAAGCACCTCGAGCCGGAACGGATTCGCAAGACCAGAAAGAAGCTCAAGGAATTCGACAGCCGTCTGGCCGATCTACTGCGCGACGGGATCAAGGCGGGCGAGTTCGACATCAGCGATCCCGAGATCGCCTCGCTCGCGATCAGCGGCATGGTTCGCTGGACGCACCGCTGGTACTCGCCGTCCGGTCGGCTCGGACGAGAGCAATTGTGCGACGAGATGATCGAGCTGGTTTTGAATATGGTGAAAGCCAGACAGCGGAAAGCGTCGGCCGATCATTCCGGGTCGACGAAGACCGGCGCCGGCAAGAGGCGCTGAAGCGGCGGCGATCGGGGCTCCTCGCAATGGCGGCGCGCGCCAGTGACGTGCGCACGCCTGAATATATAGCCTGATCTAGTTTTTCGTGACGGCCGCCTTCACGAGCGGGCACTCGCTTTCAGCGAGCGGACGAAACGCCTCGCCGTCCGGCAGCTTCTCGATCGGCGCGAGAAGATCCCATTCGCCTTTCGAATCCTGCGGAGCCTTGGCCTGGAACAGGTAGAAGTCCCGCATGACGCGCCCGTCTTCGCGGACCTTTGCGTTCTTCGTCATGAAATCATCGACGGGCAGCTCGCGCATCTTCGCCGCCACAAGCTTGCCGTCCGTCCCGCCGACCGCCTTCACCGCCTTCAGATAATGCGTCACCGCGCTGTAGACGCCCGCCTGCATGCTGTTCGGCATCTTTTTCGCGACTTGCTGGAACCGTCTCGAGAAGCGGCGGGTGTCGTCGTTCAGGTCCCAGTAAAAGGCTTCGGCGGTCAGAAGACCCTGCGTGACGTTCAGCCCGAGCGCGTGAACGTCGTTGACGAAGGTCACGAAGGACGCCAGCTTCTGCCCGCTTTTCACGACATTGAACTCGTTCGACTGCTTGATGAAGTTAATGAGGTCCTGGCCGGCGATCGCCAGCATGATCGCTTTCGCGCGCGCGCTCTGCGCTTGCAGGATGTACGAACTGAAGTCGGCCGTGTTGAGTGGAACCCTGACGCCGCCGACCGACTTGCCGCCGGCGGCCGTCGCGAATTTCGTCGTATCCTGCGCCATGATCGTTCCGAAATTGTAGTCGGCGGCGATCATGAAGAATGTATCGGCGCCGGACCGGATCGTGGCCGTGCCGATCGTCTTGGCCAGCGCATAGGTGTCGTAGACCCAGTGGAACGAAGTCGGCGAACAGGCCTTGCCGGTCAGATCGCCGGTCCCCGCGCTGGTGTTGATATCGACGACGCCCTTGGAAGACGCGACGCCGCGAACCGCCAGCGCCACAGCGGAATTGCCCATTCCGACGATCATGTCGATCTTGTCGACGTCGAACCAGCGCTTTGCGATGGCGGTTCCGATATCGGCCTTGTTGGCATGGTCGGCGGCGAGAATCTCGACCTTGCGCCCGAGCGCCGGACCGAAATCTTCCGCAGCGAGACGGGCGGCGATGACCGATCCGGGACCTGACACGTCCGCGTATGGCCCGGACATGTCCTCCAGTACTCCGATCTTGATCGGACCGTCCTCGGATCGGGCGCTGCCGGTCGACGCGGCCAGCATGAGCGCCAAACAGATGCAGCCGAAAAATCGCATGGTTCCTCCGTTTTTATGACGCGGGCCCACTCGGATCGATTCAAGCGGCCGTGCTTCTTCCCGATTGACATGCCGCGCATCGAAAAGACTCGTCCCTGAGTCCACATTCGGCTTGACATATACCAACTGGTATATTTTTATCTCATACAGAATGTCACATGTCAATGATGGCGACAATTCTCAAGGAGACGACATGGGCGCGGAATCGTTCAGGGTTGCGATCGTCGGCGCGGGCGCCGGCGGGATCGGTATGGCCGTCAAACTGAAGGAAGCGGGCATTCCCTGCGTCGTTTTCGAGCGATCGGATCGCCTCGGCGGCACGTGGCGCGACAACACCTATCCCGGCCTCACCTGCGACGTGCCTTCCCACCTCTATCGGTTTTCTTTCGCTCCGAATGCGGAGTGGACGCAGGAATACGCGTCCGGAGGCGAAATCTGCCAATACATCGCCGGCGTCGCGGATGCATTCGGAATCACGGAGAACATTCGCTTCTCGGCCGGCGTGACGCGCGCCGACTATGTCGGCGACGGCAAGTGGCGCATAGAGACCGCCAAGGGCGAGCCGGAAATTTTCGACGCTGTCATTCTGGCGACTGGAATTTTGCATGCGCCCGTGCTCCCGCAGATCAAAGGCCGGGACAGCTTTGCCGGATCGGCTTTCCACAGCTCACGCTGGGATCACAAACTCGACCTTGGCGGAAAGCGCGTCGGCATCATCGGCACGGGATCGACGGCGACCCAGATTCTTCCGGCGATCGTCGACAAGGTCGAATCGGTGTCGCTGTTTCAGCGGACGCCGCAGTGGATCGTGAACGTTCCCAACAATCTTTTTCCGGAGGAGAAGAAGGCGGGCTTCCGAAATAATCCGCAGAAGATGGCGGAGCTGTACGAACAGTTGAACACGATCTTCAACGATCGTTTCGCGGCCGCCCTGGTTGGGGAGAATGACGCCGGGCTCGAGGAAATGGCGCAGAACTGCCTGAGGAATCTCGCCGAGAACGTTCACGACGAGGATCTTCGCCGCCGGTTGACGCCGTCCTATCAGGCCGGATGCAAGCGGCTGATCGTCTCGGACAAATTTTATCCCGCGATCCAGAAGCCCAACGCCCATCTCGTCGACACGCCGATCGAACAAATCGAGGCAAGCGGCGTCAGGACGCGCGATGGCGCGCTCCATGAACTCGATATTCTCGTCTACGCGACCGGTTTTGATCCCTTCGCCTATTTTCGTCCGGCGACAATATATGGTCGTGGAGGCGTCAGCCTGAACGAACGATGGAATGAAGCCTGTCAGGCCTATCGCTCCGTCGCCGTTCCGGATTTTCCGAACCTGTTCCTGCTCGGCGGTCCCAACAGTCCGATCGGCAACTTCTCGTATCTGCGGACTGCGGAACTTCAGATCGGCTATGTGATGGAGCTGATCAGACCGTTGGCGGCCGGACAATTCAGCGAAATCGAACCGAGCCGGCAGGCGACCGATGCGTTCAACGCCGAGTTGCGGTCCGCCTTGAAACATACGGTCTGGGCGACGGGCGGTTGCACGAGCTGGTATTACGACAAGCAGGGTAATCTGGCCTCGTGGCCCTGGTCCTACGCGCGCTTTGTCGAACAGCTCGCTAAGCCGAAATTCGAGGAATTGAATGTGGCCTGACGACAGGCGCATAGCCTGGCCGTTCTCACCTGCGCGATACGAGAAATTCTGATGAATGCAGGGCGATCCCATTAATAAGGAATCTCCCTGGAGTTACTCGTCCGGGCTCGGGCCGACCGACGTCTGCGCTTCCTGGAGGAAGCGGCTTTGTCCCAAAATAACCAGCACGATGGCCCCCTCGCACCTTTATCGACAAGGCGTATTGGATACCGTGCTGCTCAAGGAAAAGCGGCCGACTGACAAACGAACATCGGCGTTTTGATGGGCGTTGGGGGAAGATTCGTAACGCCTGCGCAGCTTACGTGTTTTCGGGGCGCCGTTTTTCATTGCAACCATAGGGCATGATCGCTGCTCCGCGCGTGCCGCCAGCGTCCCGAGGGCGTCTGCTTGAACACGACCGCCGGCAGAATTTTCCTTTTAAGCCTCGGCCGCAAATCGCGCATCATGTCGGTTGGAACGGATGGCGGCGATCCGCAAATTCTTATTGGCGATCTGGACTCGAAGCCGGACGGGATTACGATCGATCCCGTCAATCGTCATATCTATTACACCTTCATGGGGGCGATCCGGGACGGAGAGGACTTCTGGGGAAACGACGGTTATATCGAGCGCGCGAATTTTGATGGCGGCGATCGCACGATCATCGTTCCGGAAGGCGTGTTCGTCACCGGCAAGCAAATTCAATACGACGGCGCCACAGGCCGCATTTATTGGTGCGACCGGGAAGGCATGCGCGTGATGAGCTGTCGCTCCGATGGCTCGGATTTGATCACGCATGTTCAGACCGGCTTAGGCGACGAGGACAAGCAAGATCGTCGCCGGCATTGCGTCGGGGTCGCGGTCGACGCCAAAGGGGGCTACATCTACTGGACACAGAAGGGCAAGCCCAAGGGAAATGAAGGTCAGATCCTTCGGGCGTCTCTGCAGGCGCGCCCCAAAGATCCATCAAAACGGATGGACATCGAGATATTGGCGAGCGGACTGCCCGAACCCATCGACCTGGAATGGGACGGCGAGGCGGATGCGCTGTACTGGACCGATCGCGGCGATCCGCCGAAAGGCAACACGCTGAACCGAGGCCGTATCCGCGACGGAAAGATCGTGGATCACGAGATTCTTCTCGCCGGCCTCCATGAGGCGATCGGTCTCGCTCACGATCACGAAAACAAACGCATCTTCGTCAGCGATCTCAAGGGCTCCCTTTATGTCGTCGACCTTGATTGTCCCGGTTCTGGAAAGATCATCTATCAGAACAAGGGCCCGCTGACGGGAATCGCCTATCTCAAGCGGCCGTAGCTTTCGATCGCGAATATGCAATCGACGAAAGAAACCACAGCGCGACGCATGGGTCCGCAGCTCGATACGGACGAGGTCCTATTCGCGAAAGGGAGCAAACGTATGTCCTTCAAGCTGCCGCAAGATACCTGGACGCGTCCGGTCGTCATTCTGGGCGCGGGGACGCTTGGCCGGCGTATGGCGCTCATGCTGGCGACGCAAGGAGCCGAAATACGGCTCTACGATCCCAATGCGGAAGTGCGTACCGCAGGCGTCGATTATGCGATGTCCGAGCTTCCCGGCGTACTGGAGAAGCAGGTCAAGGACGGGAAGGCCGGCGTTGTCGTTCCGTTTGACGATCTCGCCAAAGCCCTCAAGGACGCCTGGCTCGTGATCGAGGCCGTTCCCGAAAATCTCGACCTGAAGAAGACCATCTTCAAGCAGCTGGATGAGCTCGTGGAGCCCGATGCGATCCTTGCGACGAATTCATCTTCCTACGCCAGCAGCAATCTCGTCGGGAGCGTGACGCATCCCGAGCGGCTGCTCAACATGCACTTCCTGATGCCGCCGCGCTCCACGCCCGTCGAACTGATGTCCTGCGGCCGGACAGATCCTGCCGTCATCAAGCTTCTCGCTGATGCGCTGCCGGCTTATGGCCTTACGCCCTATATCGTCGAGCGCGAGAGCACCGGCTTCATCTTCAATCGTATCTGGGCGGCCATCAAACGCGAGGCGCTTGCTGTTGTCGCCGAAGGAGTCGCCAAGCCGGAAGTGGTGGACGCCATCTACGCACAGGCGATGGGCCTGTCGCGAGGTCCTTGCAGCCTGATGGATGGCGTAGGGCTCGATGTCGTGCTGGATATTGAGGAGCACTACGCGGAAGAGCGCAAAGGTCTTCCCGAAGGGCCACGACTGCTCCTCAAGAAGATGGTCGCGGAGGGCCGCCTCGGCGTTAAGAGCGGACGGGGCTTCTTCGAATACCCATCCACCAACAACTAATGCTCAGCGCAAACCGAAGACAAACGTCCCGGGTCAAATACGCGGCGATTACGATTTGCACCGGCGGCCGACCGGGCGCGGTCAACTTTTTGAAGCGTTTTGGCCGCCGGAGGGAGACTGAAAATTCGAGCGATGCTGCAGCGCGGGCGAAATTGGTTCGTGGTTGTCGCAACCGCATCTGATTGCGGCCGATGCGGGCCTCAAGACCCGTCAAAAAGCCTGTCAGCAAAGGGGAGGTCGATGCTTGCAGCCACGATCGCTGCGCGATCGTCCTGATCGTCTTGCTGCAACCCGCTGTGCCGCCGAAAGCGCAGCTCGCGCCCAAACAATGAGTTCATCGGGATCATCGAACAATCGGTCGGGCGCACGCCAGAAGGCAAGATCGATCGCCCGACCCTGTTTTTTGTACTTGAGAGGCGGTTGGGAGGCTGCTTCGGCGAAAATCGTTCGGTTCTGGTCGTCAACTCGAAAATAGAGAATGTTGTCAGCGACCATGGCGATCATCACCCCTTCACAGAACACGCCCGTCTTGCCGAACATGCGCCGCATCGTCAGTTGCCCGAGCGGCGCAAGTAGATCGCGCAGAAAATCCGCAAAGCTGCTACTGGCGACCATTCTTCATCCTTCGTTTCAGATCGAAGCCGCTCTACCTGCCGATCATCGCTTCCAGAATTTTTGTGAAGGGATGTGGAATGCGTGGTTGAAGCGCGAAGAGGCATTCTGCCACGCGATCATCATCGTCAGCTCAGCGATCGCGTCGTCGTCGTAGTGCTGTTGCAGGCGCTTGAATAATTCGTCGTCGACATCGCGATGTGTGTCCGTGATCACGTCGGCATATTCGAGCGCGACCTTCTCCGCTGCGCTAAAGAGCGGACTCCTCGCGTACTCGTTCAGCGCCTCGATTTTTTCTGTCGAAACGCCGAATCTCTTACTCTTGGCGGCATGAGCGTCCTGGCAGTACTCACAGCGATTCCACCACGCGACGCGCCGGTTGATCAGTGCGCCGAGCGTGCGCGGCACGCGCTTCGCGTTGTCTTGAAGCGCGTCCCACATCGCCTTCGCCGCGCGAAAATAGGCCGGGTTGCGCGCGTAAAAGAGGTAGGGATAGAGCGGCTCTCCCCAAGTCTTGCGCTGCTCCTCAAGCGTCATGCGCATGTCGACGGGGAGCGTCTCGACCTCAACAGCCGGGATGCGCGTTTGTCCTGCCAGCATGGCCGCCTCCTTGTCGAGCGAGCTAGTGGGGCCTTGCCACGGGCTCCCTCCGTCAAACTAGATGAGCGTCGTTGAGGCTCATGACAAACGAGAAATGGGATGTTATTTGTGAGTATTCCTCACAAATTGACCGCATCCATGCCGCGCCGTCTCCCGCCTCTCAATGCGCTTCCAAGCTTTGAAGCTGCGGCGCGCCACCTGAGTTTTTCCAAAGCGGCCGATGAACTCGGCGTCACGCACGGCGCGGTCAGCCGCGCCGTGCGCAACCTGGAAGATAGTCTCGGCGTACAACTGATGATCCGGGGGACGCGCTCGGTTCGACTGACCCCGATCGGCTTGTCCTTCGCGGCCGAGATGCGCGATATTTTAGAGCATCTCGCCGCGGCCACCTTGACGACGACTGGACAATTTTCCGGAATCGTCAGCGTCAGCACGATCGACTCGTTCGCCGCTCGATGGCTGATGCCGAGGTTGCATCGGTTCAGGCGGGCGCATGCCGACGTCGATGTGCGGGTCGCGACATCGGAGCATCTTGCCGACTTCGTGAGCGACGGAATCGATATCGCCATTCGTTGTGGCGGAGGCCAGTATTCCGGGCTTACATCCGAGTTACTGATGAAGGAGGATCATTTTCCAGTTTGCAGCCCGGCGTTGCTCAGAGGCCGCCGTTCGTTGCGAATACCTGCGGATCTTGCCCATCACACGCTTCTGCATGACGTGTTTACCGCCGATTGGGCAATGTGGCTGCGTCGCGCGGGAATCAACAAGATTGATCCGCACCGCGGCCCGACGTTCCTGTCGTCCGATCATGCGATCCAGGCCGCAATTCGAGGCGAAGGCATCGTACTTGGTCGAAGCGCATTGGTTGCAGATGAGCTTTCCGTCGGTCGTCTTGTGCGGCCATTCGAATTGAGTCTGCCCGCCAGCTTCGCCTATTATGTCGTCTGTCCGCCGCATGCCCTGAAACGCCCTGGGGTGAGAGCGTTTCGCGAATGGCTGATTGCAGAGGCGCACCGGAGAACGACCTAGCTAGAAGACGCACGACGCGCCGCCGCTTGCCCTTGCGGCTGTCGTCTCGAACCGCCGCTCCCGACGGCTGCTTCGGGACGCTGGAGGCGCGGGCCGGCTTTCCGGGAAATTGCGTTCAGAACCTGTATTTTGCGCCGATATATGCGGCGACGGGCGGAGCGATGGAGACCGTGCGCGGGTCGCTGAAATTGACGAAGGCGATCTCGCCCGGATCGAAGAAGGTTCCGAACGTCTTCGGCCGCGCGTTCAACGCGTTTTCGACGATCCCGTAGATCTGGAATTCCCTGGTCACCTGATAGGACGTGCGCAGGTTCACCAGCGCATAGGGCGAGAGTTTGGGAAACTGGTTGATCTCGTCGCCGCGCAGATAGGATCCCGCGGTATAGGTCACGTCGCCGCCGATCTTCCATTGCGGCGTCAGCGCATAATCCACCCCCGCCTTGATGCGGTGCGGCGGCGTCGTGGGCAGGTGCGAGCCCGGCGAGACGAGAATGGAGGACACGCCGAGCGTGACCGCCAGCGGATTGGCGGGCGACCCGAGCGTGATCGCATCGCGGAACGTGGCGTCGGTGTAGGTGTAGTTCACATAGGCCGAAAGCCGCTCGTCCTTGTAGGACAGGCTCGTCTCGACGCCCTGCCGCAGCGTATGCCCGGCGTTGACGAAATAGCCGCGCCCGGTGATCGCGCTCGGCACGTTGAGAATGTCGTCCGTGTTGATCGTGCGATAGACGCCGGCCGACCAGTCGAAATTGCCCGGCAGCAGTTCCGGCAGCTTGAAGGAGCCGCGCGCGCCGAATTCCAGCGTGCGCGAGACGACCTGCTTGAGCGGCGGATCGGCCACGAGGAAATTGTCGATCATGCAGGGCCGGTTCGGATCGGCGCAGCCGAGCTCGAGCGGCGTCGGCGCCCGATTGGCCTCCGCATAATTGGCGTAAAGCGAGAGGTTCGGCAGAATCTTGAAGGTCGCGCCGGCGGTCGGATTGAAACGGCCGTAGGTCCCGCCGCCGTTCAGCGCCGTCGTGATCTGGTCGAACAGCGCGATCCTAGCGAGATTGTAGCGGCCGCCGACCGTGACCGTGAGCTGGTCGGTGATGTCGAACGCGTCCTGCACGAAGGCGCCGTAATAGGTGTTGCGCGCCTTGAGGTGGACGGGCTCGATACCGCTTGCCGGCTCGATCACGCTCCAGCCGAGGCCGGTGACGCGAAAATCGGTCTGGATCACGCCGATCTCCTCGTCGGCGCGGAAGTCCGTCCAGCCGCGATCGATGCTGAGGCCGAAGGTCAGGCGGTTGCCGTGGTTGAAAATGCGGTCCGTATTGGTCGCCTGCGCGCTGGCGCCGACCGAGCGCGAGCGGGTCCAGGTGCGGTCGATCGCGCCATATTGCGCGCCGGGCAGAAAGTCGGGGATGGAGGTCGGATTGCCCCCGTCGTCGCAGAGAGTCGCGCCGCCGCAGGAGTCGAAGTCGGTCGTATTGCCGTCGACATGCTTCTGGTCGAAGTAGCGGTAGTAGACGTTGGCCTTGGCCTTCCAGGTCGGCGAAATGTCGAACGATCCGTTGAGCGCGAATTGCCCGAGCTGATTCTGCGTGGTTTGCGGCGTGGTGAAGACTGAGGCCTTGTTGGCGTCGACCATTTCGACCGGCGCGGGGCCGGACGCGCCGAACTTGTTGAAGGCGAGCCCCACCGTTCCGTGAATTTCCGCGCGATCGCCGCGATAGCCGATATCGCCGTAGAAGCGGCGCACGGTCGATCCGGAGAAATAGCGCGCGCCCTTGTCGCGGATGCCCTCGAGGGCGAAATAGCCGGCCCAGTCGCCGCTCTTCACGCCATACTGGATTGATCCCTGACCGCGCGCGCGGCCGCCGGCCCGCACGTCGACCTCGAACCCTTGCCAGGTGAAGCCGTTCTTCATGTCGAGCACGATGGCGCCGCCGAGCGCATTGAGACCGAACGCCGGATTGGGACCGAGGATGGTCGCGCGGTCGATGGCGACGGAGGGGATCAGGTCCCAATTGACGCCGTCGCCCCAGGCCTCGTTGATGCGCACGCCGTTCTGATACACCGCCAGCCCCTGCGGCGTGCCGACGACCGGCGAGGCGGAGAAACCGCGATAGTCGACCTCCGGCTGGAACGGATTGCCCGTGACGTCCACGATCGAGACGCCAGGCGCGCGGCGGTCGAGCGCCTGCGCGAGACCGGGCTGGCGGACGGCGGCGAGATCGTCGCCGCTGACGCTCGTCGCGCCGGCCGGATATTTGGCGCGCTCGGCGCCCGTGTCCGGCGCAGCCAGCGGCGAGGAGGGAACCACCTCGATCGCCTCGAGCGTGACGACGGGGCCGGAAGCCGATTGGGCAGCCGCATGGCATGCGCAAATCGAGGCGCCGCAGAAAGTGAGGATCAGTAATTTGCTACGCATATCGGCACTGAAAAAAATAAGACCTTTCGCCGCAAGTGGACGAAAGGCCAAGTGGAGGTTAACGAGACGCCCCCGTTAGCAGCAGCAAAACCAAGAGATTGGCAGGCGGCAGCCGGGCGGCTTCCCGAAAATGCTTCCAAAAATTCCCGATCGTCAATTGGATCGGAAGCGGAGGTTGGCCATCATCAGAGCGCCCCCCGTCGTCGCACTCGAAAGATTCAAAGCGCCTCCGAGCGCGATGACCCGTTCGCTCATTCCCTTGAGACCAGGACCTCAAGAAGCCGAGGGGTCGAATTCCACGCCAAACGCAATCTCGTCGACCTGGAGACGCCACGGGCGCCTGAGGTCCTCGACGTCACGCCGCGCGAGAACCGGCGCGTCAAATTGGCCTTGCAGACGGCGCGCCCGTCGGCGGTCAAGATGCCGACAGGCTTCGATTTCGCCTTCCAGCCTTTGCTGGACAGGAACTGCATCGTGGCGCTTGCCGAACTGCAGCTCATCGATCGCGCAGAAGCAGGTCATCTGATAGAGCCGTCCGGCACCGGCAAGACGCGCTTGAATCTGGCTCTCGGCATGGAGGCGGTCAACGCCGGCGATCTGTCCAGCATCCGAGCGCCTGCTGCAGGGCGTCGGATGCGCGCGCGGCGTCGTCATCGTTGAATGCCCACGCTATGTGCCCGTCCGGCCGCACGAGAACCGGTCCACGGGGCGCGGCGTCCGGCCAACATGCTTTGTCCAGCGCGACCGGAGCTATGTCGAAACGCTCGGCCAGACGTGTCCAGTCCGGGCTGGCGGCGCTTGGAACCAGCAGCGTGAAACGGGTGGGATCGAGCAAGTCCAGGCTCGAGACCGGTTGGCCTGACCGCGCGATCGGCACGTGCGGCAGGCGCGCGCCCTGGCTCCAGGATGGATCGTAGCGCGTGGGGTCGGCCGGTCCCTGGACCGGCGGGCCGTAGGAAAAGCCCAATTGCAGTCCCGGGCTGTGGAAGTGCTCGCGGTGGGTCGCAATCTCCGCGGCGAGCCGCTTGCGTTCGCTGTCGTCCACCGCGCCGTCCTCGATCACATCGGCCGCCAGCCGAAACAGCTCCGGCAGGCGTTCGGAATTCTTCAGGCTCTGGCGCGTGTTGATGATCGCCACAGGCCGCCTTTCCCCATCGTAGCTGTCCAGAATGTCATCGGACGCCGCGCCGCGCAGAAGGAACGCCATTTTCCACGCGAGATTGTGCGCGTCCTGAATGCCCGTATTGAGCCCGAGGCCGCCCGTCGGCGGGAAGCGATGCGCGGCGTCGCCGACGAGAAAGCAGCGGCCTGACCGATAGGCGGTCGCGACCTGCGCCGCCATCATCCACGGCACGACGTGCCTGATCCTCAGATCGACGTCGCACGGCCCCACGGCCCTGCGCACGAGGCCGGCGCAATATTCGTCCGCGTACACATCGCGGTCGAATGTCTCGGGCAGGACCCGCGGCGTATAGACCCAGGTCTTCTCAATGTCGTAGGCGATGAACGTTCCGGCGGCGGAGGGGTCGAGTATCCAGTAGAGGACGGCGGGCCGGTCGCGGACGACGGATCGTAGGTCGGCCTCGAAATGGATCGTGACGCGCGGACGCACGGCGGGCTGGCCGTCCATCGGCACGCCCAGGAAATCGCGCACGGCGCTGTTGGCGCCGTCGGCTGCGATGAGAAATTCGCTGTGGATCGCATAGGTCGCGCCGCCGGCCTCGATCGTCGTCGAGACGCCGGCCTCGTCCATCGCGCAGGACAGGAACTTCTGATCCGTCCGCAATTCGATGGCGCCGCTCGCGCGCACGGCGTCGCGGAGAAGCGCCTCGAATTTTGGCTGCGCTAGGTTGAGCAGAGGCGTCGGGGACATTTTCAACGCGTCCTCTTCCGACGCGTCGAGCGCGATCCGCCCGAGCTCGATCCCCGACAGCACGGTCATGAACCGCGACCAAAGCTGGTCTTCCCTGGGCGGCGCCAGCGCCCGCATCGCCTCGATGTCCATGCCGAGCGCGCGCAGGATCTCCAGGGAGCGCGGATTGAGGACATGCGCCTTGGGCGCGCTGTCGAGGCGCGGCGATCGGCGTTCGACGACGATCGAGCGAACGCCCTGCCGGGCCAGCAGCAGCGCCATGACCAACCCGACCGGACCGCCGCCGACAATCAGCGCCGGTATGTCGGGCCGGCTCCCGGGGCGCGCATTCCCTCCCGGGCCGCCGACCTCCGCGCTGGGGTGCATCGCTATTTTCCTCCGGACAGGATTTCCCCGAAATAGATCCAGCGCGCCCCATCGAACCGCATCATTCTCATCTGCTTGATGGGGCTGTAGTCGCCGGGACCCGTCGTCACCTCTATGCCCGGAAGCAGCATGTCGTAGCGGGTCATCTGCAGGCGGCGCGCCTGGTCCATGATGTTCTCGCGCGTGAGCTTGTCTCCGGACTGCTTGAGAACCTGCACGAGGCTCTGCGCGACGCTGTAGGCGTAGGACGAGAAGAACGCATTGCTCAGGTCGCCTTCGGGATAATATTTGGCCATGAACGCGCGCCACGTCTTCACGCCGGGATCGTCGGCCCAGGCCGGGTCGGTGGGATCCTTGAGGAAATTGGCGGAGACGATGCCGGTCGAGTTTTCGAGGCCGGCGGGCTTCAATACGCCGCCCACGGAGATGGATGCGAAGGCCAGAATGTGAATCGACGGCTTCCAGCCGGTCTCGGCGATGCGCCGGATCGCCTGCGCCGCCGTTCGCGGCGTCGAGAAGTTCATGAAGGCGTCGGCGCCTGATTGCCTCAGCAGCGCGATCTGCGAGTCGACGGTGGGGTCGGTCGGCTCGTATCCCGCCTCGGCCACGATCATGTCCGCCTTCGGCCCCAGCCCGTCGCGCAGGCCCTTCACGATGTTCTTTCCGAAATCGTCCTTCTGAAAGAGGATCGCGATCTTCGCCGACGGATTGGCGGCGAGGATATATTTGGCGTAGAGGCGTCCCTCCAGCTCCGCCTGAGGAAACCAGGCCATCGTCCACGGCCAGCGCTCGGGATCGTTGAAGCGGGAATCCCCCGACGACAGGAAGAGCTGGGGAACCTTCTTGCCGTTCAGATAGGGCGCTATGGCGGCGTTGGTCGGCGTGCCCGCCGTCGCGAAGACGATCGCCGCATCGTCGTTTTCGACGAGCTTGCGGGCCTGCTCCACCGTCTTGGGCGGGGAATAGGCGTCGTCGTAGGACAGGTAGCGGATCTTGCGGCCGTTGATTCCGCCCTGTTCGTTGATCATCCGGAAGAAGGCCGCCTGTGTCTTGCCGATCGTCGAGACCAGCGACAACGGCCCGCTGTAGGGGACGATGTTCCCCACGATTATTTCCGCGTCGCTGGCGCCCGGCCCGTATTCGGCCGCCCCGAGGCCCGAAGACAGGCTCATGAGCGCGGTGGCGATCAACGCCGCCTTCGCAGTTCCTTTCATGGCGTTACTCCCTTTTTTCTCTCTTTGTCGTCGATCACCGCTCGAAGATCGGCTTGACCTTGCGCTCCACTATCCGCCAGGCCCCGTCGGCCGCCACGAACCGGTCATCGACATCGGCGACGAGCAGCGGGACGGGATCGAGTTTCTCTGTGTCCGAGCGATAGAGCGTCAATATCCAGGCGGCCGTCGCCTCGTTCCTGGTCAGTTGCGTCAACCGGAAATTCGAGATGACGTGACGGCTGGTCCTCTGCGTCATCGCCGCGCGCCTGCGCAGCGCGGCGCCGATCGCCGCGACGCCTTCCGCGCGAACGCCGGCGATCTCCTGCGCCGCGTTCGGCGCGTAGAGCCGCACCGCGTCCCCGGCGGCGCCGTGATCCACAAGCCACGCCCATTCGGCGAGGCACTGCATGATCCTGCAGGCCCGGTCGTCATCGAGGCCGAAGCGCATCGCCACGCTCAACGCGCCGGTAGCCCGCGAGGCCCGATATTCGGACGCTTCTTCAGATCGGATTCCGGCTCGCCATTCCGGAAACGCGCAAGCAGAGTCTCGGGATCGAAATCGACGCCGATCGGATTTTCGGCGAATTCCGGCGAACGGATCCAGGCGTCCGTCTCCGCATTGGTCGCGAAATTGTCGATCTGCAATTCGACGAGATTGCCGTCGGGGTCCTTGTAATACATCGACGTCGTCGGACCGTGGTTGACGCAATGCGATGGCGCGATGCCGGCGTCCCGGAGGCGTTCGTAGTTCGCCAGCAGTCGCCGCAACGAGCCATAGGTGAAAGCGATATGATGGAGCCCGGCGGAGCTCGCGCTGTTGCGCACGAGGCCCGGCGCCTGAATGGCCGCGATGCGGTGGTGCTCGTCGTCGTAGGTCAGGAAACCGATGAAATCGTTTTCGAAGACCATATGGCCATCGAGCACCTTGCAGTACCAGTCCAGCAGCGCGCGCTTGTCCGCGGTTCGAAAGACGACATGGGCCATGCGATCCGGAGCGCTCCGGTCTGTGTGATCGCGCCTCTCCATCGTTTCTCTCCCTTGTGTCCCGTTCCATCTCACTGGATGAACGACCCGATCGAATCCGGCTCGATGCGCGCCTCGATATGACCGATGCGCTCGATCTCCACCCGCACGACGTCGTCGGCCTTCAGCCAGTCCTTCTGCGGCCGGAACGCGGCGACGCCGCCCGGCGTGCCCGTCGCGATCACATCGCCCGGCTCGAGCGTGAAGACCGTCGACAGTGCTTCAATGAGCTTTCGGCAGTCGAAGATCAGGTTGCGCGTGTTCGAGGACTGGCGAAGCTCGCCGTTGACGAACGTCCTGATGTCCAGCTCGACGGGGTCGGGAATCTCGTCCGCCGTCACGATCGCGGGCCCCATCGGGCAATGGGTGTCCCATGACTTGCCCATCGTGGTCGTCGACGCCATGCGCTGCCAGTCGCGCACGGAGACATCGTTGAGAATTGTGTATCCCGCGATCACCCGATGCGCATCGGCCGCGCGGACGCGGCGACAGCGGCGGCCGATCACGATCGCGAGCTCCGCCTCATAGTCCAGCTGCTCGGATTCGGGCGGTAGCATGATTGAAGCGTATGGCGCCCGCGCCGACGTCGATTGCTTGTTGAAGAACACCGGGCGCTCGGGCGGCTTGGCGTCGGGGCCGCTGACCTCGATCAGGTGATCGCTGTAGTTCATGCCGGTCGCGAGGATTTTCGGAGGCCGGCGCAGGGGACTTTCGATCGTGACGTCCGGGCGCCGCAGACGGCCCGCGGCGGAGCCGGACGCCGCGCGCGCGGCGTTCATCAGGGCTTCGCCGCCTTCCAGAAAGGACAGCATGTCTCGCGGCAGCCGCGGCGCGGCGACCGAGAGATCCACGATCGTTTCGTCGTCTTCCAGGAGCCCGATCCTGGCGCCCGCCGCATCGGAGAATGTCAGAAGCTTCATGCCTTGCGCTCTCGCGACCGCGTGAGATGCGGTCCTCCCGAACGAAAGCTAGCAAAGAGGCGCGGGGTGGCGGTTATAGAAAGAGTTGATAGGGTTATGCGGGCGGCCGCCGGATGCGGCAAGCGGAACGGTCTCCTCCTCATGTCGAAGGGCGTCAATACTCCGAGCCTGCTCGCCTTCCTCGCCGTGGCCGAGGAAGGCAGCATCAACGCCGCGGCCGAGCGGCTCCATGTATCGCAGCCGGCCTTGACCCGGACGGTGCGGGAGCTGGAAGAGCACCTGGGGCTTCCGCTCTTCGAGCGCAACCACAAGGGCGTCCGTCTCACGGGGCTTGGCGAGCGAGTTCTCGTCCACGCGCGGAGGATTCGCGCCGAGCTGGAGACGCTCGGACGCAGCGTCGCCTCCTACAGGCAAAGGCTGCGCGGCCATATGACGATCGGCGCCGCCCCCGTGCACCCGGTCTCGCTCGTGTCCAGGGCAATTGCAGAGTTCCAGAAGACCCACGACATCGAAATCGAGATCGTGATCGGCTCCCAGATCGACATGATCGCCGCGCTGCGCCGCGGCGACGTCGATCTCTTTCTCGGTCCTCTTGCGGCGCGCGGCGAAAACGCGGACCTTCTGCAGGAGCACATCAATTTCGAGGACACGCAATTCTATTGCCGCGGCGGCCATCCGTTGTCGACGCGGATCGCGGTCGACGCCGACGATCTTGCCGATACGTCCTGGGTCCTGGGCGCCCGCGGGACGACGCTCCGGACGCAGATCGAGTCGCATTTCGCGCAGCGCGACCTGGCGCTCGACGTTCTCGTCGAAACGGAAGACGTGAATGTCCGCCGCTCGCTCGTCGCGCAATCGGATCTCGTGTCGGCATTCCAGACGCACCACGTATTCAACGAACTGCGCACCGGCGCGCTCGCGCGCATCGACTATCCGGTCCTTCAGGACAAGCAGTCGATCGGCTGCATCCGGACGACGCCGCATACGGCGGAGTCCCGGTTCTTCGTCGATCTCCTGATCGAGAACTACAAGGCGGCGGGACTCGCGTAACGCGTAGCCATGCCGCATGGCCGGACATCCGATAGACGGGCACATTTTCGCCGCACGACTTTTGGGTGGCTGCGTATACAAGGCGCTTTCACGTCATGTCTTCGGGAGCTGCCGACGAGCCACCTGCAACATAGACCCATGCGCGCGCCCGAGCCGAGGATCGCTTCGATACGCTGGTAGTCGCCTACCTCGTAACGGTCCGCCGCCTCCCGCTCGACGAGTATGACGTCTTCGCTTGCGCGCGCTCCTCGACACCGTTGACGCCTTCAGGTTGCGGACAGATGCGGCGCGTCCGCGCCGGATCGAAGTCGAGCTAGAGGTCGCCGGCCTTCAGCATGTCGCGGAGACGGAATTTCTGGATCTTGCCCGAGGGCGTCGCCGGCATGGCGTCGCGCAGGAGCAGCTTTTCCGGAATATACTGAACCGCGAGCCTGTGCGATTTCAGGAAGGCGCACATGCCGTCGAAGTCGATCGTTTCGCCGGGCTTCGGCACGATAACCGCGCAGGCGCGTTCGCCGAGGCGTTCGTCGGGATAGGCGACGATGGCGACCTGGGCGACGGCCGGATGCTTGTAGAGCAGGGCCTCGACCTCGACGACCGGAATATTCTCGCCGCCGCGGATGATGACGTCCTTCGAACGGCCGGAAATACGGATATAGCCCTGCGCATTCATGTAGGCGAGATCGCCGGTGTCGAACCAGCCGTCGGCGTCCGTCCCGTTCCACTGCGGTCGCTTGAGATAGCCGCCAAAATTAGAGCAGGCGCGCACGAGTAGCTTGCCGACTTCGCTCGGCGGGAGAGCCGCGCCCTCGCCGTCCACGACCTTGACCTCGACGCCCGGCAGGGCGCAGCCGTCGGTGGTGGAGGCGAGCCTGTCGTCGTCGTCGAGCTTGATCAGCGTGACGGCGCCGTTCTCCGTCATGCCCCAGGCCGAGACGATCTTTGCGCCGAGGCCGGTCTGGGCCTGCTCGACGAGCGGCCCGGGAATCGGCGCGCCCGCGCAGAGGAAGGTCTTCAGCGTCGGAACGGGATCGCCGCTTTCCGTCACGGCGCGGGTAAGATCGGTCAGGAACGGCGTCGAGGCCATCGTGAAGGTGACACGTTCACGGCGAATCAGGTCGGCGGCCCTGACCGGATCCCAGACGTCCTGAAGGATGGCGCTCGCCTTCAGCATGACCGGCATCATCAGCCCATACATAAAGCCCGTCTGATGCGCCATCGGCGAGGCCATGAGGACGACGTCGTCGACGCCGAGCGCCAGACGTTTCGCGTAGGGGATGATGTTGGCCATCAGCGTGTTGGCGCTGTGCATCACGCCCTTTGGCTCGCCCGTCGTGCCGGAGGTGTAGATGAGCTGCGTAATGTCGTCGGGGCCCGGCCGATTCTGCGTCAGGATCGCCGCTGCATCGGGCTCCCTCTCCCATTCCGGCGTCGTCAGCAGCGCATCGAAGTCGTCAGCGCCGCCTCCATCGATGACGACGAGACGCTCGAGCGCCGGCAAGCTCGGCATGAGCCCGCGCATCATCGTCTCGTGATCGACGTTCCGGTATGTCTTCGGAACAATCATCACTTTCGCTTCGCCGTGCTTCAGCATGAAGGAGAGCTCGCGTTCCCTGAAGATCGGCATCAGCGGATTGAGAACAGCGCCGATGCGCGTGCAGGCGAGGTAGAGAAGGGGGAATTGCCACCAGTTCGGCAATTGCATCGCCACTACGTCGTTGCGGCGGACGCCGAGCCGCCAGAGACCGACGGCGATGCGGTCGGCGAGCGTCGCCATCTCCCGATAGGTGAAGCGGCGCATTGCATTCGTCTCGATGCGCACGGCGGTGAGCGCGGTCTTGTCGGGGCAGGAAGCGAGGCACGTGTCGAGATCGTCGTTGATCGTGCGGTCGCGCCAATAGCCTTTGGCCACGCTGTCCGCCCGGCGCGGCGGCAGCAATACGGCGTCGAATTCCATGTCGCCCTCCCTTGTTGTCGCGTCTTCTCAGGCGGGCACGGCCTCCCGACCCGCCCGCGCGCGCGCGATGATCGTCTTCATGATCTGTGCGGTGCCGTCACCGATCTGAAAGCCCAGAACGTCGCGCAGGCGCTGCTCCATCAGGCCGCGGTCATAGCCTCCGTGGCCGTGCATCAGCAGGCATTGATGGATTGCGTCATAGGCGAGTTTCGGCGCCCACCATTTGCACATGGCGGCCTCCGCGCTGTGGGCCGCGCCTCTGTCCTTGAGCCAGAGCGCCTGCAGGCAGAGAAGACGCGCCGCCTCGATCTGCGTATCGAAATCAGCCAGCGGATGCGACACGCCCTGGAAGGCGGACAGCGGCTTGCCGAATGCCTGCCGATGCGCGACATAGGCCCAGGTTTCCTCCAGCGCGACGCGCGCGACGGCGAGCACCTGCAGGCCGATCAGCGCGCGCGAGAAATCGAAACCCTGCATCACCTGCACGAAGCCCTTGTTCTCGACGCCGAGGCAATGCGACTCGGGGACGCGCACGTTCTCGAAGAAGAGAGAGCCGCGCCCGATCGCGCGCTGGCCGTGGCAGTCGAAACGCGACCGCGTGACGCCGGGCAGGTCCATCGGAACGAGCAGCGCCGTCACGCCATGCGCCGCGGATTCGATCGTGCCCGTGCGCCCGAAGACGACAGCAGCGTCGGCCTGGTCTGCCGCCGAGATCGACGTCTTCTCGCCATTGAGGATGTAGTCGTCCCCGTCGCGCTCGATCTTCAGACGCAGGTTGGCGGCGTCCGATCCTCCGCGCGGCTCGGTGAGCGCGATGGCGAAGAGCGCCTGCCCCGCCGTCAGCTTCGCGAGCCAGGGCTTCACCACCTCGGGCCTGCCATGATGCGCGAGAATCTGGCCGTTCAGCGAGGCCAGCAGATTAATGTAGGAGATCGACAGATCTGCGCGCGCAATCTCCTCGTGGATGACGCCGGCCGCGAGCGACCCCATGCCGAGGCCGCCGAATTCCTCCGGTAGTTCCGGCGCGATGAAGCCCATCGCGCCCATCTCCTGCATGAGATCGCGATCGAGCACGCGCGTCCGGTCGCGCTCCTGAAAGCCGGGCGCGACGCGATCCGTGGCAAAGCGGCGCGCCTGTCCGGCGAGCGCAACGAGGTCCTCGTCGAGATACGGATTCATGGTTCCGCCCCCTGCATCGCGCCGCCTCTGTCGGGCGGCGGCGTCCTGTCATGGAATGGAATGCAGCGACCCTGCGGGCCGCCGCATCGCTGTCACTTCAAGTGCTTGCGGAATTCCGGCTTGCGCTTCGCCTTCAGCGCGTTGACGCCCTCGCGGGACTCGTCGGTGTCGTAGTAGAGCTTGAGCGCATACATGCCCATGCCGGCGATGCCTGCCTGATGCGCCGTATCCATGTTGAACGAACGCTTGGCGATGGCGATGGCGGTGGGGCTGCGCTCGCACAATTCCTCGCCCCAGGCCTGCACGGTCTTGTCGAGCTCTTCATGCGGCACGCAGAGATTGGCAAGGCCCATGGCCTCGGCTTCCTTGCCGGAGTAGCGGCGGCACATGTACCAGATCTCGCGGGCCTTTTTCTCGCCGACGACACGCGCGAGAAAGGCCGTGCCATAGCCCGGATCGACCGAGCCCATCTTCGGGCCCACCTGTCCGAAGACAGCCTTCTCCGAACAGATCGTCATGTCGCAAATCGTGGCGAGCACGTTGCCGCCGCCGATCGCATAGCCCTGCACGCGCGCGATGACGGGCTTCGGCGCGTCGCGGATCGCGGTATGCAATTCCTCCATAGGTAGGCCAATCGTGCCGCGGCCGTCGTAATTGCCGTCGTGGGCTCCCTGGTCGCCGCCCGTGCAGAAGGCCCGGTCGCCGGCGCCGGCCAGCACGATGCAGCCGACATTCCTGTCGTAGGCCGCCTTGTTGAGCGCCTTGATCAGTTCGTCGCAAGTCGTGCCGCGAAACGCGTTCATCTTGTCTGGACGATTGATGATGATCCAGGCGACGCCGTTGCGCACCTCGTAGATCAAATCCTGAAACTGCATCTGTTCCTCCACTCGCTGCCCGCTGGGTCAGCCGTTCATCGTCAGGCCGCCGGATACGCTCAGCACCTGGCCCGTGACAAAGCTCGCGTCGTCGCTGGCCATGAAGGCGATGGCGCCGGCGAGATCGTCCGGCTTGCCGAGGCGGCCGAGCGGAATGGCGCGCGTAAAGGCTTCGAGCAGCTTCTCGGGATTTCCGGCCGCGGACGCAAAGCCCGACAGCAGCGCCGTGTCGGTCGGACCGGGGCAAACAACGTTGACGGTGACGCCATGACGCGCGTGCTCGCGGGCGAGGGTCTTGGAGAAGGAGATGAGCCCGCCCTTGCACGCCGCGTAAACCGACTCGCCCGAGGAGCCGACACGGCCGGCGTCGGAGGCGACATTGACGATGCGGCCATATTTGCGTTCGACCATGCCCGGCAGGATTGCGTGATGCATATTCAGCGCGCCCGTCAGATTGATGGCGATCAGCTTTTGCCATTCGTCGGCGGTCGATTTCACAAATGGTTTGAAAATATCCCAGCCGGCGTTGTTCACGAGCACGGCGATCGGTCCGAGTTTCGCCTCTGCCGCGGCGACCGCCGCATCCACGCTGATACGGTCTGCAATGTCGCATTTGAAAGCTTCCGCCACACCGCCCGAAGCCCGGATCTCCGCAGCTACCTTTTCTGCGGCCTCGAGATTCACATCGAAGACGCCCATGCGCGCGCCTTCGGCCGCGAGCCGCTTGCATGTCGCACCGCCGATGCCGCCGCCGCCGCCCGTGAGAATAATCGTCTTTCCGTCAAAACGGCCCATCTTTCGCACCTCCCCGATCCGCATTGCCACCGTCGCGTTTTTGCGCGATCGTGACGATAGCTCGTGACATATATGCAAGATATTGTCATAAATACCATGTGAACCGAGGTCATGCAAGGCCTCACAACCTTATAATGCAGGAGCTTTCGTGGCGGACAAGCACGAAGTCAGACTCGAAATGGCCAATAGGTTGTTTTTCCGACTCTATCAATGTGCAAATATGTTGCATAAAACGGGAAGCCGGGCGGTCGAGGCCGAAGGGCTTACGACGCAGCAATGGGCGGTGCTGGGCGCGCTGTCGCGCGAGGCCGCCCAGGAGGGGCTCAGCATCGGCGATCTCGCCCGCTATCTCATGGTCAGCCGCCAGAACCTGGCGGGGCTCGTCGGGCGCATGGAGCGCGACGGGCATGTGGCGATCGTTCAGGACGAGCGCGACCGCCGCTCAAGACTCGTGACGATGACGGAAAACGGCCGTCACGTCTGGCAGGATCTCGCCCGGCCGAAAATCCGCGCTTACTACGATCAGGTGTTGCAGGATTTCTCGGTCAACGACACCGTGCACGCGTTGCACTATCTGCTCAAGATACTCGAGAACATGAAGCAGATCGACGAAGGCGCGCCGGAGCTGTCAAGCGAAGACGAGGAAAGCTGAGACGCACAGGACAGCAATTGCGACAGCGTTAGCGCGCGACCGCATGCCGCCTGACAGCGGCATGAGCGCCAGCCCTATTGCGAGCGATCGCGTCCAGACTGCAGCCGCCGCCTTGGCGGCGTCATGGTCACGGCTTCTCGACTCTCCGTCCGATGATGAAGTCTGCAACCCCTCATTCAGGGTCGAGTTGGCTTCACATGGTCAGGCCCCTTCGAAATCGCCGGCCTCGGCCACGCAAATTCCGCGGGCTTCAACGGCGATCAGCACCTCGCCCGCGCTCGGGACCGGAGTGGCGCGCTTCACGAGTTCCAAAATCCTAGATCTTGTCGCCTGTACGGCGCGGTCGGCGGGTTTCAAGGATCAGCTCCGGCAGACGCTTCACGGCTGTTTTAGCAAGAGCCTGATGTGGGGCCGACTATGCGGTGCTCGCGTACCCAATATAGCGACCGCATTTCGACCTGCGCTTCGGCCTCCTGCGCGACAAGGCCTTCGCGCATTCTGCCATCTGGCGCCAACATCGTCGAAAGAATCCGCTCTTATCGCATTGCTGCATGCTGCGCATCTTGACTCGCAGATCGTCCATGCAACCGCATGAGTGAAGGTCCGTGTCGCCCATCCGGGTACAAGCTCGGCGTGTCGGCGTCCTTTCGTCCGCTATAGATCCTGAAAACGGGATCCATTTTCTCCAGACGGTCCTGATGGCGATAATTGTCTACTTATTTAGTAGATAATATTGACAGCCGAAAACGCCTCTGTGACGCTGATCGGCGAGACTTTGAACCTGGAGACCAGATAACCGGTCTCCGCGATGTCACACGAGGAACAAATGGCGCGCCAAATCAGACTTGGGGCTTTCCTGCCGGGAGGCGGCCAGCATATCGCCTCGTGGCGTCACCCCGACCAGCCGGCCGACGGGGCCGTGAGCTTCGATTTTCATCGTCGGCTTGCTCAAACCGCGGAGCGCGGTCTTTTCGACGCTTATTTTCTGGCGGACGGCCTTTCCGCTCAGATCGGCGGCAAGGAAGGCGGCAACGCCAAGGCGGCCGGCTTCGAACCGCTGACGTTGTTTTCCGCGCTCGCGCCGCTGACGACGCATCTTGGTTTCATCGCCACGTCCACCACGACTTACGAGGAGCCATATACCACGGCTCGCAAGTTCGCCTCGCTAGATCTGATCTCGGACGGCCGCGCCGGCTGGAACGTGGTGACCACGGTGGGCGACGAGACCGCCCGCAATTTCAATCTCGACCGCCAGCCTCCCCACGCCGACCGTTACGATCGGGCGCGCGAATATGTGGAGGTGGTGACCGCTCTCTGGGATAGCTGGGAAGACGACGCCTTTATCCGCGACAAGGCGTCCGGCCGCTTCCTCGACAAGGACAAGATTCACGCCATCAATCATCACGGGCGTCATTTCAAGGTGCAGGGACCGCTGAACGTCTCGCGCTCGCCGCAGGGCCATCCGGTGGTCGTGCAGGCCGGCTCGTCCGAAGCGGGGCGGCAGCTTGCGGCGGAGACTGCGGAGGTGATCTTCACCGCGCATCAGACGCTCGAAACCGCGCAGGAATTCTATCGGGACATCAAGCGTCGGGCCAAGGCGGCCGGTCGCAACCCCGACCATGTGCTGATCATGCCGGGCTTTGCCCCCTTCATCGGACGAACAGAAGAAGAAGCACGCGAAAAGTACCGCATTCTCACCGATCTGATCGTCCCGGAAGACGGCGTGGCGCTGCTGAGCGCTTTCAGCGGCGGCACGCTCGACCTGTCCGGCTATCCGCTGGATGGTCCTCTGCCGCCCATCCCCATGACCGAGGGCAATAAGAGTCGACAAGCGCTGATCCGCCAGATCGCCGACGACAACAACTTCACCATCCGCGAATTGTATTCATGGATCGCGACGGCGCGCGGCCACTACACATTCGTGGGCTCAGCGCTCCAGACAGCCGACAAGCTGCAGGAATGGTTCGAGAGTGAAGCGGCGGACGGATTCAACATACTGCCGCCTTACCTTCCGACCGCGCTCGAGGACTTCATTGATCTGGCGGTGCCCGAACTGCAGCGGCGAGGCCTGTTTCGCACCGCCTATGAGGGACGCACGCTGCGCGAAAATCTTGGCCTGCCCTGGCCACAGAGCAATTGGACCCGGTCCGCCGTCGACGCGGCGGAGTGAACTTCCTCGAAGCCAGGAGAGCCAAGTGAGCTTTCAGAATGTGGAAAGCGTCGGCGTCCTCGATCGGGACAGCGAGGCCGGCGGCAAGAAGCTGTTGAGGTTGGTCCTGGACGGCGGCGCGCGCTTCCTGTCCCGTTACGGGCTGTTCGTCGGCTTCCTGCTGTTGTGGCAGATCGCCAGCGTCAACCAATGGGTGAACGCCTCCGTGTTCCCGCCGCTCGACAAGATAGCCGAGGCGTTCTGGCTCGGCATAACGCAGGGCGCGTTGCTGGCGGATATCGATATCAGCCTGCAGCGTTCGGGTCTGGCCTTCGCCGTCGCCGTGGTCGTGGCGATTCCACTGGGTCTCTTCATGGGACAGATCAGGGCGGTGGAGCGCGCGCTGGATCCCATCCTGCAGCTCTTTCGGCAGACCTCGGCGCTGGCGCTCTATCCGGTGTTCATTCTGCTGCTGGGGCTCGGCGAATTGTCCAAGGTGTTCGTCATCTTCTGGGCCACGATCTTCCCGCTTCTGCTCTCGACCATCGGCGGCGTGAAGGAGGTCGATGCAAAGCTGATAGAGATGGCGCGCGTCTACGGCGCCTCGCGCCTGCAGATATTCCGCCGGGTGGTTCTGCCCGGCGCATTGATCTCCATTTTCGTCGGCCTGCGTCTGTCGGCCACCATGGCGCTGCTGATGCTGATCGCCTCCGAGATGGTCGGCGCGAACCAGGGTCTCGGCTTCCAGGTGATGAACGCCCAGTTCAATTTCCAGATCCCGCTGATGTTCTCAGCCATCTTCCTGCTCGCGGCGCTGGGGCTCATCGCGAATTACAGCATCCTTCTGCTGCAGCGGTTCCTGTGTCGGTGGAGCGACGCCTCCGCCTGATCGGATTCGTCCCGATCTCGTCCAGCCCTCTTCCTCTCTCCCTGAAAATCATCTCGCAGAAAGGCGCCGTCATGGCTTTTTCCTTCCGCAATCTTGGCGCAGTGGCGCTTCTGGCCGCGGGCTTCGCGGTCTCGGGGCTTGCATCCGCTCTCGCACAGACCTCCACTTCTCCTCCGGACACGTCCGACCCCTATACCTTCCGCCATCTGCCAAATCGAGGCAGCGTCAGCCCGCATGAATTGGCCGACGCGCTGGGCTATTACGAGCCCTACGGCATCAAGCTGGAAAACAAGGGATTTGCCGGCGGCGGTCCCGAGACCTTGTTCGCGCTGGCCGGAGGCAGCGTCGATCTCGCTTCGGCCGCGACCTCGGCGGTGCTGAACTCCATCGCCAACGGCAATGATTTTCTCATCGCCTACCCGTCCAACGGGATCAAGAAGGGCGTGGAAAGTATCTTCTACGTGCTGAACGACAGCCCGATCAAGACAATCGAGGATCTGAAGGGCAAGACCGTCTCGGTCAACACGCTCGGCGCGCATCTGGACTACACGATCCGCGAGGCGCTGCATCAGAAGGGGCTTCCGCCGAAATCGGTCAAGCTCGTCGTGGTGCCTGGCCCGCAGCTCGAACAGACACTGCGCGCAAAGCAGGTGGATGTCGCCGGCGTGGGCTATTGGCAGGCGACCTTCGGCGGTCAGATCGAAGCCGATGGCGGCGTGCGGCCGATCTTCACCGATACGGAAGTGCTGGGAGAGCTTGCCGGCGGCTTCGTCGTCTTCCGACGCGATTTCGTCAACAAGCATCCGAAAGCCGCTCGCTACTTCGTCGAGGGCGCGGTCCGCGCCGCCGACTGGTCGCTCAAGAATCCGGAAGAGGCTCGCAAGTTGATCGGTCAGCTTCTCGCCAAGCGGGGCGAGGACGGCAGCCTCGCGAAATACTGGCTCGGCTTCGGTCTCAAGCCGGGCGCCCCGATCACGGATCACGACGTGAGTTTCTGGGTGGATGCGCTCTCGCGCGAAGGCACTTTGCCGGCTGGCAAGATCGACGCGTCCAGGATCATCTTCCGCCCTGACCAGGCGAAGCCAAAGAGCTGAGGTTTCGATGACAGCCGTTG
The DNA here is from genome assembly GCA_036796555.1 of Rhodoblastus sp. Classification (GTDB taxonomy): domain Bacteria; phylum Pseudomonadota; class Alphaproteobacteria; order Rhizobiales; family Beijerinckiaceae; genus JAJXWB01. Next base: position 6,006 of record DAIRCS010000003.1, on the reverse strand, counting down.
AACCACTCGCAACTTCCTTTCCTCCTCCCGTCGCCCTGCGAGGGGAGGTCTCGGTCAAGCGCCTTTCCAAGTCCTTTCGCATCGCCGGCCGTGACTTCCCTGTGCTCCACAACCTGGATGTTGCGATTGGCGCAGGAGAGAGCCTCGCCATCGTCGGCGCCAGCGGCTCTGGCAAGACGACGCTGCTGCGTATCCTCGCCGGGCTGGAGACGGCGGAAGCCGGCGAGATCAAGGTGAGCGGACGCCACGTGAGCGGCGTCGGAGCCGAGCGGGCGATGATCTTTCAGGAACCGCGCCTGCTTCCATGGGTGAGCGTGCTGGACAACGTCGCCTTTGGACTGGAATTGCGCCTGGGCGGGCGCAAGGAGGCGCAGGCGCAGGCGCGGCGCTATCTTTCTTTGGTGGGGCTCGCCGACTTCGCCGGGGCTTATCCGCGCCAATTGTCCGGCGGCATGGCCCAGCGCGTAGGCATCGCCCGCGCGCTGGCGGTGCGGCCGGAAATCCTTTTGCTGGACGAGCCGTTCGGCGCCCTCGACGCCATGATCAGGATCACTATGCAAAACGAGTTGATCCGCATCTGGCGTGAAGAGAAAGTGACTATGATTCTCGTGACGCATGATTTGGAAGAGGCGGTGTACCTGGCCGACCGGGTGCTGGTTCTACCGAGAGAGAAGCACAGGGCGCCTCAACTTCTCGATATCGGCCTGCCCCGTCCGCGCGACCGCAATTCCGCGACCTTCACACGTCATCGCGAAGCGCTCATGCGGGAGTTCGGTCTGCACTAGCGCTGCTTCGGCGGAATGATCGCGACCAGAGGCGAAGCGTCGACGAACGTCAATGATCGCCAAAATTCGGGGACGTCTTCGAACGCAAGGGCGACCGCCGTAAGATGCGAGGCGGTCGATGGATTCGAGTCCTCCACGACAATTGTCACGCCGGGCGCTGTAGAGGCTCGGTAATTATCCACGCCCTTGCGCGCGGCGCGCCTCGAGCGCTACCCGTAGAATGACGGACGGCCGGACAACGTTGCGGCGACTGGCCGCGGTCATCGCCCGATCTCGGAAACGGCAAAGTAGGCGTAATGCGCGGTGAAATCCTGCCGGACGACGGCTGGCTGTTGCACGGCGCTCACTTCGATATCGTTCCGGTTACAGCCATTTTTCCATCTCATGGCGCTGGATCTTGCCCGTCGTGCTGCGCGGAAAATCCTCGAAGGCGATGAAGCGCACGGCCTTGGGGCGCTTGTAGCTTGCCAGATGCGCGCGGCAGAGCGCATCGATATCCGCATTGGTGAGGCCGGGCGCCTTGCCGGCGACGAAGGCGACGGGCACCTCGCCCCATGTATCGTCGCGGCGGCGCACTACGACGGCGTCGGCGATGCGCGGGTCCGACAGCAGTACACGTTCGATTTCGGCGGGATAGATATTTTCACCGCCGGACTTGATCATGTATTTCGCGCGATCAATGAAATCATAGGTTCCGTCCGCGTTGCGGCGGAACAGGTCGCCCATGCGGAAATAGCCGCCGGCGAAGTCGCGGCGATTGGTTTCTTCCGCCTGCCAGTAGCCGCTGAAGACGGTCGGTCCGCGAATGGCCATTTCTCCGGGCTCGCCCAGGGCGACTTCGGCGCCGTCCTCGTCCACGAGCTTGATGTCGCAAAGCGCGCTCTGCCGTTTCGACAGGGACGACGGCGTCTCGCCGGGCGGGATGAGGGCGTTGCTGCACGGCGGCAGGCCGGTTTCCGTCGAGCCGAAACTGTTGAGATATGGCGAGCCCGAGAGGCGGGTGAGTTCGGCGATGAGCGCGGTCGGCACGAGATCGGCCATGGCGCCGATCGCCCGGACGCCGCGCGGTCGCGCGCCGGTCGAGCGCAGAATGTCGACGACAGGTTCGATCGAACCGGGCATCAGAAGCAACCAGCCAAGCTTGTGGTCGACCATCGCCTTGACGATGCGCTGCGCATCCAGGCCGTCGATGACGACCACGGGCGCGCCGGACATCAACGCGGCCAGCGACTGGTCTGTCGAACCCATATGAAACAGGGGGGCCCAGGCGACGAAGCCGTCGTTCTCGCGGACGCCGAGATCCATGCGCAGCGCCGTCATCCGCGCGATCTCCGCGCGATGGCTGATCAGCGCGCCCTTCGGCATTCCGGTCGTGCCGCTCGTATACAGGATGACGAGTCCGTCCTCGGGGTCGATGTTCTCATCGGCCTCCGCAGGATCGGCGAACAACGTGTCCCATCTCGTGTCCATATTCTCGATCGGCAATTCGCACGCAGCCCTCGTCGCATCGTGGTGACGGGCGGACGCGACAACGAGTTTCGGCGTGACCAGCGCAATGCAATGGCGCAGTTCCGCCTGCGAAAGCCGCCAGTTCTGGCACGCGACGATCGCGCCGATCAGCGCGGCGGCCAATTGCAGTTCGATATATTCGGGCCGGTTTTCCGAGACGATGGCGATGCGATCCCCGCGTTGCAGACCGCGACGTAGCAATCCGCCGGCAAGACGCCGGACGCGCCGGTCGAGTTCGGCGTAACTCGTGCGCCTGTCGCCACATTCGATCGCCAGCGCATCGGGATCGCGCCGCGCGCGGGATCTGAACAATTCATATACTGTGAGTCTGCCCGATCGAATTGTCGGATGTGTGCTGTCGCCGTTCGTCATCGCCTCCTCCAGCCGCGGTCAGCCCGGCGGCCTGCATTTGAACATTACCGACGCCTTGCCTCTCTGGACGAGCTTGTCCGTCTGGTTGAGGACGTCGAGCTGCAGATGCACTACCCCGCGATCCGGCTTGGCCGTCGGTCGCTTTCCCAGAACCTCGGCGCGTACATGCACGGTGTCGCCCGGTTTCACCGCCCCCTGAAACGTCCAGCCGATTTCGAGAAGCCCGAGCACGGTTCCATCGAACATGCCTGTGCGCGACGCGAGACCGAAGGCCATGCCTACCAGCATCGGTCCATGCGCGATGCGTTGACCGAAGTTTGTCCCAGACGCATAGATATCGTCGGTATGGATGGGATTGAAGTCGCCCGTCAGGCCAGCGAACAGCATGATGTCCGCGTCGATGACGGTTCGACGCGGCGAGACATAGGTCTTGCCGATCTCAAAATCCTCGAAATGATATCCCATGCCAAACCCGATCTTTCGAGGCGTTGCAACGGCCGCACGACGCAACGCCTCGCGGATACTGAGCATAATTCATTGTCGATGCAACTCGGCAAATGCATCCCTATTTTGTTGCAACGCAAGAGACAGCAATCGAACCGCTGTCGCCTTGACAACCAACAAATGAGGCCGCTTCACTAAATAAATGGGCGTCTTCAGCCGCTACGTCGATCTTCAATGGGAGCAGACAATGTCCGAGGCCGCTCAAACCTATCAGGCCATCAGTCTCGTCATTGAGGATCGCGTCGCGCGGCTGACGCTGAACCGGCCGGAAACGCTGAACGCATTGAACGACGCCATGTTCCACGAAATCCCGCTGGCGGTGGCGGACGCGTGCACGGCTGGCGCACGGGCGCTGCTGCTGACGGGCGCGGGCCGCGCCTTCTGCTCCGGCGCGGATCTCGTCGGCGGCCTCAATTTCCCTTCCGGCCTCTCCGAGGCGCAGCGCGAAATCCTCAACCGTGCGCTGTTTGAGAAGGTGATTTCAACCGTGCGCGCGCTGAACGAGGCGCCCATGCCGGTCGTCTGCGCGATTAACGGCGTCGCCGCGGGCGGCGGCGTCGGCCTGGCGCTTGCGGGCGATGTGGTGCTGATGGCCGCATCAGCGCGGCTGGTGCTGACCTTCGTGCCGAAGCTCGGCCTCGCGCCCGATGTCGCGGCGACCTGGCTGATGTCGCGTCTTGCCGGGCGGGCCAAGACGCTGGGCGCGAGCCTGCTCGGCGACGCGATCAGCGCCGCGGACGCCGACCGCTGGGGCCTCGTCTACCGGGTGATCGACGATGCGTCCTTCATGGCGGAGGCGGAAGCGATCGCGCACAGGCTCGCCGCCGGACCGCAAAGAGCCGTGCAGGGTACGCGGCGGCTTGTCGACGCTGCGCCGAAAATGGCGCTGGCGGAACACATATTGCTGGAGCGCGATATCCAGGCGCCGCTGCTCGGCGGCCCGGATTCGACCGAGGGCGTACAGGCCTTCCGCGAAAAACGCGCGCCGCGCTTCGCCTGAGGCTCAAGCGAAGTCGATTTTCACCTTCGCCCGGTCCGGCGTCCCGTCCGGCTTGCGCGGCAGCGCGTCCGCCAACACGAGATGCTTCGGCCGCTTGTAGCGCGCGATGCGGCCGGCGACAAAGGCGACGATCTCGTCCGGCGTCGCGCGGGCGCCGGCGTGCAGCGCGCAGACGGCCTTGACCGCCTCGCCCCAGTCCTTGTCGGCCACGCCGAAGACGATCGCCTCCTCGACCGCGGGATGGGCCTTCAGCGCCGCCTCGACTTCGGCCGGATAGACATTCTCGCCGCCGGGCTTGATCAGTTCCTTGGCGGCGCTGCGTCCCTTGTAGAAGAGATAGCCGTCGGCGTCGAAGGCGCCGGTGTCGCCGGTATGGTGCCAGCCGTTGCGGAACGTGCTCGCAGTATCGTCGGGCAAATTCCAGTAGCCCCCGAACACGCCTGGCCCGCGCACGACGATCTCGCCGGTTTCGCCCGCCGGCAGCGGCCGGTCGCTCTCGTCCACCACCGCAACCGCGTTCATGAACATCGGCAGGCCGGCGGATCCCGGCCGATTACGCCAGGCCGCCATAGTGACGAAGCCCGAGGTCTCGGTCTGCCCGAAGGCCGCGTAGAAGCGCGCGGCGGGGCATGCCGCCTCGAACCTGCCGATCGTCTCGGGCGTATCGAGGCCCGAGACGACGCGCAGGCTCGCGAGCGAGGCGTCGCCTGCGGCTGTGTCGAGCAACTGGCCGAGCATGGGCGCGAATTCGACGAACAGCGTCGCCTGGTGCGCGGCGATCTGGGCCGCGGCCTGCCGCGCCTCGAATTTCTGCGCCACGACGGCGCAGGCGCCGGCGTGGAGGCCGGTGAGCAGCAGGTTGAGGCCCGCCACGTGAAACAGCGGCAGAGGCAGATAGGCGACGTCGTCCGGCGTGACATTCCACGCCGCGATCGCCTGCATGGAATTGGCGAGAAGGCCGGCCTGCGTCAGCAGGGCGCCGCGGGGGCGTCCGCCGACGGCCGCCGTGTGGATGATGACGAACGGGCCGTCGTCCGGTTGCGGCGCGGGCGCGGCGCCGGCGCTTTCGATCAATTCCGAAAGGTTGTCGAACGGCGGCGTGGATGCGCCGATGCCGATCCAGCGCCGTACCGACGCATATTCAGGCCTGGAGGCGCGCAGCTCTTCCTGCCGCCCGATGCTTGCGAGGACGACGAGCGGCGCCGCGTCACCGATGATCCAGGCGATCTCGTCCGCGCTGAGCCGCCAGTTGACCGGCACGAGGATCGCGCCGAGCCAGGCCGCCGCGCCATAGGCCGCAATGAAGTCGGGACTGTTGTCGGCGATGATCGCGATCCGGTCGCCGGGCTTCACGCCGATGGCTGAAAGCGCAGCCGCGAGGCGCTCGACGCGCGCGAGATGATCGGCATGCGTGATCGTTTGACCTTCGAATATGAAGGCGGCGCGGCGCCCGGATATCGCAGCGTTACGCCGGAGGACATCGATGAGGCCGTAAGATCGCAGAGCCACCGTCAACCTCTTCTCGGCGAGCGCGCCGTCAGAACCGGAACACGCCGTAGCCCTTTTCGCCGAGCGGCGCGTTGAGCGAGACGGAGATAGCGACACCGAGCGCATTGCGCGTATCGACGGGATCGATGATGCCGTCGTCCCAGATTTCCGAAGTCGCATAATAGGCGGAAATCTGCTCCTGGTAGGCGGCCAGCGTCTCCTCGCGCACGCGATCGAGCGTCGCCTGGTCGACAGGCTCGCCCGTGCGGCGCATCTGGTTCGCCTTTACCTCGACCAGCGTATTGGCCGCCTGGTCGCCGCCCATGACGCCGATCTGATGATTGGGCC
>DAIRCS010000002.1:96030-113940 GCA_036796555.1 Rhodoblastus sp. | reverse complement strand
CCTAAAGAATCCATCCAACAAAGCCGCGCCAGACCCAAATGCGATTCCCCTGCCCGCAAGGGGGAGGGGAGTCGCTTCACTTCGCGGAGATTTCGTAAAACCAGGTCGCGCTTATCAGTATGACGCCAGCTCGTTGCTCCAGGCCTCCGGCACGGAAATCGGGATCGATAGCAGGAGCTGGCCGAAGGTCTTGGCCTGCGTGTCGAGCCGGACAGACGACGTGCCGCCGCCGCCGAGCGAATTGTGCATCAGGAAGTTGAGCGCATGCGTTCCCGGCAGGTCGAAGCGCTCGACCTCGCCCTTCACGTAATGCGCGAAATAGGCCTTCACCGCGTCGGACGTCAGGCTCGCGCGGATGACAGGCCAATATTCCGGCTTGCGCGCGATGACGCCGACATTCGAGCCGTCGCCCTTGTCGCCGGAGCGCGCGACGGCAAGCGCGATCAACGGCGCCTCGATGCGACGGCCCGGCGGAAGCGCCGCATCCTGCACGGCTGGATGCACGACCTTGTCCTTGTGATCCGCCGGCGGCAGGAAAGGCGCGAAGGAAACATCGGCGCCGTCGACGCGCACATTGATCTTCACGAAGGCCTTGTCGATCAGGAAGGAAAACAGCCGCACCATCGGCGAGGGCGACGCGCGCCCGGCGTCGATGCCGCAGCGGCCGGTCGATGTCGCGAGCGCCGTGCCGACGCTCTCCTTCGCCAGCAATTCACACGCCTCGGGACGTGCGTGCTGGACCGCGAGACGCAGCACGACTTCGCGCGGCGGCGTGCGGCGCGGATCGGCGCTGCCGCCGTAGAGCGCCTCGTCGCCGATCACGTCGATCGCGACATCGCCGAAGGGCGGCAGGCCCGCTTCCTTCAGCATCTTGCCGACGCGATTGAGTACGGCTTCCGCCACGCGCCGCGCCTTGGCCGGCGCGTCATAGCCCGCAAAGACCGACGAAGACACGAGCCGGAAGCCGCCGGGATAGGTCGCCGACACCTTATAGGTGCGCGTGGGCATGCGGCCCTTCGCGCCATCCACCCTCACCCGGTCCTTGCCATCCTGAACCATCGTCACGCCGGTGAAATCGCAGACGACATCCGGCAGGATGTAGGCGGCGGGATCGCCGATCTCGTAGAGCATCTGCTCGGCCACCGTCAGCGGCGTGACCGCGCCGCCCGTGCCCTCGGGCTTGGTGACGATGAAGGAGCCGTCGGCGAAACATTCAGCGACAGGCCAGCCGACGTCTTCCCAGCCGGCCTCCACGTCGCGCCAATCCGTGAAATTGCCGCCCGTGACCTGCGCGCCGCATTCGAGCAGATGGCCGCAGAGCGAGCCTTGCGCGAGCAGATCGAAATCGGTCGGCTTCCACTTGAATTCATGGATGAGCGGAGCGAGCGAGACCGCCGAATCCACGCAACGGCCGGTCAGCACGATATCGGCGCCGGCGTCGAGCGCGGCGGCGATCGGGAAGGCGCCGAGATAGGCGTTGACGCTCATGAGCTTGGCCGGCAGGGCCGCGCCCGACTGCATCTCCGTGATGCCGAGACCGCGCAGCTCCTCCTCGCGTTCGAGGAGATTGTCGCCCTCGACCGTGCCGATCTTCAGCGTGACGCCCGCCTCTTTGGCGACCTGCTCGAGCGCCTTGCGGCAGGCCTCGAGATTGACGCCGCCGGCGTTGGCGATGACCTTGATCTTCTTCTCCGCGATTTTCTTGATGAGCGGCTTCATCACGCCGAAGACGAAGTCGTGCGCGTAGCCTTGGTCCTCTTTGCGGCTCTTCAGTTTCGCGAGGATCGCCATCGTCACTTCGGCCAGATAGTCGAAGACGAGATAGTCGATATTCCCCTTGTCGACGAGCTGCGCGGGCGCGGCGTTCGAATCGCCCCAATAGCCCGAGGCGCCGCCGATGCGGATGGATTTCTTCTGCTCGCTGGCCATGGCGTTCTTCCCTGAAAATTCTCTGATTGACCCCATCATACCCGTTCCGCAAAAAATTTGAACCGTCCTCAGAATTTCGTAGACTGGCGTTCGGAACGGCCGCGCAGGGCCGCAAAACGGGAGAGAAATCAATGGCCGCGCTGCCGGAAAGCCCAGAATTCATCAAGCTCGAACGCAAGGGGCCCGTCCTCTACGTCTGGCTGAACAAGCCCGAGGCGCGCAATGCGCTGGTCGCCGGCATGGGCGCTGAACTGCGTCAGACGTTCGACGCCCTGCCGTCCATGCCCGACGTGCGCGTGGTCGTATTGCGCGGCGCCGGCGGCACGTTTTGCGCAGGCGGGGACATCAAGGGATTCAACGCGGCGTCCAAACCGCTGGCGCCCGGCGAGCACGATGCGCTGAAGGAGGCGAACCGCCAGGGCGGCGCGCTGTTCCAGGCGATCGACGAGGCGCGGCAGGCGGTCATCATCGTCGTCGAAGGATTCGCCATGGGCGGCGGCTTCGGCATGGCGTGCCTCGGCGACATCACCATCGCCAAAACGGATGCGCAATTCGCGATGAGCGAGACGATGCTCGGCATCGTGCCGGCGCAGATCTCGCCCTTCGTCGTGCGCCGCATCGGCCTCACCGCCGCGCGCCGCTTCGGCGTTTCGGGCGCGAAGCTGAACGGAACTCAGGCGCGCGATATCGGCATTGCGCACGAGGTGGCGGAAACGTCCGAGGCGCTGGAGGCGCTGATCGACGCGACGATCGCGCAAATCCTCAAATGCGCGCCGGAAGCGGTCGCCGTCACCAAGGCGCTGATGCACCGCGTCGCCAAGGGCGGCGAGCCCATGAATTCGCTGCTCGACCGCGCGGCGGAGGATTTTGTCTCAGCCGTGCGCAGCCCGGAAGGCGCGGAGGGCACGAAGGCGTTTGTCGAGAAGCGGAAGCCTGCGTGGAATGTGGGGTGGGGGAAGTAAGAGCCTCGCCGTCATTGCGAGGAGCGCAGCGACGAAGCAATCCAGAGCCGGGTTGGGACTCTGGATTGCTTCGCTCCGCTCGCAATGACGGAGTTACGACGAATACACGAACGCCGCATCGTCGAGATTCGTCTTCGGAATCTCGTCCTTCTCGGTCCAGTAGTCCTGGCTGTGCTGCCATTCCGGCTTGTCGAGGCGTTTGGGCAGCAGATCCATGCCGCGCATCATGTAGCCGGGATTGAAATTCTCCTCGTCGATCCATGGGAGGACCGGCATGCCCTTGTCTTCCGGCCGCAGCGCCACCTCGACCCGCTTCGCGCCCTTTTTCTTCATGTGATCGAGCAGCGCGCAGACGAAGTCGGCGACCATGTCGGTCCGCAGCGTCCAGCTCGCGCGGAAATAGCCGAACACCCAGGCGAGGTTCGGCACGCCGGTGAACATCAGGCCGCGATAAGTGATGGTCTTCGACCAGTCGAGCGGCTTGCCGTCGATGTCGAAGGCGATGTCCCCCATCATGCAGAGATTGAAGCCGGTGGCCGTCACGATGATGTCGGCCTCGAGCTCCTTGCCGGACTTCAGCAGCACGCCCTTCTTCGTGAAGCGGTCGATCTCGTCGGTGACGACGCTCGCCTTGCCCGATGCGATGCCCTTGAACAGGTCGCCGTCCGGCACGAAGGCGATGCGCTGGCGCCACGGGCGGTAAGTCGGCGTGAAGTGCCTGGCGATGTCGTAGTCGGGCCCGAGATAGGCGCGCACCGCGCCGAGCAGCTCCTTGGTGACTGTCTCGGGCTCGTCGAGGCAGCGCTGCGTGAACTCGGCCTGATTGACCAGGATCTGCCGGCGCACGATTTCGTGAATCCAGCTCTCGTCGACCTGCAGCTTGCGCAATTGCTCGGCGATGTCGATCGCGTTGCGGCCGGGAATGAAATAGGTCGGCGAACGCTGCAGCATCGTCACATGCGCGGCGTCCGGCGCCATCGCCGGGATCACGGTCGCCGCCGTCGCGCCGGAGCCGATGACGAGAACCTGCTTGCCCTTGTAGTCGAGCCCTTCCGGCCATGTCTGCGGATGGACGAGCACGCCCTCGTATTTGTCCATGTCCTTCCACTGCGGCGTGTAGCCTTCGGAATGGCGGTAATAGCCCTGGCACATCCACAGGAAATTGCAGGTGAAGGTCAGGCGCTCGCCGGTGTCGAGGCGTTCGGCGTCCACCGTCCAGAGATTGTCGGCGCTCGACCAGCGCGCATTGTGAATCTTGTGACGGTAGCGGATATGGCGCGCCAGATCGTTCTCCGCGATCACCTCGCCCATGTATTTGAGAATCTCTTCCGCGCTCGCGATCGGCTTGCCGACCCACGGCTTGAAACGATAGCCGAACGTGTGGAGATCGCTGTCCGAGCGGATGCCCGGATATTTGTGCGTGGTCCAGGTGCCGCCAAAACTCTCCTGCGTCTCCAGCACGACAAAGCTCGTGCCCGGACATTGATGGACGAGATGATAGGCCGAGCCGACGCCGGAAATGCCCGCGCCGACGATCAGCACGTCGAAATGTTCTGCGCTGGCGCCCGCCTTCGCGGAGGGACGTTCGAGTGTCGCTGTCGCGTTCATGATCCTGCCTGACGTTTCCATGGCCCGCACGTTCATGCGCGCGGCTTTTCATGGGTCAGAGAATGCAGGCCGTGCGCCCGTTCGGCAAGCGGGCGATGATTTCACGTGTCGAAATCAGGAAACGAATATCAGCGGCCAACGCTCACATAAGTGAAGCCATGCCGCTCCATTTCGTCGGGCCGGTAGACGTTGCGCAAATCGACGACGACGGGAGACTTGAGCAAAGTCCGGATCTTGCCGAGGTCGAGCGCGCGAAACGCGTCCCATTCGGTGACCAGCACCAGCGCATCCGCCCCCTCGATCGCCGCATAGGCGCTCTGCGCAAATTCGACATTGTCGAGCACAGCCTTCGCCTGGCTCATCCCCTCGGGGTCGTAGGCGCGGATTTTCGCGCCATTGTCCTGCAGCGCAGGAACGATCATCAGCGAGGGCGCGTCGCGCATGTCGTCGGTGTTCGGCTTGAAGGTGAGGCCCAGCATCGCGATCGTCTTGCCGCGCACCGAGCCGCCGCAGGCCGCGATCACCTTGCGCGCCATCGCGCGCTTGCGCTGGTCGTTGATGGCGACCACCGTTTCAACGATGCGCAGCGGCGCCCCGGCGTCATGGCCGGTCTTGACTAAAGCCAGCGTGTCCTTGGGAAAACAGCTTCCGCCGTAGCCCGGACCCGCGTGAAGAAACTTGCGGCCGATGCGGTTGTCGAGGCCGATACCGCGCGCGACGTCCTGCACGTCCGCGCCCGTCGCCTCGCAGAGATCGGCGATCTCGTTGATGAAGGTGATCTTGGTCGCCAGAAAGGCGTTGGCGGCGTATTTGGTCAGCTCGGCCGTGCGGCGCGCCATGAACAGGATCGGCAGGTTGTTGAGATAGAGCGGCCGGTAGGCCTCCTGCATCACGTCTCGCGCGCGAAAATCGTCGGTTCCGATGACGATGCGATCGGGATGTTTGAAGTCCGAAATGGCCGCGCCCTCGCGCAAAAATTCCGGATTGGAGACGACGGCGATGCGGGAGTGCGGCCTGATTTCGCGCACGATGCGCTCGACCTCGTCGCCCGTGCCGACAGGCACGGTGGATTTCGTCACGATCACCGCGTCGTCGGCCGCATGCGCGGCTATCTCCTTTGCCGCCGCGTAGACGTAGGACAGGTCGGCATAGCCGTCGCCGCGGCGCGAGGGCGTGCCGACGGCGATGAAGATCGCCTTGGCGCCGGCCACGCCCGCCGCGAGATCGGTCGCGAACGACAGGCGCCCCTCGCGCACGTTCTTGTCAACGATGTCCTTGAGACCGGGCTCGTAGATCGGCATGACGCCCGCCTCGAGCTGCGCGATCTTGGCGGCGTCCTTGTCGATGCAGACCACGTCGTGCCCGAAGTCGGCGAAGCACACGCCAGACACCAGGCCGACATAACCCGAACCGATCATCGCTATGCGCATGGAGAAGGCGCTCCGGACGTCCCTGAAAGTGGGCCTGCCTAGCCTTTTCGGCGCCCTGGCGCAACGCGCGGCGCGTTTCCGACGTCGCGCGTCACAGGAAACCGATTGAAATCCATGGGATTGCGGCGACGAGGATGAGGCCGCCGATCAGCGCCGCGAGATAGGGCCAGATTGGCCGCACGCCATCGGCGGGATCGACGCGGCCGATGGCGCAGGCGGCGTAATAGCCGACGCCGAACGGCGGCGCGAACAGGCCGATGCCCATGGCGAGGATCACGACCATCGCGTAGTGGACCTCGTGGATGCCGAGCTGGCGCGCGATGGGGAAGAGCAGCGGACCGAACAGGACGATGGCCGGAATGCCTTCGAGGATAGAGCCGAGGACGACGAAGGCGACGAGCGATATGGCCATGAAGCCGATGGCGCCGCCGGGCATGGCGGCCATGGTCTGCGCGAGCTGGCGCGAGAAGCCGGATTGCGTGAGCGCCCAGGCCATGGCGGTCGCGGCGCCGATGATGATGAGGATTGCGCCGGACAGGGTCGCCGTGTCCACCAGCATCGGCCAGAGGCGGCTCCATTCGATCTTCTGTTTGAAGAACAGGACGCCCAGCAGCCCGACCACGGCCGTATAGACGATGCCGATGGTCGAGACTTCCGTCGCCGTCGCCACGCCTTCGACCACGGCGGCGCGGATGAGAAAGGGCAGCGCGATGCCCGGCAGCGCGAAGACCGCAAGCCGGGCGATCGTGCCGCCCGAGGCGCGCGGCGTCGTCGGGCGTTGCTCGCGATGGGCCTGCCAGCGCACGACCAGCGCCAGAACCAGCATCAGAACGGCGCCGGGCAGAATGCCGCCGGTAAAGAGCGCGGAGATCGAGACGCCCGTGACCGAGCCGATGGTGATGAGCACGAGCGAGGGCGGAATCGTCTCCGTCATGGCGCCGGTGGCCGACAGAAGGGCGACGAGATCGCCGCCCTTCTCGCCGCGCGCCTTCATCTCGGGAAAGAGCACGGGGGCGACGGCCGCCATGTCGGCCGCCTTGGAGCCGGAAATGCCCGAGACGAGATACATGGCGCCGAGCAGCACATAGGACAGGCCGCCGCGGAAATGACCGATGAGCGCGGCCAGAAACGCCACCATCGCGCGCGCAAGGCCCGTGACCTCGATCAGCAGGCCGAGGAAAACGAACAGCGGCACGGACAGAAGGATGATGTGGCTCATGCCTTCGTCCATGCGCGAGACGACGACGGACCAGGGTGTATGCGTCGTCAGCGCGATGAAGGCGAACGTGCCGATGCCGAAGGCGAAGACGATGGGCACGCCGGCCAGCACCGCGCCGCCGACGATCAGCACGAAGAAGACGAGCAGCCGGTAATTGCCCATGGCCATCAGCGCGGGCTTGCCGAAATACAGCGCGAGGCCGATCGCGGCGACGAAGGCGAGCGCAAGTGCGACGTCGGAGAGGCGATAAAGCCGGCCGATGCGCATGAGGCCGATGACCAGCATCAGCGAAATGCCGACCGGCAGGGCCGCGGCGCGCCACGCGCCGGAGATTTCGAGCGCGGGCGTCGTGATCGCGAGTTCGTCCATCGCATATTCGAAGGCGGGATCGATCACGAAGGCGAGAAAGACGAGGCCGACGACGAGCGCCAGCGATTCGAACAGCGCCCGCGCGCGCGGACCGGCGCGCGCGACCAGCGCCGACATGCGCATGTGCTCCATGCGCCGGTAGGCGATGACGGCGCCGAGCATGGCGAGCCAGAGGAAAAGGATGGACGCGAATTCGTCCGACCAGACGAAGGGCCGATGCAGGATGTAACGCGAATAGACGCCGGCGAAGAGGATGAGGGTTTCGGCGAGCACGAGCAGGCCGGCCGCGATCTCGACAACGAATCCGATTCCACGCTCGAGCGAGCGGCAGAGGCGCGCAACCGAAGTCTGCGACGCGGCATCGAGAGCGGACTGCGGCTGGTGCATCAGAGGGCTTGGCGGAAAGGAAACGGTCGCGGCAAGGGCGCGCCGGCGGGCCGCGCTGCGGCGGCCCGGCCGGCGCTCCGCCTCACGAGATCTTGCCGGTGTATTTCTCGAGGATCGACCAGGCTTCCTCGCCGTACTTGCCCTTCCATTCCGCGAAGAAGCCGGCCTTCTGCAGCTTGGCGCGGAACAGCGCGGGATCGACCTCGTTGAAGGCGAGGCCCTTGTCCTTGAGCTCCTTCTCCAGCGTCGCGTTCAGCTTGGCCACGTCCTCGCGCTCGGCGAGCGCGGCTTCGGCGAAGCGCTTGGAAATCGCGGCTTTCACATCGTCGGGCAGGCCCTTCCACACCTTGCCGTTGGCGAGCTGCCAGAAGCCGTCCCACATGTGGTTGGTGCGCGCGAGATATTTCTGCACTTCGTAGAGCTTGGCGGTGGAGATGATGGCCAGCGGATTTTCCTGGCCCTCCGCTACCTTGGTCTGCAGCGCCGAATAGACTTCCGAGAAGTTGAGCGACATCGGCGCGGATTCGAACGCCTTGAACATCGACGTCCACAGCGGGCTCGCCGGCACGCGGATCTTCAGACCGACGAGATCCTCGGGCGTCTTGATCGGCTTGCTGGACGTCGTGATCTGGCGGAAGCCGTTGTCCCACATCTTCTCGAAAGCATGGAGGCCGGACTTCTCGACCTGCGCGCGCACATAGGCGCCGAGATCGCCGTCCATCGCCGGCCAGACCTTGTCGTAGCCAGACCAGGCGAAGCCCACGCCGTTGATCGAGGCGGCGGGAACGAGCGTGGAGAGGATGAGGCCCGACAGCGAAAAGAATTCGAGCGCGCCGGAGCGGAGCTGGCTCAGCATGTCGGTGTCCGAACCAAGCTGGTTGTTCGGGAACACCTGCATTTCAACCTTTCCGCCGGTATCCTTGGCGATGGCGGCCGCGGCTTCGCGCATGCGGATCGTCAGCGGATGGGTCTCGGGCAGGTTATTGGCGAGCTTGAGCTGGTATTCCGCCGCGTTGGCGCGGGTGACGCGCAGGATGGCGGGCGCGGAAACGGCGACGACGGCTGACGTCGTCAGAAACGAACGGCGATCGAAAGACATGTGACCCTCGGGTTGACCGGACTTGCGCCGGCGAATTTTCCTCCCTCCGCGGCGCGCTGACGGCGGTTGCGGAAGCGGGCGCACTATGCGCAGGATCGGCCAGCGACACAATATGCCGGGGACGCGGCGCGAGGCACGGCGGGTGTTGAACGAAACCGAGATTTCCGACCGCATCGCGCCCGGCGCGCTCGCGCGGCTGATCGAGATGCACGCGCTCTATTACGCGCGCGAATGGGGCTTCGGCGCCTTCTTCGAGGCGCGGGTGGCGCGCGAGGCGGGCGATTTCGTCGGCGCCCTGCCGCGCGCGGATTCGCGCCTGTGGCTCGTGCGCGCCGACAATCGCATCGTCGGCTCGATCGCCATCGACGGCCGCCATGCCGCGACGGACGGCGCGCATCTGCGCTGGTTCATTCTCGACGATTCTTCGCGCGGGGTAGGCGCTGGCGGAAAGCTGCTCGACGCCGCGCTCGCCTTCTGTCGCGAGAGACGTTTCTCGCAGGTCCATCTCTCGACCTTCGCCGGCCTCGACGCGGCGCGGCGGCTCTATGAATCGCGCGGCTTCCGCCTCGTCGCGGAAAACGAAGCCGAGAGCTGGGGCGCGCGCGTGCGCGAGCAGACGTTCGTTCTGGACCTGCGCGCCGCATGAGCCGGACGATCGGCGATCGCGCCGCCTTCATCCACGCCAATACGCGGCTGCTCGCCGTGCCGCACGCGCCGGAGATTTCGCTGCAGCTCGCCGACGAGGCGACGGCGCTGTGGGAGAAGACGGAAGAGGAGCTTGGCGAGATCGGCCTGCCGCCGCCCTTCTGGGCCTTCGCCTGGGCCGGCGGCCAGGCGCTCGCGCGCTACATTCTCGACCATCCCGACATCGTCGCGGGCAAGAGCGTGCTCGATTTCGCCTCCGGCTCCGGCCTCGTCGCCATCGCGGCCGCCAAGGCCGGCGCCCGGCAGACGGAGGGCAGCGAGATCGACGCCTTCGCGGTCGAGGCGATCGCGATCAACGCCGAGGCGAACGGCGTGAGAGTCGCGGGACGCCACGGCGACATGATCGACCGCGACGAAGGCTGGGACGTGGTGCTTGCGGGCGACGTCTCCTACGAGCGCGACATGGCGCGGCGCGTCACGGACTGGCTGGAGCGCCTCGCCGCGCGCGGCGCGCAGGTGCTGATCGGCGACCCCGGCCGCTCCTATCTCGCGCGCGAAAAGCTCGAGCCCGTCGCTGAATATCGCGTTCCCGTGACGCGCGCGCTCGAGGACAGCGAGATCAAGCGCACACAGGTCTGGCGTTTTCGATATCCGTCGGAGACGGCCCGATAGGCGGTCCGGCCGTGTCGCAAGTTCGTCATCAGGCCATGCTGATGTCGCTTCGCGGAGGCCCGGAACTTGCATGGCCCTCGGCGCTGTTTACAGGACGGAGCCACTCCATGAATGCAATTGAAGACAAGGTCCGCCGCCGCCTCGCGCCCTTCGTCGTCGAGGGAAAGATCGGTTCGCCGCAGTTTTCGACGGCGGACACGGCGCATGTGATGGTCAATGTTCAGCTCAAGTCGCCGCGCGAGCGCTCCCGCGACGTCGAAACCGCGCTGTTCGCCGCCGTCCGTGATCTCGGCGCCGACGCCCAACTGGTGATCACCGGCGCCTGATTCGCGCGCACCAGCGCCGACGCATTCGGCGGGCGTCGGCGTTATCATCGTCCGGACAAACGACAATCCGGACAGATTCGAAAATGGATTATCCGATCAGACCTGGCGAGATCGCCGGGACGCTGCCTGCGGGCTTCGACGCCGGGCTTTATTTCATCGGGCGCGTGCGGACGCCCTGGGCCAGCCGCAGCGACTGTCCCCGGCGCGGCGCGCACGACGGGCCGATCTGCCGGATCGAGATCGACCCAAGCTGGCGGCCGGCGCTGGCCGGCCTGGACGGCCGGGAATTCGTCCAGATCCTCTATTTCATGCATCTCGCCCGCCGGGACCTGCTCCTGCAGTCGCCCAAGGGGCGCGAGGGGACGATCGGAACGTTCGCGCTGCGCTCGCCCGTCCGCCCCAACCCCATCGCCTCCTCGATCGTGAAGCTGGAAGCGGTCGCGCCGGAGGGGCTCGTCGTGCGCGGCCTCGATTGCGTCGACGGCACGCCGCTCCTCGATATCAAGCCGCATTTTCAGAGCTGATCTTGCAGGGCTGATCTGGCCTGCAAGCTGCGCCGTTCCATTTTGACCCGGCCGTCAGCATCTTGTTAACCAAAGGGCGGGACGATAGGCGATCATGCTCGGCAGGCTGAAAGACTTCTTCGACGAATTGACCGGCGCAAGCCCGAAACAGGGCTTCGCGCCGGACGATTATCGCGTGGCCGCGGCCGCCCTGCTGGTTCACATGGCCAACGCCGACGGCCATGTCGCGCCGCAGGAGCAGCGCCGCCTGCGCAGGATACTGGAGGCGCGGTTCGAGCTCGACGCCGGCGCCGCGCGCGAGCTGATGCGGCGCGCCGAGGAGAGCGAGCGCGAGGCGATCGACCTCTACCAGTTCACCAGCGTGCTCAAGCGCGCGCTGGACGAACCCGGACGGCTCGCGGTGGTCGAACTCCTGTGGGACGTCGCCTTCGCCGACGGCCACGCCGACGAACTCGAGGAGAATACGGTCTGGCGCGTCGCCGAATTGTTGGGCGTCTCCGGGCGCGACCGCATGCGGCTCAAGCGCAAGGCCGAGAAGGCGGGCGTCGAACCGATGCCGGAAAACCCCTGGGACGACGAGGGGAGCGGCATATGACCGGCATGCGCAGGATCGCCCTCGTCACCGGCGCTTCCGAGGGGCTCGGCGCCGAATTTGCGCGCCTGTTCGCCGAGCGCGGCCACGAAACGGCGCTGGTCGCCCGCCGGGCCGACCGGCTCGAGGCGCTGGCCGACGAAATCGCGGCCAGGGGCAAGTCCCGCCCCATGGTCGTAGCCATGGACCTCGCGCGGCCCGAGGCGCCGGACGCGCTCGCCGCCGCCCTGAGGCAAGCCGGCGCAAGCGTCGAATATCTCGTCAACAACGCGGGATACGGCCTGAGCGGGCCCTTCGCGAACCTGCCGATCGCCGACCAGCTCGGCATGGTCGACCTGAACGTGCGCTCCCTGACCGCGATGGCTTGGCGGTTCCTGCCGGATCTGAAGGCGACGCGGGGCGGCATGCTCAACGTCGCCTCGATCGCCGGCTTCGCGCCCGGTCCGGGCATGGCGGTCTATTACGCCTCCAAGGCCTATGTCCTGTCCCTGTCCGAGGCGCTGACCGAGGAGTTGCGGCCTGCAGGCGTGCGCGTCACCGCGCTCTGCCCGGGGCCGGTGGTCACGGGGTTTCAGGCCCGCGCGGGCATGAATACACGGGCATTCACCGCTCCGCCCGGCGCCGCGGGCGCGCGCGAGACCGTCGTCGCCGGATACGACGGGCTGATGGCGGGCCGCCGCGTCGTGACGCCCGGGCTCCTCAACCAGGCGATGGCCGCCGGTCTGGCATGGATCCCGCATTCGATCACCCTGCCGCAACTCGCGGCCCGTCAGGCCAAAAGGCTCGCCGGGACCGAAAAATGAACACAAAGGCCTGCATTAAGAGCGCCAACCGACGGAAACCGGAGCCCATGACCGCCACACCGCACCCGCGTCGCGTTCTGATCATTTTGCACCAGGAGCATTCGACGCCCGGCCGGATCGGCCGCCTGCTGGTCGAGCAGGGCTGCGAACTGGACATCCGCCGCCCGCGTTTCGACGATCCCCTGCCCAGGACGATGCAGGACCATGCCGGGGCGATCATCTTCGGCGGACCGATGAGCGCCAACGATCCCGACGCGTGGATGACGCGCGAGACCGACTGGATCGGCGTTCCTCTGAAGGAAGAAAAGCCGTTTCTCGGCGTCTGCCTCGGCGGCCAGATGCTGGCGCGCCATCTGAGCCACCGCGTCTTCAACAAGTCCTGCGGCTCGGCGGAGATCGGCTACTACAATATCCAGCCGACGGCCGAAGGCGACGCCTCCTTCGGCGGCCGCATGCCGCGCACCGTCTATCAATGGCACCGCGAGGGCTTCGACCTGCCCAGGGGCGCGACGCTGCTGGCCGAAGGCGATCTCTTCCCCACGCAGGCCTTCCAGTATGGGCCGAACGCGGTGGCGCTGCAGTTCCACCCGGAAGTCACCTACGCCATGATGTGCCGCTGGACGACGCGCGCCTACGAGCGCATGCAGTCGCCCAATGCGCAGCAGCCGCACGAACATCTGGCCGGCTGGTTCCAGCACGACCGTGCGGTGGCCGCATGGCTCGACATGTTCCTGCGCAACTGGCTGGCGAGCGGCGAGGCGAAGGCCGCGAAGCGCCCGGCGGCGGAGGCGTCGTGGGGCGCGGCCGCCATGCCGATGGCGGCGGCGCCCGTCTGACGAGGACCACCGCCGGATGATGCGCCTGTGGACGATCATCGGCGTCGCCGACGTGGCGCGCAGCTACGATTGGTATCGGACCCTGCTGGGGCTGCCGGGCAGCGCGCCGGCGCATGATGATTTCGGCCAGATCGTCGATCGGGACGGAACGGTGCTGCTCTGTCTCCATCAATGGGGCGCGCACGGGCATCCCACACTGAGCGATCCGCAAGCCGCGACGCCCGGCAACGGCCTGCTGCTGTTCTTTCGGGTCGACGATTACGCGGCCGCGCTGGCGCGGGCGCGAGGGCTGTCGCCCTTCGAAGAAGAGCCGCATGTGAACCCGAATACGGGAACGCCCGAATTCTCGCTGCGCGATCCGGACGGCTATTTCGTCAGCATCAGCGCGTCGGAGGCGGGCGGCGGCGCGTGAGGCCGGTCAATCCGCCATGACCAGCGTCCAGAACACCTTGTATTTCGCCCCCGGCGCATAGGCGGTCGCAATGCCCATGCGCTTCATGCCCTTCGCCAGCATGTTGGCGTTGTGCGGCGGGGAATCGCGCCAGCCGGAGAAGGCTTCGGCGAGCGTGTGATAGCCGGCCGAGACATTCTCGACCGCGATGTTCCTGCCATAGCCGGCGGCATTGAGCCGCTGCGTCAGCGAACCGTGGGCGTCGTGACTGATCCTGCCGTCGGCGGCCATGGCGCGCGCCTGCGCTTCGGCGACCTTCTGCAGGCCGGGATCGACGACGAGCGGGCCGAGGCCCTTGTTGGACCGATAGAGCGAGATCATCGCGCGCGCGGCCTCGGCGTCGACGACGGCGCCGGGCGCGGCCAGCGAGCGATACATGCTCGGCTCCTGCGTCGTCTGCGGAACGACAGTGGGCGCCTCGGCGCAGGCGGCGAGCGCGAGCGCGGCGAGGGGCGTGAGGCGTTTGATCGTGCGAAGGGGCTTATTCATGGTCGCTCGATAGTCGCGCGCGCCTAAGATCGCGTGAACGTCATGTGCGTCCCTCGCGGATGCGGTCCGCCAGCGCGTCGGCGATTTCGCCCTGCAGGGCGACCTGCGTCACGACGGGCGCGCCGAAAATCGGAATCCCGGCCTCCTTGAAGGCGGCGAAGATCGCATAGTGCAATTCGCTCTTGGTGCGGCCGGAGGTCTCGACGTCGTCGACGAAGCAGACGAGCTCGAATTTCAGCCCGCCGGGCTCCATCGACACGAAGAGGGTGGAAGGCGCGGGAATCTTCGCGACCTTCTCGTTCTCCTTCGCCGCGCCGGTCATGATCTCGCGCACCTTCTCCGGATCGACGCCCACGTTCAGCGTGACGGGAATCTTGACGCGGGCGACGCGGTCGTTGCGCACCCAGTTCTTCACCACGCCGGTGATGAGATTGGAATTCGGGACGATCATGGTGGCGCGGTCGAACGTCTCGATCTCGGTCGCGCGCACGTTGATCTTGCGCACGTAGCCCTGCTCGTCGCCGGCGAGAACGACGAGATCGCCGACGCGGATCGAGCGCTCCCACAGCACGATGATGCCGGAAACGAAATTGTTGAAGATGGACTGCAGGCCGAAACCGATACCGACGGACAGCGCGCCGGCGACGATGGCGATCTTGTCGAGCCCGAGGCCAATCTGCGAGAGCGCGATCGAGATCGCCAGGATGAGGCCGACATAGCCGACGCTGGTGCGAATCGAATTGCGCAGGCCCGCGTCGAGGCTGGTGGCCGGCATCAGCCGGTTGTCGAGCCAGTTCTGAAGGGCGCGCGTGCCGACATAGACGAGGGCGAACAGGACCAGCGCCGCGACCACGGCGGAGGGCGAAATCGTGACGCCGCCGATGCTGAAGCCGAAGAAGGCGTTGCGCAGGCCGCCGAGCACATCGTCCGACTGCAGGCCCCAGGGCACGACGATCGCGCCGAAGCCAATGGCGAGAATGAAGAGCTGCGCGAGACCCGACAGCACGATGCCGATCTGCGCGACGCCTTCGCGCCGCAGGCCGACGCCGCCCATCAGCGTGCGGCCGAAGGACGTGGTCGGCTGGAAGGCCGCCTCGAGGCCCGCCGTCGCCAGCGGCGTGAGAATGCAGAGCGCGCCGACGACGCCGATGATCCAGACGAATTGCGTCATGAGAAACGCCGCCGCCGGGATGTAGCCGAGCAGCGCGGCGAGGCTCATCGCGACGATGGCGATCCATGCGGCGAGCCGCGCGAGACCGATCCAGCGCGGTCGCTGCACGACGCGCGGGCCGAGGCATGCCTCGTCCTCGTCGCCCTCGCCGAGACCGTAGATGGCGCCGGCGGTGACGACGGCGAAGACGACGGCGCCGAGGCCCTGCACGGCCGCGGTGACGGGAAGCGCGGCCGCGGATATGTCGGTGAGCGCCTGGAGGACGTTCGCGGCGGCGACGATGGCCGCCTGCGCGATCGCCAGCCGCGACAGGCGATCGGCAATGGCGTCGTCCACCGCGATGAGCCGCCAGCTCGGCCGGGTGGGCGCAAACAGGCCGCGCGCGACGCCGGCGATGGCGGCGACAAAGGCGACGCCGACAATCAGCTCGCGCTTGAGCGGCGTGATGCGCGCGCTCATCAGGTCGAAGGCGTCGAGCAGCAGAAAGAGCGCCATGACGGTGAAAATCGGCGGCGCGGCGGCCACGAGCGCCGTCCACAACGCGCCCAGCGCTTTGCGGAACCGCCCGGGTTCGGCGACGGTCGGCTCGCGCGAAAGAATGCGGCGCGCCAGCCTGTAGACCGGCAGATTGAGGAGGCCGACGACGCCGAGCAGCGCGAAGAAAAGAACGGCGCGCCAGCCGCTGAGCTTCTCGAAGGCGTTGCTGACGAAGTCGCCGGCGATCGTCGCCAGCGCGCGCAGGTCGGACGACAGATCGGTCGCCGCGCTCGTCCAGAGCGCCGGCGACAGAAGACTGTAGGACCGCTGCATCAGCGCGCCGACGAACAGCGCGCGACGGCGCGAGACGATGCGCGCATTGGTCTGGTCAATCTGCAGCGCCAGCAGTTGTGCGCGCTTCAGCAATTCCTCGGCGCGGGCGTAGCGCTTCTGCTGGTCTTCGCGGTCGCGCGTGACGTCGGCGCTTTCGGGCGGCGCCTTGGCGTCGGGCTTGGGGCCGAGCTTGTCGAGCCGGTCCTTGGCGTCGGCGAGCCGCGGCCCGAGCATGTCGATGGCCTGCTGGAGCTGGCCACTGGCGGGGCCGAGCGAGTCCTTGAGACTGGCGAGCGTCGCATCGTCGAGCGAATCGCGGCGCAGCGCGACCGTGACCTGGTCGAGACGGCCCTTGGCCTGATCGATCAGCGCCGAGGTCCGGACACGCGGCGCCTCGTCGGCCGAGGGCGCTGGCTCCGACGGCGCGGGCGAAGGCGCATCGGCGGAGGGCGACGGCGTCTCGCCGCCGGGCGCGTCCGCCGAAGGTTTGGCGGCGGCAGACGGCTGGGCGGCCGGCTGGGCGCGCAACCCCTGCATCGGCGCGGCCGCGGCAAGAAACGCGACGACGGCGGCGCTGAACAAGGTTCTGGCGAAACGAATTGTCATGAGCCGGGGAAATCGAATCGGAATACGGCGAATTTCGCACGGATCGCCGGCGGAGGCACGGTTTTGGCTTTGCCGGCTCAATCGTCGCGATAGGAATGCGCGCGGCCTGCGGGGTCCTCGAGCAGCCAGCCGCCGGCGCCATCGGGCGCCGCCATTTCGGGCCCGAGCGGAATCTTGCCGTAGCCGCCGGGAATGTCGAGCACATAGGCCGGGCGCGCCAGGCCGGAAACCCGGCGCATCATTTCCGCGACGATCCGCCTGCCCTCCTCGATGGGCAGGCGAAAGTGGCCCGTTCCGGGCGCGAGATCGGGATGGTGGAGGTAATAGGGCTTCACCCGCGCCTCGACGAAGGCGCGCATGAGGGCGGCGAGCGTGTCCGCATTGTCGTTGACGCCGCGCAGCAGCACCGTCTGGCTGACGAGGGGCACGCCCGCGTCGGCGAAGCGCGCCAGCGCGGCGCGGGCCTCGGAGCCCAACTCACGCGGATGATTGGCGTGCAGCGCGACCCAGGTCGAAACGCCCTCCACCTTGATGGCGGCGACAAGCTCGGGCGTGACGAGATCGGGCGCCGCGACCGGCACGCGGGTATGAAAACGGATCGTCTTCACATGGCCGACGGCGGTGATGGCGCGCACGGCTTCGGCCAGCCTGCGCGGCGACAGCGCGAGGGGATCGCCGCCGGTGAGGATGACTTCCCAGATTTCCGGCCGCGCGCGGATGTAGTCCAGCGCAGCCTCGAACGCCGCGTGCGACAGCATCCCGCCCTTGGCCGCGCCGACAGTCTCGCGGCGGAAGCAGAAGCGGCAGTAGACCGGGCAGGCCGAGACGATCTTGAGCAGGACGCGATCGGGATAGCGGTGGACGAGCCCTTCGCAGGGGGAATGGGCGTCGTCGCCGATGGGATCGAGCCGCTCCTGCGGAGCGCTTTCGAGTTCGCGCGGGTCGGGGAGGAACTGGCGGGCGATCGGATCGGCGGGGGCGG
>DAIRCS010000002.1:0-96020 GCA_036796555.1 Rhodoblastus sp. | reverse complement strand
CCGCCAGGGGCGCGGGGGGAGGGCGGGTAAGGGGGGGGGAATAGGGGGGGGCCCCCTGCGCCAGCCCTTCGGCCGCGGGGGGGGGGACGAGGCCCGCCGCGACGAAATCGGCGGGGCGGGTCAACGTGCGGGCGCGGGGCGGCTCGGGGCGGGTCACAACTCTCCTGTCGGTCATCTGTCCGGGAACAGAATGGGTTCATAGTCCCGCGCCCCGTGGAGGACATGCAGAATCTCAACGGTATCGCCGGTCACGCGATAGAAAATCAAATAGTCGCCGAAGGGCCGGCGGCGAACGCCGCGCTCTTCCCAGCGCGGCAGAAGCGGAAAGGCGCGGGGCATGTCCGCCAGTTGCAAACAGCGATCATGGAGCTCGGCGACGAATGTCTCTGCGCGGGCGGGGCTGTCCAGAGCGATGGCTCGACCGATGCGTACGAGATCGACCAGAGCCGCCTCGGCGAGGACGACCTTCACTTTTTGGATTTCTCGTCCGGCAGAGCCATTTCCGCCCGCAACCGCCTGAATGCTTCCTCGATCGGCATCGTCCGCCCCGTTTCCGCATCCGCAAGTCCGCGGGCCAGGGCCGCATCGAGCGCCTTCAGCCGGTCGGCGCGTTCGCGCTCCTTCAGGTAGCGCTCACGCACGAGGTCGCGGACATATTCGCTGCTGGAGGCGAAGGCGCCGCGACGGACTTCTTCCCGAACGAATTGTTCGAGTTCCTGCGTGAGGGTCAGCGTCATCTGGCCAGCGGGCTTCATGGGCGGCTCCAAAAGTGAAGTGTATTGTAGTGCAATACACTTCCATCGGCTAGGAGCGTTTCAGGGTGAAGTCGAATCATCCGGCCGTCATTGCGAGGAACTCCGGTGAAACCGCGTTGCGGTTTCACCGGAGCGACGTGGCGATCCATCCCCGGAACTGGATCAAATCCCGGTGGATGGATTGCTTCGCTTTCAGGCGAAGTCGGCAAAAGCCGACTTCTGCCGGGCTCGCAATGACGACGCCGTTTCCACCTAATGATGAACCGCTCACATCTAAGCGCCACACGCCGCCACCGGGGTCCACAGCACCTGCTCGATCCGCTCCGCGCCCGCCGCCAGCATGACGAGCCGGTCGAAACCCAGCGCCACGCCGCTCGCCTCGGGCATGATTTCGAGCGCGCGCAGAAAATCCTCGTCGATCGGAAAGGCTTCGCCGTAACGCCGCTGCTTCTCGGCCATCGCCGCCTCGAAGCGGGCGCGCTGTTCCTCGGGGTCGACCAGCTCGCCAAAACCGTTCGCGAGCTCCACGCCGCAGGCATACATTTCAAAGCGCTCGGCCACACGCGGATCGCCCGGCTTCAGCCGCGCCAGCGCCGCCTCGCGCGCCGGATATTCGGTCAGGAGCGTCAGGCGGCCGCGGCCGAGTTCCGGCTCGATCCGCGCATTGAGGATTTTGGAGAAGAGGTCCGACCAGTCGTCGTCCGCCGCTACCCGGAGCGAAAGGCGGCGGGCGGCGGCGGCCAGCGCCTCCCGATCGTCCAGCGCCGCGAGGAGATCGACGCAGGCGAAGCGGCCGAACGCATCCGCCACTGTCAGGATTTCCGGCTCGGCGAAGGGATCGGCCGTCCGGCCGCGCCAGGTCAGCGCCCGCGCACCCGCCGTTTCCGCCGCCGCCCGCGCCAAAGCGACGCAATCGGCCATGATCGCGGCATAGGGCGCCTTCGCCCGATACCATTCCAGCATGGTGAATTCGGGATGGTGGAGCGCGGAGCGCTCGCCATTGCGGAAGGCGCGGGCGAAGGTGAAGATGCGCTCCTCGCCCGCCGCCAGCAGCTTCTTGCAGGCGAATTCGGGCGAGGTGTGCAGGTAGAGCCGCGAGCGCCCCCCGTCGCCGGCGACCAGTTCCGTGGCGAAGGCGTGAAGATGCGTCTCGGCGCCCGGCGAAACCTGCAGGCAGGCGGTCTCGACCTCATCGAAGTCTTCGGCTTGAAAAAAGGCGCGGCACGCTATAGCAATCCGGCCGCGCGCCTTGAGGAAATCACGGCGATCGGCGTAAACGTGCGGCGCCCACCAGGGCGAAGCTTCGTGCATCAGACCATTCTTTAGGGTTGCGGCAGGCCGGATCGCTTACGGGCGATCCTCTGAAGTCCGGCGGACCATAGTCCGGGCGTCCACAGCCTTCAATCGAGGACGCAAATGAGAGTCATCGCCTCTTCCATCCGCAAGGGCAACATCATCGAGCATGAGGACGGCCAGCTCTACGTCGTGCTGACGGCCGAGAGCTTCCACCCCGGCAAGGGCACGCCGACGACCCAGATCGACATGCGCCGCCTGTCGGACGGCGTGAAAGTGTCGAACCGCTACAAGACGACCGAGCAGGTCGAGCGCGCCTTCGTGGAGGACCACGACTTCTCGTATCTCTACGAGGACGGCGACGGCTACACGTTCATGAACGACGAGAACTACGAGCAGGTGATCGTCACCAAGGACACGATCGGCGACCAGGCCGTGTGGCTGCAGGAAGGCATGAAGGTCATCCTGTCGATGTTCAACGGCAATGCGGTCGCCATCCAGTTGCCGCCGCGCGTGACGCTGGAAATCACCGAGACGGAGCCGGCGATCAAGAACCAGACGGCCTCCTCCTCCTACAAGCCCGCCATCCTGTCGAACGGCGCCAAGGTCATGGTGCCGCCGCACATCCAGACCGGCACGCGCGTCGTCGTGCAGACGGACGACGGCAGCTACGTGGAACGCGCGAAGGATTGATGGACCGCGAGCCTTCAGGCTCGCTTGAAATCACGGGGTTGCGAGCCTGAAGGCTCGCGGTCCGGAATTCAGGCCGCCGCCGGCGTTTCCGCCGCGGCGGCCTTTTTCTTTTGCTTTTTCTTCGCAGCGTCCGAGGGCGCTCCCTTCGCCGCGACGAGCGCCGCGTGATCGGCTTTCGTCTGCTTCGCATATTTCATCGCGAAGGACGCGAGCGCGTCGTCGAAGACTGCGCTGCGGCCGATGTAGCCGGCGATGACGGCGGGATCGCCGGAGCGCGCATGGGCGCGGGCGAGCGTGCGGCCGCAGAGTCGGGCGTAGGCCGGCAGCGCCTCGCCTTCCAGAACCTCGCCGAGCGAGCCGAGACGGCGGTTTTTCAGCCGGCGCACATAGAAATGGCGCGCCTGCGCGGAATCGTCGACCCAGCCGAGCAGGACGTCGCTCGCCGCCTGAAGGACACGCTGGCCTTCCACGACGCGGCGGCCCTGATCCTCCGGCGCATCGCCGCGCGGCGAGACGCGTTCGAGCACGGAGCGGCGCGCTTCCTTGACCTGCAGGAACAGAGGCTCGCCGTCGCCCGACAGGAACAGGCCGATCGCGCAGAACGTGCCGACCGAACCGACGCCGACGACCTTGAAGGCGAAATCGGCGAGGCGATAGCGCGACAGAAGCGCGGCGCGGTCCGGCGTGAGGCCCGCGAGATAGGCTGCGAAGGCGTTTTGCGGATCGAAGGTCTCGCCGGTCTCCGCGGGATCGAGATGGAAGATCGTGTCGCCACGATCTGCGATGCGCGCGGCGCCGTTCTGCGTCGTCGCCAGATGCGGGAAATTGTCGTCGCGGTCGAGTTCGGGGCCGGCCTTCATCAGCGCCGCGCGCAGGCGCCGGGCGAGCGCGGGATTGGAGAAGGAGGCGATCTCGCGCGGCAGGTCGATGCGGCTATGCCAGATCTCGAGCGGCGAGAGCAGCGCGAGATCCGCCATGTAGCGGCGATAGGCGGCGACCGAACTCGCGGCGAAAGCCCGCGCCTTGCGATCGGAAAAGCCGCCGGCCTGCGCCGCGACCGCGACGGAAGCGGCGAGGCGCTTCAGGTCGAGCGTGAAATCGACGCCCGGCAGCGTCTCGTCGAAATCGTTGATGTCGAAGAGAATGTTGTCTTCCGGCGAAGCGAAGGCGCCGAAATTCATGATGTGGCAGTCGCCGCAGCCCTGCACGGGGACGCCCGCCATCGGCTCGCCGGCGAGGTCGGCGGCCATGACATCCGCCGCGCCGCGCAGGAAGGCGAAGGGCGACTGCGTCATGCGCGCGTAGCGAACGGGGAGCAGTCTCGGAATGCGGCCGACGTCGCCCTCGGCGAGAATGGCGACGGGATCGCGTTCATGCCGGCCTGCAAACTCGCCGTGCTTCTCGCGCGGGCAAGACTTTCGCAGCGCCTTGCCGCGGGCGTAGCGCCCGCGGCGGGTCTGGTCGTCGGCGACATCTGTATCGGCCATGACGCACAACTCCGTTACGCGGCCTCCAGGGCCTTGTAACGAAAAGGTGTGTCACAACCTAGACAGCGTCCGCGGCAGTCACAAATCAGTCAAAAACGACCACGCCGCGCGCCACGCCGCCCTTGCGGAGCTGGTCGAAGCCCTCGTTGATCTGGTCGAGCGCATAGGTGCGCGAGATCAGGGAATCGAGGTCCAGCTTCTTGTCCATGTAGAGGTCGGCCAGGATCGGGAAATCGATGTCCGGCTGGATCGAACCGTAGAAGGACGAAGCCAGCGTCTTCTCCTGGAAGACCATCGAGGCCGGCGAAATGCCCGCCTTCACCTGCACGGAGGGAATGCCGACCATGGTGGCGCGGCCGCCGGCGCAGAGGCAGTCGACGATCTGCAGCACGGTCGCTTCCGAACCGATCGCGTCGAAGGCGTAGTCCGCGCCGCCGCCGGTGATTTCGCGCACGCGCTTCACGACGTTCTCGGTCTTGCCGTTGATCGTGTGCGTCGCGCCGAACTGCTTGGCGTAGTCCAGCTTGTTGTCGAGCAGGTCCACCGCGATGATCTTGCCGGCGCCGACGAGCTTGGCCCCCTGCACGATGTTGAGGCCGACGCCGCCGCAGCCGATGACGACGACGCTCGACCCCGCCTCGACCTTCGCCGCGCGATAGACGGCGCCGACGCCGGTCGCGACCGAGCAGCCGATGATGGCGGCGATCGTCCACGGCAGGTCCTTGCGGATCGGCACGAGATTTTCGAGCGAGCAGACGACTTCTTCGCGGAAGGTGCCGATGCGCGCCATCTGGTAGACGGGCTCGGCCTTGAACTTCAGGCGCGTCGTGCCGTCGGGCAGGAGGAAGCCCGGCGCCGAATGGCCGTTGCAGAGCACCGACTTGCCGGAATTGCAGTAGCGGCAATGGCCGCAATGCGAGGAGAACGAGAAGATGACGTGATCGCCGACCGAGACGTGCGAGGGACCGGGGCCGACTTCCGTCACCACGCCCGCCGCCTCGTGGCCGGGCACGAGCGGCAGCTTCGCCGGCCAGTCGCCGTTCATCATGTGCCAGTCGGACATGCAGACGCCGGTCGCCTTCATTTTCACGCGCGCCTCGCCCGCCTTCGGCGGATCGAGCTCGAGATCGAGGATTTCGAGCGGCTTGTTGATTTCCGTGAGGACGGCGGCCTTCATCATTGTCTCCCGTTTTGGTCGGACAATTGAACGGGCGGCGGCGCGGTCGTCAAGGGCGCGCGCCGTCGCGGCCGTCGCCCACAAGCGCGTGATAGGCGAAGCTCATGACACAGGAATAGACGGTCAGGCCCACCGCCATGAACAGCGCCGGCCCGAACCCGAGCCCCGCGCCGAGCGCGAAGGGGCCGAGACCCATGAAGGGCAGGAGCACGAGGCTCGAGCCGAGCCAGGCGCAGAGGGCGAAGAACAGTCCCTTGCGCAGCGGCGTCCGGCCCGGCAGCCAGCGGTAGAGCCGCGCGAAGATGAAGCCCCAGATGACGGCGCCGTTGATGAACGTGAGCGCGTAGGCCAGGGACGGCGAGAGCGAAGCGCCGGTCAGCGCCTTCAGGGCGCGCTGGAACTGCTCGTAGGGCTGAAATTCCGGCAGGATGCCGAGGCGCGTCTTGAGAAAGCTCAGCGTCATCTGCGCGAGCGTGCCGGCGAAGCCCGCGAGGAAGGATTTCAGCAAGCGCGCCATTGTTGCCCCGACAGGGTCCCTTCCGCCTTTGCTTTTGCGCCGAATTGCGGCAAGACAGGCGCGCCGGTCCCGTAGCTCAGCAGGATAGAGCAGCGGTTTCCTAAACCGAAGGTCAGGGGTTCGAATCCCTTCGGGACCGCCATTCGACAAGCCGCCCTGCCCTTGCTAGACCGCCACAAATCTTTCACCGGGGCTGTTCATGACCATCCGCTTCCACGAAGGCGACCTGCCGGCCGACATTGCGTTCGGCGTGTCTGTCGCCATCGACACCGAGACGATGGGCCTCAATCCGCATCGCGACCGGCTGTGCGTGGTCCAACTTTCACGCGGCGACGGGACCGCCGATGTCGTGCGGATCGCCAGGGGCCAGACGCGCGCGCCGCGACTCGAGGCGCTGCTGGCCGACGCCTCCGTCACCAAGATCTTCCATTTCGCGCGGTTCGATATCGCCGCGCTCTACAATCGCTTCGGCGCGATGTGCGCGCCGGTCTATTGCACCAAGATCGCCTCGAAGCTCGCGCGCACCTATACCGACCGGCACGGGCTGAAGGACCTGTTGCGCGAATTGCTCGGCGTGGAAATCTCCAAGCAGCAGCAATCCTCCGACTGGGGCGCGGATACGCTGACCGACGCCCAGCTCGCCTATGCGGCGTCGGACGTGCTGCATCTCCACGCCCTGCGCGAGAAGCTGGAGCTGATGCTGGCGCGCGAGGGGCGGACCGAGGTCGCCGCCGCATGCTTCGGCTTCCTGCCGACCCGCGCCAGGCTCGACTTGATGGGCTGGCCGGAGACCGACATATTCAGCCACGAATAAGGAATTGTTTCACGCTGCGGCCTTAACTTCGCCAAAGCCCTGCGTCTTAAGGGCGCGCGCCCCTGCGCCCCGCTGGAACCCCTGATGTCCGACACGTCGCCGCAATACGAAGAGCGATCGTCTTTCGCCGATTTCGGCGGACGGCGTCCTGCGGCCTTCGTCGACGCCGGCCGGCACACGGCGCGGGTCCAGTTCCTGCGGCGCGCGATCATCGCGGTCTGCATCGGCGCAGTCGGCCTCATCGGCTTCATCCTGGTCTTCGATCCGCTGCACCGCCTCCAGATCGGCGGCCTGTCGGTCGCCAGCGTCGGGCTCGAGGGCACGCGCATCAAGATGGACCGGCCGCGCCTGTCGGGCTATCGCGCCGACGGCCAGCCCTACGAGATCAAGGCCAATTCCGTCGTGCAGGACACGCGCCGGCCGAAAGTGTTCGAACTCGACAATGTCGACGCCAAGCTCGGCTCCAAGGACGGCTCGACCACGGTCATCCAGGCGGCCAAGGGCCATTACGATTCCGAGACCGACAAGCTGGAGCTGTCCGGCGCGGTGCGCGTGCACAACCAGGGCCAGTATGACATGAAGCTGACCCAGGCGGCCGCCGACATGCGCGCCTCGACCCTCGAATCGCGACAGCCCGTCATGGTCGACCTGCCGAACGGCCGGATCGAGGCGGCCGGCGCGACCTACGAAGACGCCACGCGCCGGCTCGAATTTCTCGGCCCGGTGCATTCCGTGTTCACCGACAACACGCCCGACGCGCCCGCCGATGCGGAGACATCCCAGTGAAATTGACGACGGCTCTCGCCGCTTCGCCCCTTCTGCTCGCACTTGCCGCCTCGCCCGCCGCCGCCGCCATGCTGCCCGGCGCCAGCGCGAAAGATCCCTATACGGTCGACGCCTCGAAGCTGGAATTCTTCGAGAAGGAGAACAAGCTGGTCTACACCGGCAACGTTCTGGCGACGCAGGGGCCGACCAAGGTGCGCGGCTCGACCATGACCATCTATCTCGACAAGGCGGCTTCGGGATCGTCCGATTCCAGCGTCCGCCGCGTCGAGATGAAGGGCCCGGTGACGGTCGCGCAGAAGGACAAGGTCGGAACCGGCGACAACGGCGTCTACGACCGCCAGGAAAACAAGTGGTATCTGATCGGCAACGTGACCTTCACCCAGGGCACGACCGTCACGCAGGGCGACAAGCTGATCTACGACATGGCGACGAACCGGGCGACAGTGGTCGGCCGCGCCCGCACCGTGCTGACGCCCAAGGAAACCGGCAAGTAATCCTCCGCCGCCCATGGCCGGCCCGGCGCCCGTTGCAACCGCGCGCGGCGCAGGCTACGCCCTCTGCAGCAAGGAATTGAGGCGCATTCGATTTGCACGCCCCCCTTCACCCCCCGTCTTCGGATGAGCGCCGCGAGGAGCCCGCGCCGGCGGGCTTCGTCGCGAGCCTTGTCGCGCGGCTGAAGGGATTGCTGCCCGGCGGGCGGCGCCGGGAGGAATTTCCGGACGACGGCGCGCCCGCGCCCGTCGAGCGCTCGCCGGACGTGCCGACGGAAGAGGACGTGCTCGGCATCCACCACCTCGGCAAGTCCTACAAGGGCCGCCGGGTGATCGAGGACGTGAGCCTCTACCTGCGCCGCGGCGAGGTCGTCGGGCTGCTCGGCCCCAACGGCGCCGGCAAGACCACGCTGTTCTACATGATCACCGGCCTGATCCGGCCGGATGCGGGCCTGATCGAGCTCGACGGCCACGACGTCACCATGCTGCCGATGTACCGGCGCGCCCGGCTCGGCGTCGGCTACCTGCCGCAGGAGCCCTCGATCTTCCGGGGCCTGAGCGTGGAGGACAATATCCGCGCCGTGCTCGAGATCGCCCAGCCCGACCCGCACAAGCGCGCGGAGGAGCTGGAAGCGCTGCTCGAGGAATTCGACATCAAGCGGCTGCGCAAGGTGAATTCGGTCGCCCTGTCCGGCGGCGAGCGGCGACGCTGCGAGATCGCGCGCGCGCTCGCCGGCCACCCGTCCTTCATGCTGCTGGACGAGCCCTTCGCCGGCATCGACCCGATCGCGGTCGCCGACATCCAGGGCCTCGTGCGGCATCTGAAACATCGCGGCATCGGCGTGCTCATCACCGACCATTCGGTGCGCGAGACGCTCGGCATGACCGACCGCGCCTATATCGTCCACGCCGGCCGCATCCTCACCGAGGGGCCGCCGGAGGCGATCGTGGCCGATCCCAACGTGCGGCGGTTCTATCTCGGCGACGATTTCCGGATGTGACGCATGCCGCGGACGCGGCCAGCGCATTGGTCCGCCGGCGGCCCCATGCCATCCTCCCGCAAAACCCAAGGGAGGACATCATGAAGGACAAAAGTCGCGTCGCCTGGGTGACAGGCGGCGGCACGGGCATCGGGCAGGCCTGCGTGGAAATGCTGGCGGCGCGCGGCTGGTCCGTGGCGGTGACGTCGCGGCGGGCCGAAAACGTCGAGGCGGCGATCAAGAGCGCGGTCGCCAAGGGCGGCGACGCCGCGCGCCTTCTGCCTGTCCCGCTCGACGTGGCCGATGCAGCGGCGGTCGAGGCGGCGGCGAAGACGATCGTCGGCAAATTCGGCCGGATCGACCTTCTGGTGAATTCCGCCGGCGTGAACGTGCGGGCGCGCAACTGGCCCGACGTCACCAACGAGGGCTGGGATCAGGTGATCGGCATCAATCTCGACGGACTCATGTATTGCATGCGCGCCGTTCTGCCGGCCATGACGGCGCAGAAGGAGGGCACGATCGTCAACGTCTCCTCCTGGGCGGGCAAGTTCGTGTCGCCGCTGACCGGGCCCGCCTATGTCGCCTCGAAGCACGCGGTCGTGGCGCTGACCGAGTCCTTCAACATGGAGAATGCGAAGAACAATTTGCGCGCCTGCTGCATCTGCCCCGGCGAAGTGGCGACGCCGATCCTGAAATCGCGCCCGGTCGTGCCGACGGTGGAAGAACAGGCGCGCATGCTGCAGGCGGAAGACGTGGCCAGCATTATCGTCTATGTGGCCGAGGTGCCGCAGCACGTCTGCGTCAACGAAATCCTCATCAGCCCGACGCATAATCGCAGTTATATTGCGCATACAGGGCTTTAGCCGGATCGCGCGACGGGCTCTTAACCCAAAAGCCGGGTAATCCACAGGGCCGCTTCCCAGCGGCCCGCCCTTCGCTAAAATGCTTGAAGCAAAAAGCGGGCCGTATATCATTGTGCGGCGCAGCAATGGTTCCCGGCCGTGCGCCGGGCGGTTTCGAGTGGTGCAGATGGCTTTATCCACGCGGCTCATGATGCGGCAGGGTCACGCCCTGGTGATGACGCCGCAACTGCTGCAGGCGATCAAGCTGCTGCAATTCTCGCATCTCGAACTGACCGCCTTCGTCCAGGACGAACTCGACCGCAATCCCCTGCTCGAGCGCGCCGAAGACCGGGATATCGGTCCCGAAGCCGCGCCAGCCATCGACCGGTTCACCGAGGCCGACCAGGCGCGCGGGGCCGAAGCCGCCGAAGCGCCAGACTGGGCGGGCTCGGAGCTCGCGGTCGACAGCGCCCAGCTCTCGGCCGACCTCGGCACCGAGGTCTCCAACGCCTTCGACGCGGACGCGCCGCCGACGCCGGCCGCCCCGAGCGCGAGCGCCGAGGAGGCCGGCCTGTCGACCACCGCCTGGACCGGCGGGGCGAGCGGCGGCGCCGGCGATGGCGAAGCGCCCAATCTCGAAGCTTATGTCGCCGCCAAGCCGACGCTCGCCGAGCACCTAACGGAACAGCTCAATGTCGCCTGCGCCGATCCGGCCGGCCGGCTGATCGGCCGCGCCCTGATCGATTCGCTCGACGAAGCCGGCTATTTTCGCGAGGACGTCGTCGAAACTGCCGCGCGGCTCGGCGCCTCGCCCGAACGGGTCGAAAAGGTCCTGGCGCTCGTCCAGACCTTCGACCCTCCGGGCGTTGGCGCGCGCGATCTCGCCGAATGCCTCGCGATCCAGTTGCGCGAACGCGACCGCTACGACCCTGCCATGCAGGCGCTGATCGCCAACCTGCCCCTGCTCGCCAAGCGCGAATTCGCCACGCTGCGCCGGTTGTGCGGCGTGGACGAGGAAGACATCGCCGACATGGTCGCCGAGATCCGGCGGCTCGACCCGAAGCCCGGCCGGGCGTTCGGCGGCGAGACGCTGCAACCCGTCGCGCCCGATGTGATCGTGAAGGCGGCCGCCGACGGCGGCTGGCAGGTAGAGCTCAACACGGACGTGCTGCCGCGCGTGCTGGTCAACCAGACCTATGCGGCGACGGTGAACGCCGCCCGCGTCAACGAGGCGGACAAGTCTTTCCTCGCCAATTGCCTGCAGAACGCCAACTGGCTGACCAAAAGCCTGGAGCAACGCGCCCGCACCATCCTGAAGGTCGCCAGCGAAATCGTGCGCCAGCAGGACGGTTTTCTGGCGAATGGCGTGGAGCACCTGCGGCCGCTGAACCTGCGCACGATCGCCGACGCCATCGGCATGCACGAATCGACGGTCTCGCGCGTCACCTCGAACAAATACATGGCCACCCCGCGCGGGCTGTTCGAAATGAAAT
The DNA here is from genome assembly GCA_036796555.1 of Rhodoblastus sp. Taxonomy (GTDB): domain Bacteria; phylum Pseudomonadota; class Alphaproteobacteria; order Rhizobiales; family Beijerinckiaceae; genus JAJXWB01. Next base: position 84,692 of record DAIRCS010000002.1, on the reverse strand, counting down.
ATTTCTTCACCGCCTCGATCTCCGCGCAGGCCGGCGGCGAGGCGCATTCGGCGGAAGCGGTGCGCTTCCGGATCAAGCAGATGATCGATCAGGAAAGCGCGGAATCGGTTCTTTCCGACGACGCCATTGTCACGCGGCTGAAGGACGCCAATATCGATATTGCGCGCCGCACGGTGGCCAAGTATCGCGAGAGCCTGCGCATCCCCTCCTCCGTCGAACGGCGGCGGGAAAAGGCGGCTCTGGCGGTCCAACCGGCGTAGATTCGGGCGCGCCGGGGAATAGTCCATGTGTATACGTTTGATTTATAACAGTTTTCAACAGGGTTTCGCGCCGGTTGACTTCCCCGGCGCGCGCTTCTAACGGTTTCCCGCTCGCCGCCATACCGCCAGATCGAACGCCGCCGTCGTAAAGTCCAGCCAAGAACCAACCGACGAACCAGAAGCAGACCGAGGTAGAGATGTCGTTGCGGGTATCGGGCAAGAACATGAACATCGGCGAAGCCCTGCGCACGCATGTGCTGGGCAGGCTCGCGACCGCCGCCGGGAAATATTTCGACGGCGAGCCGACCGGCCATGTCACGATCGCGCCGGAGGGCTCGGGCTTCCGGGCCGACTGCACGCTGCATCTGACGAACGGCGTGACCGTGCAGGCCGACGGCCGGGCGCAGGAGCCCTACGCCTGCTTCGACCAGGCCGCCGACCGGATCGAGAAGCGGCTGCGCCGCTACAAGAGCCGGCTCAAGGAGCGCAAGCACGAGAAGGCCGACGGCGCCGGCGTCATGGTCGCCAGCTACGTGCTGGAGGCCCTCGACGAGGAGGTCGACGCGCCCGCCGAGCACGAATTCGCGCCGACCGTGATCGCGGAGACCACGACGCGGCTCGGCGCGATGACGATCGCCGCCGCTGTCATGGAACTGGACATGACCGGCGTGACGGTCCTGCCGTTTCGCCACGCCGCGACCGGCCGCGTGAACATCATCTACCGTCGCAACGACGGCAATATCGGCTGGCTGGATCCCGCCGGCGGCGACAAGGCGAAGCCTTCGTCCTGACCGGCGAACCGGCATGGTTATTGCGTCGACCGCGTCCGCGGTCCGTGCAGATCGCGGCTGCGATCAGAGTAAGTCGCGTCGACGGGCGGCGCAGGACGCGTCGGGCGCGATCGAGGCCATCGCCTCCGGCGCGGATGGGCCGCGGGGCGAAAACAGGATAGTGCGGATGATATCGCTCAACGATCTCATATCCCCGCAGGCGGTCATTGCCTCGCTGAAAGCCAACAGCAAGAAGCAGGCGCTGATCGAGCTCAGCGAGAAGGCCGGGGAACTGTCGGGCCTCGATTCGCGCGAGGTTCTCGACGCGCTCATCCAGCGCGAGCGGCTCGGCTCGACCGCGATCGGGGGCGGCATCGCCATCCCGCACGGCAAGCTCGCGCGCTGCGAGCGGATTTTCGGCGTGTTCGCTCGGCTCGAGAAGCCGATCGATTTCGAGGCGCTGGACGACGCGCCGGTCGACCTCATCTTTCTGCTGATCGCTCCGGAAACGGCCGGCGCCGATCATCTCAACGCCTTGTCGCGCGCCGCGCGCGTCCTGCGCGACCAGAGCCTGGTGGCGACGTTGCGCTCGACGCGCGACCCGTCCGCGCTCTATTCGATCCTCATGCGGTCGCCGACGCCGAACGCAGCCTGAAGCGCCTCAGGCGTCCCGACGCCAGGCGCGCGCCGCATAGTCGATCGCATAATCCCCGGGCGTCGCGGCGAGCTCGGCCATGCCGAACAGCGCGGCGTCGGCGTGAACGATCAGCCGCACCGGGATAGCGGCGAGCACGTCCTTCATCGGGGCCTTCGCGACGAAGACGCGGCGAAACTCTTCCTTGTCGAGCCAGTCGACCAGGCGCGGCAGCACCCCGCCCGAGAGCGTCACGCCGCCGCGCGCGAGGAAGATCAGCGCGAGGTCGCCGGCGCAGCGCGCCACGAGCCGCCAGAACATCCCGATCGCCTTGATCGCGACGCCGTCTCCCGCATGCGCCGCCGCCTGCACCCCGGCGGCGTCGACCTTCCCGGGAGCGAGCCCGCGCGCCGCGCGCATGGCCGCATGGAGCCGGGCGAGCCCCGGCCCCGACAGGACGCTCTCGAAGGTCACGCGCCCCTCGACCCGTTCGAGATGCGGCCAGATCGCCTCCTCGGCGGCATCGGCCGGGCCGAAATCGGCGTGACCCGCCTCCGTCGTCGCCACCACCCAGCGCCCGCCGGCCTTCAGCAGCGCCGCGGCGCCGAGGCCGGTGCCGGGCCCGAGCACCAGCATCGGCCCGGTGGGGGAAGGGACCCCCGGGCAGATCGTCGACGTCATGTCGCCGGCCAGATGCGGCAGAGCGACGGCCTGCGCCTCGAAATCGTTGAGCAGCAATCCCTGATCGAGCCCGAGCCTGCGGGCGAGGTCCGGCCCGTCGACGGCCCAATCGGCATTCGTGAGCCTGACCCGGGCGCCCGCCACCGGGCCGGCCGCGCAGACGAGAACCGAGCGCGGCGCGGCGCCGGCGATCGAGGCCGCCTCGCGCAGCGCGTCCTCGAGCCCAGGATGGGCCGACGTGGACTGCTTCAGGACGATTTCGGGCGCGCCGCCGGGCGCACGACAGATCGCTATGCGCAGATTGGTGCCGCCGACGTCGCAGACCATGACCGGAAAAGGAAATTGCAAGCCGACCGCCTGGAGACCATGTGGAAATTCAAGGGGGCGCCTGAAGATAGGGCGATGCGGGCGCCATGTCTATCCAACCACAAGCGGAACCGGAAAGAAGCGATTGAGTTATTGCCTCTGGATCGTTAAAGTCTCCGCCGAGCGGGACACAAATGGGCAGCGCCGCTTATGTCTGAATTACCGCAGTTGAATCTTGCGTTCGGCGACTTTTGTCTATTCGTCGATGCAGACGGTACTTTATTGGACATTGTTGAACGACCGGAAAACGCTCGTGCTACAGGCGAAATATTGACGATATTGGACAGGTTATACTTTGCCCTCGGGGGCGCCCTGGCGATCGTCAGCGGCCGCCGTATCGAGGACATCGACCGGTTGTTCGCCCCGCTGCGCCTTCCGGCCAGCGGCATTCACGGCGCGCAATGGCGCGGCCAGGCCGACGGCGCGATCGCGGACCGGGGCGGCCCGGACATTCCTGCGGCGGCGCGGCGGGCGATCCATGCGGTCGCCGCCCGCCACCCCGGCGTTTTCGTGGAAGACAAGGGCAAGGCGCTCGCCGTTCACTGGCGCGCGGCGCAGGAGCGCGCGGCCGCCCTATGGGATGAGCTGGACGCTGCGATCGGGACGACGCCGCAACTCGCCATCATGCGCGGCCATTGCGTCTTCGAGATCAAATCGCCGTCGACGAGCAAAGGCGACGCGGTGCGCGCCTTCATGCAGATCGCGCCTTTCGCCGGCCGCCGGCCGGTCTTCATCGGCGACGACGTCACCGACATAGCCGGCATCGCGGCCGCCAAGGCGCTCGGCGGCCGCGCCTTCTCGGTCGGCCGGCGGCTCGACGGGGCCGACGGCGTGTTCGCCGCGCCGGCGGAGGTCAGGGCCTGGCTTGCGGACCTCGCCGGCATGCGGCCGGAGGCGCGCCGCGCATGACGGACACGCAGCCGCTCGATCTCGCCCTTCTCGGCAATTGCCGCGTCGCCGCGCTCGTCGATCCCCAGGCGCGCATCGTCTGGTGGTGCTTTCCGCGTTTCGACGGCGACCCGATCTTCTGCCGGCTGCTGTCGGGCAACGAGGAAAAAGGCTTTTCCGACGTCGTCCTGCACGATCAGGTCTCGTCGCGCTCGTCCTACGCGCGCAACACGGCGGTGCTCGAAACCATCCTCGAGGACAAGCACGGCGGCGCCGTGCGCATCGTCGATTTCATGCCGCGCTTCGGCCGTTACGAGCGCGTCTTCCGGCCGCCGCAATTCGTGCGCCGCATCGAGCCGATCTCGGGCCTGCCGCGCATCGCGATCCGCGTGCGGCCGACGTTCGGCTACGGCGGCAAGCCGACGCAGGCCGTGCTCGGCTCCAATCACATCCGCTATCTCGGCGGCGCCGACGTGCTGCGGCTGACGACCGACGCGCCGTTGTCCTACATCGCCGACGAGACCAAATTCGCTCTGACGCGCGTCGTGACTCTCGTCTTCGGCACGGACGAGCCGTTCCTGAGCGATCTCGATTCGACCGCCCGCGATTTCGAGAATCGCACGCGCGTCTATTGGCTCGACTGGTCGCGCTCGCTCGGCGTGCCCTTCGAATGGCAGCGCGAGACGATCCGCTCCGCGATCACGCTGAAGCTGTGCAGTTTCGAGGAGACAGGCGCGATCATCGCGGCGCATACGACGTCGATCCCCGAGGCGCCGGGCACGTCGCGCAACTGGGACTATCGCTTCTGCTGGCTGCGCGACGCGTTTTTCGTGGTCGGCGCGCTCAATCGTCTCGGCGCGACGCAGACGATGGAATCCTACATCGGCTATCTGACGTCCGTCGTCGCCGATCCCAACGAGACGATCGGCCCGCTGCATGCGATCGTGCCCGGACATTCGCTCGAAGAAAACGAGGCGTCCCTGCTCGAAGGCTTCATGTGCCAGGGCCCGGTGCGGATCGGCAACGCCGCCGCCGAACAGGCGCAGCACGACGTCTACGGCTCGGTCGTGCTGGCGGCCAAGCAGATGTTCATCGACCACCGCCTGCCGCGCATGGGCGACGAATCCCTGTTCCGCCGTCTCGAGCCGCTCGGCGAGCGCGCGGCGGAATTCGCGCTGACGCCCGACGCCGGCATCTGGGAATATCGCGGCCGCACGCGCGTGCACACCTATTCGGCGGCGCTGTGCTGGGCGGCCTGCGACAGGCTCGGCCATATCGCGGCGCGACTCGGCCTCAACGATCGCGCCGACTACTGGCGCAACCGCGCCGCGCCGATCCGGCGCGCGATCCTCGACAACGGATGGAGCGAAAAGCGCGGCGCGCTCGTCGGCGCCTTCGGCTACGACGATCTCGACGCGAGCGTGCTGATGATCGCCGAACTCGGCCTCCTGCCTCCGTCCGACCCGCGTTTCGTCAAGACGGTCGAGGCGATCGGCCACGACCTGCGCCGCAACGGGCGCGTGATGCGCTACACGGCGGCCGACGATTTCGGCGAGCCGGAGACCGCCTTCATCGTGTGCAATTTCTGGTATGCCGACGCGCTCGCCGCCATCGGCCGCCGCGAGGAAGCGCGCGAGATTTTCCAGGACATCCTTTCGCACGCGAACAAATACGGGCTGCTGTCGGAGGACATGCATCCCGTCAGCGGACAATTGTGGGGCAACATTCCGCAGACCTATTCAATGGCAGGCGTCATCAACACGGCGATGCGCCTGTCCGATACATGGGAGAATGCGTGGTGGCGCGCCTGGTAATCGTTTCGAATCGCGTCGCCCTGCCCGGCGAGAAGCGGGCGGGCGGGCTGGCGGTCGCCGTGAAAGCGGCGCTGCGCGGACGCAAGGGCGTATGGTGCGGCTGGAGCGGCCGCACGACGGAGGATACGCCCGGCGCGCCGGAGGTCATCGACGGCCGCAACGTCACCTACGTCGCGCTCGACCTGTCGGCTGCGGACTATCAGGAATATTACAACGGCTTCGCCAACAGCGTGCTGTGGCCGCTGCTGCACTATCGCGTCGACCTGCAGGAATATTCGCGCGCCGACCTCACGGGCTACATCCGGGTCAACAGCTATTTCGCGGACCAGGTCTCGAAAATCCTGCAGCCCGACGACATCGTCTGGGTGCACGACTACCACCTGATGCGCCTCGCGCAGGAGTTGCGCGCGCGCGGCCACGACAACCCGATGGGATTCTTCCTGCACATTCCCTGCCCGCCGCCCGACATTCTCCAGGCGCTGCCGCGGAACGCGGAATCCATCGGCGCGCTGGCGGCCTTCGATCTCGTCGGCTTCCAGACGGACAACGACACCGACAATTACGGCAAGTATCTGGAGACGCGCGGCGCGACGCCCTCGCGCGGCGGCCGCTATTTCGAGATCGACGGGCGCCGGATGCAGATCGATTCCTTCCCTGTGGGCATCGAGACGGGCATCTACGCGCGCGCCGCGCGCGCAGCCCAGCATTCGACGTTCATCCAGGACATGCTCACGAGCCTCGGCGGACGCAAGCTGCTGCTCGGCGTCGACCGGCTCGACTATTCCAAGGGCATCGTGCAGCGCATGCAGGCCTTCGAACATCTTCTCGCCGAGAAGCCGCAATGGCGCGGCGCGGCGACCTTTCTCCAGATCACGCCGAAGAGCCGCGAGCAGGCGAAGGGCTACAAGGAAATGGAGGACATGGTCACGGCGCTCGTCGGCCAGATCAACGGCGAATACGGCGAAGCCGCCTGGACGCCGATCCGCTACGTGAACCGGTCCTATTCGCGCAAGCAGCTCGCCGGGATCTACCGCAGCGCCGAGGTCGCGCTGGTGACGCCGCTGCGCGACGGCATGAATCTCGTCGCCAAGGAATATGTCGCCGCGCAGGACGAGACGAACCCCGGCGTGCTCGTTCTCTCGCAATTCGCGGGCGCGGCGTCCGAACTCGAAGGCGCGCTGATCGTCAATCCGCACGAGCGCGAAGCCGTATCGGCCGCGATCGAACGCGCGCTGACCATGCCGCGCGAAGAGCGCATCGCGCGCCACGCGCGCATGTTCGAGCGCATCACCGAATACGACGTGACGCGATGGGCCGAGACCTTCATCGCGCGACTGGCGGAAGCGCGCAACAAATGGTCGCTGATCGACGGCATCCGGCAGATTTTCGCGCCCCGCAACGCCGACGCGCGCGCAGCGGGCCGTCGGCTGGTCTGACACGCCGCGCGCCCGGCGCGCGCATCGGCGCCGATTTCTCTTCAGATCAGCCTGCGTTTGAGCAGAATCGCTCAAACGCAGATAAGCTGATCTGGAATCAAGGACGCTCGGAACCGAAAGCATGAACGGACCCGTCTCGAAATACGTCACGGTTCTCGATCGCGAACTCCACTACATGGAATGGGGCGAGGCCGGCAGACCGAAGCTCGTTCTCTGGCACGGGCTCGCGCGCACCGGCCGCGACTTCGACGATCTCGCCGAGGCTCTCGGCCGACGCTGGCGCATCGTCGCGCCCGACACGATCGGCCGCGGCCTGTCGCAATGGAGCCCGCGACCGCAGGCGGAATATTGCCTCGAATTCTACGCGAAGCTGGCCACGGCCTTTCTCGACGCCATCGGCTGGGAGACGTTCGACTGGGTCGGCACGTCAATGGGCGGCGCCATCGCCATCCGCGCGGGCGCAGGACCGCTCGCCGGCCGCATCAGGCGCCTCGTGCTGAACGACATCGGGCCCGAGCTCAATCCGGCGGCGATCGAACGTATCCGCAGCTATGCCGGCACGCCGCCGCGCTTCGAGCGCGTGAGCGAACTCGAAGCCTATCTACGCCAGATCTATCTGCCTTACGGCTACCTCAGCGACGCGCAATGGCGGCGCATGGCGGAGACTTCGGCACGCCGCCTGCCCGACGGCGGAATCACCACGCATTACGATCCGAACATGGCGATGCAATTCGTCCATCACCCCGACGATTATGCGCAATGGGACGCATGGCGGAAGCTCGCCTGCCCCATGCTGTGCCTGCGCGGCGCGAATTCCGACCTGCTGCTGCGCGAGGCGGCCGAACGCATGCCGAAGGAAAACGCGCTCTGCCGCGTCGTGGAAATCGAGGGATGCGGCCACGCGCCGGCGCTCAACGTTCCCGGGCAGATCGCGCTGGTCGAGAATTTCCTGACGAGCTGAACGCCCGCCTTGCGGCAGCGCAACGCGGCGGCGCGGGAATCAGCGCCTGATCGCGCCATGATCGAGGCGCTCCCCGAGATGGAATCCGTCCATACCTGCGGCGTGGACATTGCATCCGATACGCGATTTCCACACGACGCGGCGCCGCCGGCCTATCTCGTCGATCATTACTGGTGGGCCTACGTCCATCCGCGCGCCGTGCGCCTGTTCGAGCGGCAATGGCTGGTCGGCGCCATCTTGTGGGGCAATTACCGGCGCCTGCGCGACGCCGCGATCGCGGCGCTCGGGCCCGCGCCCGGCGGCCGCACGCTGCAGGTCGCCTGCGCCTACGGCGATTTCACGGCGGCGCTGTCGGCGCGCGTCGCGGCGCAGGCCGGCCGTCTCGACGTGATCGACGCATTGCCGGTCCAGATCGCCAATCTCGGCGCAAAGCTCTCCGCCAGGACGCCGACGCGCATGCATGTGATGGACGCGACGCGCATGGAATTCGCCGATGCGCGCTTCGACCGCGCCGTGCTGTTCTTTCTGCTGCACGAACAGCCGAAGGCCGTCCGCCGCCGCACGCTGGCCGAAGCCCTCCGCGTCGTGAAGCCCGGCGGCGCAATCGTCGTCGTCGACTACGCGCGCCCACGCCGCTGGAGCCCGTGGCGCTGGCTGATGCGGCCCGTCTTCACGCTGCTCGAGCCCTTTGCGCTCGACCTGTGGCGCGACGAAATCGTCGACTATGCGCCGCGCGGCGTTGTCGCGACGCGGCCGCAGCGCTTCTTCGGCGGGCTCTATCAACTGGTCGTGCTGACGCGGCCGGGCTGAGGCGCGATCCCGTCGCCGGGCGACATGACATCGCCGTCGCAAGCCCCGTGGAAGATGTGTGGAGAGACAGGACAGGGGGAAGGGCGGACCGATCGAACAGCCCGTCCCTTCCCTGCCGGCCGATGCGCCAGCCTGCCTCCCTCTAAGCCTGCCGCCTTATTGCAGGACCTGCCCCGCGGCCACCTTAGCAGACCGCCGGATTGACGGCGCAAGCGATCGCATGTCCAGAATGGACAGCAGTCGCCGCCTTTGCGCGGCGGGGACGCGAGGATGCGATGAAAGCGAGACTGCAGCGCGAGGCCGCGCGCGACAACAGCATGATCGTCAGCTTCGGCTTCTCCCAATATTTCATGGAAATGTCGCGTCTCGTGACGCGGCGCTTCCAGGGCGACATCGACAGCTATTTCATCCTCGCGGCGATCTCGGTCGCCAGCATCGGGCACGTGATGGCCGACCCCGCGCTGGCGCGCCGCTATGCGGCGATCAGCGCGCGCATCGAGGAAGACTACGCCTACATCCGCCTGCTGCCGCTGGCCGAGATCGCCGGAATGCCGCGCACGACGGTGCGCCGCAAGGTCGCAAAACTCATGGCCCTCGGCTATGTCGAGCACGACCCGGAGCTCGGCTATCGCGTCATCAAGGGCTCGATGGCCAATTGTCCGCACCTGCGCAAGATCATGCAGGCGCAGATCGCGCTCATGCTGCGCCTGTTCAACGTCATGCTCGGCGGCGCGCTGATCGAATTGCAGCCGGCCGGGCAGCGAAAACCCGCCATGCCCGGCGCGCGTCGGGCGCGCGCCTGAAATTTCGCGCGCGTAGCGTCCGCATCGCGGCGCCCGACGAACGCCGGCCCACGTTCCAGATTGTCTCGACGGCCCGTCATCGCAGACGAAAGCGTCGTCATCGGAGCTATGCGATTCGCGCAATGTCATTTCCGCGCCACACTTCGCCAAAACTGCGATCTCGCGCCCTCCGAATGGGCAGACTGTCCTGATTCGCCCTTGATTGGTCGGATTTCCAATTTGTGATATCCGCAGCCGCTGTGTTACTCAGCGCCGTGGCTCGCATCTGCATGGTGGAGCGTGAATGAATTGGCCTGATCGATTGAGCGACGTCACCGGTAAAGAAGCCGATTCGCTGGCGAACAAGGAAGAGGTCGCCGAAGCCGCGCGGATTCTCAGCGCTATGCTTCCCATGGAGCGTATCGGCGTCGCGGAGATCGAACGCATTACTTGCGCATCCGACGCGCTGGGGACGATCGATCACATCCAGCCGCGCAATTTCGACGCCTGGAGCATCGAATTCCCCTCGCTGGTCGCGCTGCCGCAGCCGCATGGCGAAACGCGCGCGTTGCGAATCTGCATAGCGACGGAAGACATCGTGGGGCCGGTCCGCAACGGCGGCATCGGCACGACCTACGCCTATCTCGCCCAAATGCTGGCGAAGATGGGACATGAAACGACGATCCTGTATCTGCGCGGCCAGGAATGCGAGAACGGGACGATCGAGGAGTGGATCGCGCATTACGCCGAGCGCGGCGTCAAGTTCGTGCCCGTGCCGAATTACGCGGCGGTCGACCATTTCCAGACGGGCTCGAACCGCTGGATGGCGGCGCCGTACAACATGCTGCGCTATCTGCTCGAGCATCCCATGGACGTCGTCCATGTCTCGGAATGGCGCGGCTCCGGTTATCTGAGCCTGGTCGCCAAGAAGCAGAAGCTCGCCTTCGCCGACACGCTGTTTGTGGTCAAGACGTCGTCTCCATGGCTCTGGAACCGCCTCTACGGGTCGCAGCCTCTCGAGCGCATCGAGGATCTGGCGAAGATCTACGCCGAGCGCCGGAGCGTCGAACTCGGCGACATCGTGATCGGCGGCAGCCTGCATCTGCTGCGCTGGATGTCGAGCCAGGGCTACCGGATCCAGGCGAACCGCACCTTCGTGCAACCGAATCTCGTCTCGTTCGACCATCTCGCCGCGCTGAAGGACCGGCGCGCCGATGCGTTCGAAACCAAGATGGTCGTGGACGAGATCGTCTTCTTCGGGCGGCTCGAGGCGCGCAAGGGCCTGTTCGTCTTCTGCCAGGCGATCAAGCATATCCTGCGGACCGGCGGCGGTCTTCCGAAGAAGATTTCCTTCATGGGCAAGCCCGGCGCGCGCCTGACCGCGCGGCCGGATCAGGACGTCGTCGACTACATCCTGACCGAAACGGCCGGCTGGCCGTGCGAAGTTCAGCTCCTGACCGATTTCCAGCAATACGAGGCGCTCGACTATCTGCTCTCCGAGCCTCGCCTGGCGGTCATGCCCTCGATCATCGAGAATTCGTCGCTGGCGGTCTACGAGGCGGCGATATGCGGCATCCCGTTCATCGCCTCGACATCGGGCGGAACGCCCGAGCTCGTCCATCCCGACGACCGGGCCCAGGTGCTCTGCGAAGCCCATCCGGTGCCGCTGGCCGACATGATCGCGCGCGCGCTGAAGAACGGCGCCTATGTCGCGCGGCCGAGCTTCTCCAACGAACGCAACATCGAAATCTGGCAGGAATTTCACGAAAATCTCGGCAAGGGCCTGCTGCAGGAGCTGCTCGGTCCGACGACGATCGAGCCGGAGGCGCGCCCGATCGCCTTTTCGGCCTGCGTCTACCACAGCGGCTCCCTGTCCGCGCTCGAGGCGACCATCGCCTCGCTGCTCGCGCAGGAGAGTCCCGTCCACGAGATCATCGTGGCGGCCGACGTGGACACCAACGAAGATTTCGCCGCCATCCGGAGTTTTTGCGCGCAGGGCGACCATGAAGGCCGGATCGTGCTGGTCGAGGCGAGCGACTACGACGCCGGCCTGTCGTACAATGTGGCGGCCGATCGGGCGACCGGCGAATACCTGCTCTTCATGTGGTCGGGAACCGTTCTCAACCGCCAGGCGTTGCGCGCCCTGTCGAGGGTCGCGCGCTCCGACAAATCCGACGTGCTGAACTTCTTCTACCGCGTGCTTTATCCGGAAGAGGCGAACGCCCACAGCTACCTCAGCGCGACGGTGCTGGGCAGCGTCTCGGAATCGTTCTTCCATACGGATCTGACGCCCGTCCCGCTCGCGGTTCGCCGGGAAAGCTTCAAGCTGGTCGACGGGTTTTCGTCGGATTATCGCGTTCTCGGCAGCGAAATGGAGTTTGTCGCGCGCGCGCAAATGCTGGGCCTGACCTGCACGACGGCGCTTATCGAGCTGGGCAGCGTGCAGGGCTGGGACGAGCAATGGCTGCGGCAGAAGGGCTACGACATCCCGACCAGCTATTTCCGCCTCATTCGTCCGCAGATGGCCGCGGCGCCGCTGGCGTTGCGCGACCTGCTGCTGGCCACGAAAGGCCTGCAGCTGAAACCCGCCAGGGCCAAACCGAATGCGAGGCCCGGCGCGGGGAAAGCGTGGACGAAACCGAAAGCCAAGCGCGAGATGCCCGCGCTTTTCGAGCTTATCGACGCGCAATATCAGGACGAGCAGCCGAACAAGAGAAAAGCCCGCAAGGAACCGCACCCCGTGGAGGCGATGCCCGACAATCTGCGTCGCCATCTCGTGCGGATCGGCGCGGAGCGCGGGGCTCTCTTTACCGGCGGCCTTCTGGCCGTTCGCGACGGCAAGCTGATCGGATGGCTACGTGATGAATCGCGGCCGGATTCCTTCGTGAACATCCATGTCGTCGAAAACGACGGACCGCCGCGGCTGGTGTCGGCCAACGTCGAACTGGCGACCGTCAACGCGATTCCGGGCGATCTTCGACGCCACGGATTCGAGATCAATTTGAAAGGCGGCATCCTACGACGCCGGCTGGCGCGCAAACCGCGTATCGTGCGGCTCCTGGTCGGCGAACACGGCGATATTCCCGTGGCGGAGGTTTCGGTCAACTTCCCCAGCCTCGAAGCCGCTGGCCTCGACGGCTATTGCGAGATCGGCGAGGCGGGCCGGCTCAACGGCTGGGTCTGGCGGGTCGGCCGCGACATCGACAAGGTCGACGTCTGCATCTTCGTGGACGGAAAGTTCCTGCTTCGCACGCCGGCGTCACTGCATCGCGAGGATCTGGCGGACGCAGGCATCGGCCATGGCGACCACGGCTTCAGAATCCAGCTTCCCAAAGCGCTCCGGAACGGCGACGAACATCGTGTCGAAGTCTACACGGCCGACGAAGGCCTGTTGCTCAAAGGCGGCAGAATGATCCTGCGCGGCGACGAACTCTTGGAAGCGCACTGATCGGTTGAACAAAAGAACGGCAGGTTCGCAAGGGTCAGGCCGCGGTCCAGCGGACTGTCGGCGGCCGCAAGCGCTGCGCCGCTCCCGTTCGACGCCGGCCCCGCGGCATGGACGACTGCTGACGGGAATGTGTCATTTATATGTATAAAATAGACGATATACTGTTAAATACGCGACTATCTCTTGTCTCTGCATTGCTGCCTGACGCCGGAAGTGAGCTGCTCATATGCCGGGCCTATAAGTTTCCAACCGCCACATAATTGCCTTCAGACTGGGCTTCCGTCTGCTTTTTTACGCAGGGCGCCAAGGCATCAGGCTTTCCGTTGAATGACTAAGTCTCTCCTGTTATTAGGCTTTGTCGAACGGCCAAGCTTGACAGACGGGGCCGTATCGTCAATATGGGTTGGTATGCCGCAATGGGCGTCGCGAGCAAAAGCGACAAACGCCACGACCAGCTCTCGCAGATGCGACGCGCGCTAGCGCCGCAAAAATGAGGTGGACCATGCTGCTGTGCGTCGATCAAGACAAGAACATCAAAGTACTTCGTATCGATCACGACAGTGACGGGAGGTCGACCCGCGAAAGAGTCGGCGTGGTCCCGAAGAAAACCTTTGCTATTGGTGAGGATTTCGATTCCCTGACGCAAGAAGAGATGAAGGAGCTCAACGCCGTCATCGAGATCTACAAGGAGGCGCAGAACGTGCGGCTCAAGGCCGCTTGCCTCGCTTTTCCCGAGACGATGCGTCAGGTGGCCGAATATTTCGAGAGCGGCGCAAACGAATCCGAACGCAAGCTCATCTTCACGGCCGTCATGGAAGGATTGCGTCACATTCGGCGAGCCAGCAAGGAAGAGTAAGCCGCGGATCGCTCATCAGTTCGGCGTGTCCTCTGATCAAGATTGCATAGGCGGAGAAGAGAACGCCAGCGCGTAAAGCGTCAGGACATATCAATCAGACATTGACGAGTCTGCATGATCGGTCGTCGGGAAGATTCCCGACCGCCAACGCATTGGCCGATCATCGATCCGCCTTCCGTGCATCGAAGCTGTGGCGGCGCGCACCGGGAGGAACGATCGAATCGCGAGCCTCACCATATTGAAGCACGGTTTCTGGCCTACGATGAATGATTGCGGTCGACAGGCGGGCGGAGCGAAAGCGCAAATCCCCGTCATCGACCGCAGGCGCTTGTTGATTCAAGACGACCGAGCGCGCTTCAGGTCCTTGCTGTTCCAGGCTTCCGCAGAATCAGACTCTGCTTGATGACACTCACGTCTTCCAGAGAGAAGGCCTTGAAGCGCGGCTGCAGGTTTTTCAGGATCTCGTCAGGCATTTCCGCGGTTTCGCGCGAATCTCTGAGAACCTCGAAGCCCGCCGCCACATGCGCTTCCGTGATCTGCGGCGCGCGCAACCGATTCATGTTCGGCGGCGCGACTTCATCAGCGAGGAAGGAAAGCGGGCCGAATGCGCCATCGCCGCGATACGATCTGTGATCCGCCAGGTCGACGAAATGATAGACGACGCCTCCCGGCAGCAGCAGATCGTAGAGCGTCTGGGCGACGCGCGTGATGTCTGTCACATGCTCCAGCACCGCGAAGGAAACAATCAGCGAGCAGCTTTCTCGCTTGATGTCAGCCTCGCAGATGTCTTCCTGCAGGAACTTGACCTTGTCCTTGGCGGCGCCAAAACCGGCGGCAAGATTCCCCTGTTCGAATTTGGTCAGGTGGAAATCCTTGAGCCGCGCCAGAATATCCTTCGGTTCGACGCCGGGACGGCAATAGGAACGCGGAAACGTACGAACATTGAGGCAGATGTCGTACATCGACATCGCCGAATAATATTCGGTGCGCGGCGGCAACAGATCGATCCCGTAGCAGGGCTCGAAGCCGTTCAGATAAAAATAGGTTGGCAGGGCCAGCGGATCATGCGCGCCGCAGCCGAGTTCGATAAACGCGCCGCCTTTGGGCAGCGCCAGACCCTTGATCGCCCTTTCAACGCCTGCCGCCTTGATGCGGAGCTTTTGATAGCCGTGCTTCGTCCCGCCTCCACCCTGGATGATGCGGGGCAGATAGATCAGATGATTGAGCTTCTCCTTGCCGTTCATGTTGGAATCGAGCAGCTGGCGGACATTCTTCAGATAGTAGATTTCCGCCGCGCGATGCCGACCGGCATTGCAGAGATCGATGATATACTGGCTGAAGGACTTCTCGGAAAAATGCGTCGGCTCCTTGAGCGCGACCGACTTTGCGACGCCGCTCGTTTCGCTGTCGACCACGCTGACAAGATTCGGGTCGATCTTGTCCTGCGCCTCCGCGGCGTCCGGAAACGGCGCTACGCTCGAAGACGAACCAACAGCTTTCATTTCCACCTTGCTCCGAATGGACGCCCGCCACGACGAAAACCTAGCCGAACTTGTAGCTCAAATAAGGGCCATTTCAAAGTTCGCCCAAGCAGCCACAATCGCCGGAAATCCAACGATCTCAGCATATGGGCGCATCCGGCCTCATGCCGAATCCGACGTCATGCCGCCTTCTTGGACATGATCAGGTCGATCAGCGCGCCGACGTTCTCCGGCGACGTGATTTCATCGGATTCGAAACGAATGCCCATCTCCGACTCGATCGCAATGATCAGTTTCACGTGGTTGACGCTATCCCAGCCATCTACCTCGTCCGCCCGCGTCTGATCGGTCAGGTCGATATGATCTTCGTCGAGAACGTCGGCGAGATTTCTCGCAATCATCTCCCTCACGGAATCCCGGGTCATTCGCTTCTCCATCGCTTGAGTTGGCTCTCCGCAACCAGGTTTTTCCTCATGGCCCCGGCTGCGGCATCTGTGAACGAATATGCGGAAGCATCACATCGACCGCGTCCGCCGTCTCGACTGGCGGCACGGTGGCGGTCTGATCAGTCAGGGTGCGCGGCAGACGCGGCGCGATAATCGAAAGCCCCGCGTGGTTACGCATCAGATCTTCGCAGAGAACCTCGCCGGCGGCTTTCGCCATCGCATATTCAGTCATCTGTTTGGGTCTTTTCTCCACAAAGATCGATGAGGGATAGCATGCAAACAGTTTTTCGCCCTTGCGGGCGCCAGCCATCGCATCCACAACCTTGCAGAAACCGCGGACATAGATGTCCACGAATTGCGCAAACGCCTTTCCGTCGAATGAGCCCGACCTCTGCCCGCCAATCAGCGGCGTAGCGAAGTAGTAGAGGTGCGTGACGTCTCTCGTCAGATTCGTCAGTTGGTCCGCCGAGGCGTCCCGCATGTCGAGCCTGGCTGTCGCGCACGCCTGCGGCCCAAACGCCGCGCAGAGTTCTTCGCGCACCCGATCGGCGTCCGCCGCGCCCTGAAAGTAAGTGATCGTCACCTGTGCGCCACCGGCGGCCAGCAATTTGGCGGTCGCCGCGCCCAACCCACGCGAGCCGCCGACGACGAGAGCCCTGACGCCGGCGAATTCACGCGGGCTGACGCGCTGCCTGACGCGATCCAGGGACGTTTCGACGGGCGGCATCCGTTCGAACGCGGAGACGGTTCCAACAAATCGTGCGCCTTCAATCGAGATCTGAATCAGCCTCGTTCGATCGTCGAAGGACCTGGTTCTTGCGCCGACGCCGATCCGCTGGCCTCTCGAGGCGGTCCACTGAATCGCAAAGCCCGAGAAAATGGAATTGAGCCCCGGACAAGCCATACCGACCAGGGACGACAGCGCCGAAATGCTCATGATCGTTTCGGCTCCCAGACGCGCACAAGCGTTCGGATACGCCGCCTCGAACTCGGCTTTCGAGCCCGTCGGCGATATCCAGCGCACGAACGACTGCATGTCCGCGGGCGAAGGTTCGAACGGACGCTCGAGCAGGTCGAATTCAGGATAATCGGACAAATCCGCCGTAGAGGCCGGCGTGGAAACAGCGACTTTGCTCGAAGACTTGAACGCGATCGTGACCGCGGTCTGGCCGCCCAAGACGATTTCCGCGCGCGCGGTGGTCCCTTTACGCGAGAAGTGCAGCGCCACGGCCTGATCGACGATGATGAATTTCGAGAAGCTCACGTTTAGCGCTTCGGCGCCCGCGACATCCAGCCCCGCGGCGGCCAGTTGCTCCAGCGCCCAAAGCGTCGCCTGGACGCCATGCACGACGCACCCTCCGCCCTGCGTGCGTCGCGCGGCGACGAAATCCATGTGCATGGGATTGCGATCGCCGGACAAGCGCGCGAACGACTCCTGGTCCGCCATCGTGAATACCTTGCCGACCGGCAGTCGACCGACCGTCGCATTCTCGTCGAACAGGCCCAGCAGCGCCTCGGTTGCGATCATTGGCGGGCGGGCCGCTCTGCTATGATGACGCAGTTTATGGTCAGGGCTTCCTTTACGGCGCGTTCGAGCGTCACCGCGCCCGCCGGAAACGCATCCCAGGAATGGATGGCGAATCCCGCCTTTTCGATCACCCCCACGGCTTCCTGAACGCTCCTCAGAAGGAAGATGTGATCGGGCAGCGGACTGTTGACCGGCACGTTGATCCAGGCCTTTCCACCGGGCTCCAGCAAATCGTAGATGGCTGCGAGAGCCTCCATCGGATGTTCGAGATGTTCGAGCACCTCGCTGAGGACGATCGCATCGAATTTTTCGGTTCCGACGTCGGCTCCGGCGCCGGCGAAAATGTTGCGCTCGGCCAGAGTATATTCTCGCGTCACGCCGAGATGGTCGAGCGTCTGCCTGGTCATATCAAGGCTGGCCTGGGAGACGTCCCACCCCGTCAGACTGCGGATATTCGGGGCGCAACTGGCGATATACATCAGCATGCCATGTCCGGGGCCGATCTCGAGCATGCGCGCGCCCGGCGCAATGACCTTCAAGAACGTGTGGGCATAGTGATGGCTGGCCGCGACGTGGTTAGGCCAGATCGCGTAGGAGGTCAGCAATCCCTCCATGTATTTCGGCATGACTTCGTCGTTGCTGTAGACTTCGCGAAAAGCCTCTTCGAAGGTGCTCAGACGATAGGCGTTGTGCCGTCTGAAATACAATTCTTCGGGCAACACGATCTTTTCGCACAGAAAACGATAGGACTGCGCGAGCGTCGCAAGGTCGTAGACGCCCTGGTCCGTCAGCTTGCAGACAAGCGACGAGACATATTCGGAATGATCCAGCAATTGCGCGTCTCTGCCGCCGAGATATTTGTCGAGGACGCGACGATGCGCCGGCCACGCATCCAGCACAGCGGACGCCAGTCTTTGCAAGTTGGGCCAAGCGGCGAGGCTGTCGATTGTCATTGCCGATGTCACTCTGATTTGAATTGCCGGAAATGGCCGCATCGCTTCGAAACGACGCACTAGAGGCCCCTCATGAACTTGCGCCCTACGCGATTTCGCGCGCCTGCGCAAGGCTCTGCCCGCTTTCATCGGGCGCGCAGATATGCCTGGCGCCTCGCAGCGAAGACCTTACGCGCGACAAGAGCTTGTCTTCGCCTATCTCCGCGACAACCGCTTCCACCATCTTCAGGCGAGCGCGCGCCTCCTCAACCCTCCGCGAATAACCGAGCAGGCGCACGACGGAGATCATCATCAGCAAGCGCCGCTGCGGGTCCGAACTGCGCTCAGTCGCCGCATCGAGAAAGGCGCATTGCCGGTCGAGTCCCTTGCACGCGGCCGCAACATTTTTCGCCTCCTCCTCGGTTATCTTTTCCCTGCATCGAAAGATCGCCGTGGAACCGATCTCGCCAATGAACTCAAATTTCTCGGCAAGACACTCCTGATGGATCCTTATATACATCATGCTATCTATAAAATAATTTCTCTGAATGACAATCGATCTATTTGGTATTAGCTTCGGATAATACATATGAATAGCACGCAGGTTGGCGTCTCGACCATTCAAATTGTCTTGGAATAAGATCTCGACATCCGGGCCTGACCCGCCAGCGTCGACCGTCTCGCCAATCCGTAGATTAATGAGATCGCTTACAGGCTTTATATTTGCTTTGACGATATCTTCTACAGAATCGCCGACACGAAACTCGTCGCCGAGCCCTTCGCGCCGCATGCGACCTAATTTTGGCGCGGTAACCGTTGCCGGATCCGTAGCTGTGACTGGCCTTGCGAAATGGGCGATAACGCTCGAGCGAAGATCGGAATCGCCAACCCCATACCCTAGTGAGCAGGTCGAAGCGCCAAGATATACCCCGTTATCGACTATAATTCCATCTCCAGCATAGTATTCCTTGGCCAGATTGTAGAGGAAAGAACGCTCGTATACATGCATAGTCGACGCAAGTTTCAGCACGTATTGCGGCGGTCGTTCAAGATACAGATCGAATGGCGACGCGACGTTTACATGAAGTAAGGGACGCGGTTTGAAAATGCGAGGCGCGATCGAGTGGGGGGCGTCGACGGCCTGGGTCGTGTCTATACACTCCCGCCCTGCGACGGCATGAAGAAAGCTGACGAGTTTCCCTGCCATAAAAGGCTCGAACTCGCCATTGTAATGGCGCATATCCTCGCGCATCGCGGCTTTGGCGCCGCGCTCGAGAACGTATTTGTACGGTTCCAGGGCGGGAATCGAAAACTTCTCCGCAGCCGCCAGCACCTGCTTGATGAAGACCGCCGGCCAACTGATGTAACGACCGTCTTCAAGATACTGCCAAGTATACGTCACAAGCCCTACTGGTCGATCGATGATTGACAGCACCTGACGAAGGCCTTCCCCGACATCGCGCACTGAACCGCGCGCCTCGTTCAGGGTCATCAGATAAAGCTCTTTCTCGTTCGGACTCAGATCGGCATCGCGCAGTATCGGCGACAGTTCTTTCGCGACCTTTTGCGCGAATTCGTGATCAAGGCCATTTATTCCGCGACTATACCACTGACCGACCTGACTGCCGTACCCCGCCCCAAGCTCTCGGAGCGCATGCATCATGTTGATTACGGGAACTCGATTCAGAAAATAGCCGTCCAAGGATATCTCTTGCGACGTATTTGGCTCGAGCAGAAATACGTCGGTTTCTTTCAAAATCTCAGGTTTGGCGACAAAATTACGGTCGATCCCGCACATCGGTCGATACTCGTCGGGAATCTTTCGCTCTCCGCGATAAAGATCGAGCGTCTGGATAATTTCGCCGAATGTGTATGTCCAGAACGGCGGACCGACCACACGAAAATTTGCGGGAACAGCGCTCCAAGCGGAACCCGGCGCCCGACGTCCAACACCGCGAACTTTCGCAAGGGGACCCCTCAGGTTGCACCCACCCATCGCCATGACACGTATCGTATCCATATCACCTCTCTCGACAGAGCCGGGATTCCGCAACGCGTCCCCTATCCGGGGCTGGAGACGGCTGAGAAGTTGCGCGATTGATTTCATTGGCCGCAAGCGCCGCATTTAGCATTAGGCGCCTTCCTGCTCCATGGGAATCTGAAGGATTGGCCTAGGCGGCAAAAGCCAGCATTCTACCCCGTTTCGGTATCAGTTTGCGCTGCAACCGTCAATCTGACGCAACTTCCGCGCGCGCGTCAGAAAGGCGATCTCGTTCATTGCCGGTGAATTCGCTCTTTCATCACGACGCACCAATTGGGAAGAGATTCACCGCGGAAGTAACGGCTCGGCGTCGGATCGCAATCCCGCAGATTTCCCCATGCGGCCGGGCCGGGACAGCCTGCCTCGCTTCGGAGACGCGATCCTGGCCCATCGAATGAGTAAGACAGCCAAAGGTCGTCGCCTTCTGGCTCACGCTCCAGCGCCAGGCGGACGGAATCGTCTTTCTGCCGCTCGCCGAACACCAAAACGTCCTCGATGCAAATCTGCGCGTCGCCCTCATGCACCGCAAATCCAAGCTGCGGCGCGGGCGGCAAGGTCGTCTTGTCGATGGTCAGTCCCCCACGGTCGAAATGGACAAAAACATTGCGCCCGTCTCGGCGTATGAGAATGTCCTGACCGAGCGCCTTCCAGGGGACGCCCTGGATTTCCTGAAATATCGCCTTCGCTATGTATTCACCCTCCCAGATGTAGCCGCGTTCGGCGACAAAATGCGACACGTCCGCATATTGGAAGGGATAGCGCGGCCCGACCATCCTCGCCAGCTTGTTCGAACGGACGAAGTCGAGCTGCGCCAGCGAGATTTCCGAGCCGATGGCCCGAGCAGGCGTGAAGTTCGCCGAAAGCTGAGTGATCCAGGTACGGATATCCTCCGTCTGCCCGGTGATCTGGGACCAATCCACTTTGTGATCGCGAGCGATCTCCTCGAGCTCGCGCACGAACTGGGATCGGCCAACGCCTGCTTTTCGTTCCTGCGTCCCGTTGGAGATAATGCAATCTTCGCAGACGACCCTCTTCCCGTATCCCGCCGCGATTTCTGTGGCGCGGCGCAATTCGACCAGGCCGTTTTCGTACGGCTGAGTCCCTTTGGAAATCTCCCGGAGGCTTTTGCCAGCGGCGCCGTGGGCTCGATAGAGCATGAGTTCCTGGGGGAGGGCCAAATGCGCGCGGCGCCAGGCAAGCCAGGACAACATCGACGTGCCGTGAGATTCTCCGGGCGACTTGCCTGGAAAATTCTGTTCGTAAATCGGCACGAAATCGCGAAGCGTGTCGGGCCGTAGACGCGCTGCGCCGATCCCGCGCGCGCCGCTGGATATCGCGCCGGGATTGAACATGAAGCCATAGCCGAGAACATCGGCAGGCGTGTCGCGATGAACGACTTCTCCGCCGGTCACGCTCTGGCAACCGATCGAAGTCGAATTTCCCGTCTGCTTGAAAATACGAACTGGACCGGCCGTTGACGAAAACGCCCGCCTGACGACGTCCGCAGACGCATCCGACGGCGTCACGCAGTGTCCCCGACCGCGACCGGACTCCAATCCGCCGCAACGGGCGCCTTCGGCGTTGTAATCATCAAGAACGGCAAATCGGCGGGCGCAACATACTGTTCGACATCCAATTCGTAAGTCCGCACGCCGTCGGCCGTTTCCGAGCGCATCGCGAATCCGAGTCGACCGAGAAGATCGGCGACCATCGAATTCTTGGCGGTGGGAATGTAGGTTCCGATCAATCGGCGCACGTCGTGCGCTTTGGCGTGCTCGAGCACATGCGCGAGCATTGCTTCTTCAACCCGCCGTCCAAGGACGCGGCAACTCATCAACCAGGTGTCGATGCGCCATTCCCGCGCGGCGTCTGTCTCGGAGCTCTTGCAGATCACTACGGCGATCATGCCCAGGTCGCTGTAGGAGTCGCGCAGTCGCACCTGCATCGTGAATGTGGACGGATCGGTCTCGAAGGATTCGACGTCCCCTTCCTTGTAGCGACGTGTCGTCAGGTTGAACTGATTGGTCTTGTTGATCAACTGCGTGATACGCTGTCGTCCCTGAACGTCGAACGGCGCAATTTCCATCTCCATGCGCAGCGAACTCAGGTAGTCGCCGAGATCATGCGACTGCTCGAGAAGCTTGGCGCGTTGGGCATCGGTGGCGTAAGACGCCAGGCGCATCGTGTCTTCGGCCGAAAAAGCGACGGATTCGAAATATCCGGCGGCGGCGAGATACCACGCATACCAGCCTGGATCCCGCGGCAATTCCGGAACGGCCACCATGGGCAGCGCCGCGCGAACCTGGGCGCGTTCGACCGGGTTGTCGTCGAGGAACACGAGCGCATCGACGCCGATGTTCAGGCTGGCGGCGATGGCTTTCAGATTGCTGGGCTTATCGGACCAGTTGGCTTGAAACGCCGAAATATGAGATTCGCGCAAGGCCATGTCGGGATGATCGCGAAACGGGCCGCGCGCGACGGCGTCGTCGTTCTTCGAACTGACCGCCAGTATTATACCGCGCTCGCGCAAATCCAACGCCGCATGCTGGACGGAGAGAAACGCTTCGCCAAGCGCGCTGCCCTGTCCGATCTTGATGCCTTCAAGGCCGTCGTCGCCGATCACGCCTCCCCAGACGGTGTTGTCGAGATCGAGAACGAGGCATTTTCGCGCCTTGCCCGCCACCGCGCCAAGCAGCCGACCAACCATATCGGCATAAGCGGGCACGACATCGGATGCAAAGGGAAGCTTATAAGCCGCCCATTGTACCGGATCGAACCATCGGTCCGAGCCGACACGCTCCGCGAGCGCCGCGACGTCCAGGATATAGCCGCCTGCTTCCGCGGCGAGCGCCGGTATCTGGCGGTTGATCTCGTCGATCATGGCGCGCACCGTTCCGGACACGCGACGATCGAAGCTGCCGAACAGCGACATGGGCGGAGTCGGAACGGTCTGCAGGATCGTGGCGACGCCGTTCTGGCGCAACGCCTGGATCACGCTGCGCAGCTTCTGCAATGCAGCCGTGACCTTGTTCGCATCGGCTGTCGCAAGAGAGGGACGGTCGAGTTGCAGCCATCGATGATCGACGGCGAGCAGCACCAGGTCCAGCTTGCTTGTGTTGACGATGGAATTCGGATCCAGCGCTTGCTGTACGACCTGGTCATACGGCGAAGACACATATTCGACGACTACGCCGTGACGCAGCGCGGCGGCGGGGATGCAATCGTCGATCACGTCGGTCGTCGCATTCGAGAGAATGCCGAGCCGCAGCGGCGTGAGCGGAGAAAAGTTATCGGTCGTTTTGCGTCGCTTGGCGATTGCGCGCGTCAAGGCGCCCGATTGCGACGGATTAAGACGATAGTTGGCGAGCGCTTGAGCTTCTCCGCCGGCAGGCCCTTCGCTCTGCGAGAACTGCCTGCACAGCTTCGTGAAATTTTCAGGAGCGGCCGGCAGCCACGGGAGATCGACGATCGAGGTCATCACAAATCCTTCATGGACATAGCCGCTGAAGACGCGCCTCTCTGAACGAAGGACATTCAGCGACGGACATATCTGATAAGCGTCGACCGGCCGAGATGTAAAGAACTGAGAGCTTCGCTGGGCCGGGAACCCGACGATTCCTGAAGCTATCGCCGGCGCATGGCGTCTTGCAGGACAGCGGTGAACAAATCGTATCCCGCTTGGGATGGATGCACACGATTTGCTTCCAGCAGCGCGCAACTCTCCTGACCAACGCACTTGTTCTCCAGAGGGTCGTGGATATCGACATATGCGATGTTATTGTCGGCCGCAGCCGATCTTATGGCTTCGTTCGCCGCCCGGACCTGCTCAACCCGTGCGCGCCCGCCGAGACCTTTTTGATAGATGTTCAATGCGTAGATTTTCGCATTTGAGAAAACGCGTCTCAAATTCTGGAAATACGCTCGGGTTCTCGCCACGAACTCGCAGCCGGTGTCAGTGAGATTCGCCGTGCCGACCTCGGATACGACGCGCCTGACCGTCCTGGCCTTGCTCTGGTCGACCTGAGTCAAAGTCCAGTTTGTATTTTCGATCCTGTCGCCGCCGTTCGCAAGAACGACGATCGGGTCGCCGAGGACACCGGCCAATTGCGGCTTCGGCCAACGCGCCACAATGGAATCGCCGAGAACAACAACGCTGTTCTCAGGCAGCGCCCGCGCCATGTTCCCGATACGAACTGTCATCGGCCTCCCCCGAAATTCCACTGTTTGCACCGGATGTCCGTCGCATTCCGACGCCATGGCGGAGGCGCAGGAGAAAGTGAGCGCAATGGCCGAAGCGCGAATTCCATTCGATCGGGAGCAAAGCATGTGAGGTGTCCTTTTCGATAAATCGCCGTTTCGCGCCGATCGCTTGACGCTCGTGTCCTGAGCTCGAGCGAAAAGCCCGCGCGGACTCATCGTCGGCTGAACTTGCCTATTGCGTTCGATGCGCGTCTCACGGCAAGGACGCTGACGCGCCTCGTTAATCCTGGACTTCGGTCTTGCTCTCCCGGTAAGCCTGAACCAACAAATTGACATCATCGAAGAAGGTCAACTTCCCGTTGCTCAGCAGGGCGCCGCAATCGCCATACTTCTTTGCATGCTGAATATGGCGGGTTGCCATGATGATCCCGCTTTCCGCCGCACGCGCTTCGAACATCGAGTCGCAAGTTAGCCGAAACTCTTCATCGCCCGCGCCGATGAGACCGTCGATCAGATAGGTGTCAAAAGGTATGGCGTAACTCGTCGCATAGTGCAGCTGAGCTCGCATCAGCGGAGGCAATTCGCCGTATTTCATACTGAAACAGTAGCGCAATCGCGTGACTTCGCCGACGAATTCGATCAGTTCGTCCCGATCGACTTCGTAGACGTCGGCTGCGTAGCCGAGGTTCTGCTTGACGGTCAGTTTGGGCCGGAACCAGGCGCCAAAGCCGACGGGATAGGAAAGGCGCGCCATTCTCTCGATCGAGCCGGAATCCGGCCGTATCAGACCAGCGACCATCTTGATGAGGATGGATTTACCGGAACCGGGGGCGCCAAGAATGATAAAGCGCTTGTTCGTAGGCAACATGCCGACAAGTTTGTCGAAAATGACCTGCCGACGCCCCTTGGTCTCAAAAGACAGCGAAACGGTTTCAAGAACAACCATATTCCGTCGACTGCCTCCTTCGATAAGGCCAACCGCAAACCGTGGCAGGAGCTAGCTCCCACACACAAACCAGGGCTCGTCTGAAACCGCAACGTCGTGCATCAGCGAAACAGCGCCGCGCGACGTCGGCTATCCGCGACGGACGAAACGTCAATCCCTCTGGTTCAGATCAACGATCATCAAGGCGCCTCGTCATGAGTCGCATCGATCCGAGCCCGACGAATAGCACGACGCCGGCGCTGACCGCCATATATCCCGGCCTATAGGATATCGACGGAAAGTTGGGATAGAAGCCCTGCCGAAACAAGATGACCTCATGCAAGATCGGGTTGTATGCCAACCACCCTCGCAGAAAAGGCGGAAGAAAGTCCGGTACGTACAGGACACCCGCAAATAGCATCATGCTTCGCGACAATGGCGAATAGATCATGTGCCAGATGGGCAGCACAGATTCTATGGCGATATTGCAAAAGCCCATCCCGACGCCGATCACGGCAAGCAATGCGATCGCGAGCAAAACACGCGAAGGATCGTGGGGCACAGCCATCGGCGTGATGAAAAGAGCGATCCCGCCGAAAAGCACGACCCCCACCGCTACATAGACAAGCAACTTCACCGCGGCCCGCGCCAATATAACATCGGATAGCCGCACCGTCGGCAAACGGCGCTCAGAGATCTCCGATCTCGCGACCGCGGTAAAAGAAGTCGACAAGTGCACGAATACGAACAACGGGTACAGGCCGGAGCTAATAAACAGAACCTTGCTTGGACCGTAAATCGAGTTGACACGAATCAGCCAGTGCCAGAGCGCGATTATGCCGATGTGAAACACAGGCTCCAGCAAAGCTGCGACAAAAGCAATTCCGTAGCCTACGCCAAATACTGTGGTGACTTCCCTCCGGGTTACAGCGCGCAGTATGGCCCACTGAATCCGAAAAGATTGCCTCAGGCTAGTCCGGCGCGACGTGCGGACGAGTGTCACAACTGATGATCCTGCACGGTCCGTACGATCAGGAGACCGATCAGCCACACGAACATCGCCACGCCAAAGATCAGAAGCAAGGAGCGGATCGGTTTCGGATAGGTCGATTCCTCCGGCAGGAACGGCTTTGCGTAGGGAGTCAGATAGATGTGCTGCGCGGCGGCGTTCGCGCGCGCCTGATCCCGCGCCAGGAGCGCGCTCATATAGGCCGTATTGGCGTATTGACGTTCGAGGTCAAGCTGCTCGTATCGTCCGACCAGCCCCGCGAGCGCCCCGCGCCCGGCGCTCTGCTCGCGCGTCTCGTTCTGCAAACGCTCGAGCTCCGCCTTTCCCGCGGCGATGCGCGCGGCCAGATTGGCGGCGACCGGAGAATTGCGAGCAAGCGACTGGCGTTCCAGCGAAGCAAGTTCCGTTTGCAGCTGAAGCAGCGCCTGCCGCTGCGTCAGCACCAGATTATTGTTGGTTTGCACCGCGCTGCTGTTCGGGTCGATTACATTGTCGGCCTTGCGGAATTCGGAGAGCGCCTTGGCGGCCTCGGTCACCCGAACCTCCGCGCGTTTAACCTCCTGCTCCGCGAATTTCACGGAATCCTCGTTCGCCCGATTGGCCATGTCATTCACGAGCTTTTCGCTCATGTGCATGAGCGTCGTCGCGATGTTCAGCGCATCGCTCGGCGAGAATGCGCGCACGCGCACATAGGCCAGACCTGTCACCTGATCGAAATCGGCATCGACCATATTGCCCCAGAAGGGCATGAACGATTCCGTCGGCGCCTCCTGATCGACCCTGTACAGAATGTCGCCCTTAGCCATCAGCGACTTCAACTGAAGCTGCTTCTGCAGTCCTTCGACCGCCTCCCGGCTCTTCACGAAGTCTACGACGATATAATTCTGGACCGTCCCGCTGCTGAGCGTGCCGCTTCCCATCCCCGCCGCGAGCGTGGCCATCGCCGCCGACGACGACCCGCCTCCCGACAACGAATTGGACGGAGGAGCTTGCGCTCCAGGCAGGGCAGGAGTCTGCTCGGTGACCGAAAAACGAAACTCCGCCGTATACTGGGGCTTGGCGAGAATGGCGTAATAAAGCGTCGCGGCTATCACCGGCAACGCGACGACCATCAGGAAACTAACGAACAGCCAGCCTTCCCGCGCGCGCTGCAAGGACGGCAAGCGCATCAGCGATGAAATCGGGGAAGTTTCGTCGTCGGCTTCGATCTCCGGCTGGCTTTGGAAACCGCGCGCAGGCATCTTCGACGCCGCGCCAGCCTCCGCGACAGTTCGGGCGTCGCGCCGCGCCTGCAATTCATCGACGGCGGCGGGCGCGCCGTCCGCATCATCGTCGCGCGAATGAACGACGTGAAGCTCCTGGGAGGGCTGCCACACATCGCCTGCGGAAAGCGGCGCCTCGAACACGACCCCGTCCGGCCGGGCGGGACGCCGCGGCAAAGGCGGCAAGCCGACACGGGCCCGGTCTCCTGCGGTGGAATCCTTGGAAAAATCGGCCGAACGCGCTTGAAGTCGATCACGCAACGACGACAGCGCAGATTGGGACTGTTCAGTCATCGTTAACCCCGATTTGCCAACAAGATAGATGCAGCCAGTTGCGTTGCAACATCATGATAGTTCGTGGCGGCCCCATTGCCAAGCCCTACCCGCAACCCCAATATCAGCGCAGATTGAGGCGTAAACGCAGATTGCGGCGTAAACTTGGAACGATCTGGAATGCCTTTGCCGCGAGCGCCACGGACGACGAGTTCCCGCGCCTTTTTCGGGCTGGCGCTGCTGCTCTACCTTCTCGCGTATGGTTTCTCAGGCCCGACCAGCGTTCGTGCGGCCCCGGCGAATTCGGACGCCAATTGTTTCGACGGCAGCCGCAAGCCCTCGGTTACGATCCTGCAGAACGCGCCGCCCCCGCGCGACGGCGCCAGGGGCCGTTCCGCGTATTTCCCGGCGTCCGCCTTCGCGACGATGAATTTGGATGCGATCGACGCAAGCGCCTCTTCTTTTCCGGTCTATTACTGGCAATGGGGCAATCACGGGCCGAGAAGGGTTCCCAAACCCAATTTCGGGCCGCGGGTCACGCCGCGCGGCCCGACACAGCTCCATTTTTCTTCGGCGAACACCGCGGACGCCTGCACGCTCGCCCAGACGGCGACAGCGCTCGGTCTCGACGGCCAGGCCCAACGATACGCACGCGACGGCGGCGTCCAGCTGACCAAGGCCGATCCCGCGCGGACGACGACCGACACCTGCCTGATCTGGGACAAGCGATTGCCCCAAAACGCCGAGGGCGTTTTGCTCGACTACGAGGTCCAGGACGGCCGGACGCCAGCCCGCACGCGCAGCTTCCTTCTGGAATACGCCAAGCTCGTTCACAGCGCCGGCAAAAAGGCGATCCTCTACACGAACCCGCTCGACGCGCCGACGCAACAATCCACCGGCATCGACGCCAGCAACGCCCACGAATTGATGGGCGCTTTCGACCGTATCTCGATTTTTCTGTGGTCGAGGAACCGTCAAGGCGACATCGCCCGCTCGTTCGATTCGCAGCTGGCCGTGCTGGGCCAGCCCGATCCCGCAAAGCTGCTGGTGGCGTTCGAGCTGGCGAACACCAGTCTGCGCGACGCTGCGGTCGTGAAATCAATCGTTTCAAGACGCGGGATAAACGCAGTCTTTTTCTGGCGCAACTTCGCGCAACAGGGTGGTAGCTGCGATACCGACGTCAATCGCAAGATCGCCTGTCTCGCCTTCGGCGAATGCGAGGCCAGATAGAGCGCCTCGCCTGCGGATGGGGTTGCGGTCAGCGGGCGTCCGAAGCGTGCATCTGCAGATAGCGCAGCAGGAACTGCGCTTCCCCGTCGCTGAGAGGGGTCATGCGCTTCATGGCGTTCATGGTGCCGATCCAGTCGTTGGCGTCGTGTTTCGTCGTCGGGGGCAGATCGTGACAGAAGTTGCAGGCCGAGCTGTAGAGTTCGCCTGAATAGGCCGACAGCGCCGCGCGATCGGACGAGACGGCCGCGCGCTGCGTCCAGATCTCGAGCTTGCCTTCGCGCCACTGCATGTCGGTCGCAGGATCGCTTTGCGCGCGCAGCTTCGTCATCTGCTCGGCTGCGCGCGGAGACAGCGAGGCCTGCACGATCCGCTTGCCGATCGCCGCGAAGAGCGTTTCGTCGGAGCCCTCGCGACGCCAGCCGGAAAGTTCGGCCTTCAGCCACTCATCCCTGGCTTCGATCACGCGCAGTTCGGCGCCGGCCGCGATCTCGCCGTCGTTGCTCTCGTCGTCGCCGGGCGCCGCGAGCCGAAAAGGCGTCGCCTTCAACGCAACGACGACGTCGCCCGCCTTCGGCGGCGCGTCCGCGGCGGCGCGCTCCAAGGCCTCGAGCATGCGGCGACGTTCGCGCGACAGATCGGGCAGCTTGTGGGCGACGCCCTTGTGGCAGTCGATACAGGTCCAGTTCTGTTGCGCCGCCTTTTCCATCGCGGCGGCGGCGCGCTGCGACTGTTTTGCGTGATCCATCGCCTCGAAGGAATGGCAATTGCGGCATTCGCGGCTGTCGGTCGCTTTCATGCGCGCCCATTCGTGACGCGCGAGATCGACGCGCCTCGCCTCGTATTTCTCCGGCGTGTCGATCGCGCCGCGCAATTTGGCGAGAAGCTCCATGCTCGCCTGCGCCTTGCGCACGACCTTGTGCGTCCAGTCCTTCGGCACGTGACAATCCGAGCAGATCGCGCGCACGCCGGAGGCGTTCCTGTAATGAACGCTCTTCTTGTATTCCGCGTAGGGATTGTCACGCATCTCGTGGCAGGAAATGCAGAAGTCGAGCGTGTTGGTCGCCTCCATCGCCGTGTTGAAGCCGCCCCAGACCAACACGCCGGCGACGAGGCCGACGAGCAGCGCGGGAGCGGAAAGCCATTTGAGGAACGTGCGAAACTGCATCGGAGATTTTGGCCGGAACGAAAAAGCCGGGCGAAAGGATCGCCCGGCCTCGATTGATCGCAGGCAGCGCCTACTTGCCGAAGGGAGTCGGCCGCGGCGTCGCGTCGACGGAGGGCGGCAGGATCGGCAGCTTGAAGTCCGGCTGGTCGCCGGTCAGCGTCTTCAGGAAGGCGACGATCTTCGCATTCTCCGCGCCCGTGAACTTCTTGCCGAGCTGGATGCGGCCCATCGTGTCCACGGCCTGCGTGAGCGTCGCCGCTTCGCCGTCGTGGAAATAGGGATAGGTGAGCTCGACGTTGCGCAGCGTCGGCACCTTGAAGTTGAAGCGGTCGGCTTCCTCCTTGGTGACGGCGACGCGGCCCTCGGCCGCGCTCGTGGATTTGTAAGGCTCGACCAGGCCCATCTTCTGGAAGGTTGCGCCGCCGACCGCCGCGCCGTTGTGGCAGGCGGTGCAGCCGGCGTCCTTGAACAATTCATAACCGGCGAGCTCGTCGGCGCTCAGCGCCTTCTTGTCGCCCGCGAGCCATTTGTCGAAGCGCGAATTCGGCGTGACCAGCGTCGCCTCGAAGGCGGCGATGGCGGTCGTCACGCCATCGATCGTGATCTTGTCGCTGCCGAAGACGGCCTTGTATTCGTTGACATAGCCGGGGATCGACTGCAGCACGTCGACCGCGAGCTGGTGCGACGAGGCCATCTCGCCGGGATTGGCGATCGGGCCGCCGGCCTGCGCCTTCAGATCCTTGGCGCGGCCATCCCAGAATTGCGCGACGCCGTAGACGGCGTTGAGCACCGTCGGCGCGTTGATCGGGCCTTGCGCCCAATTGTGGCCGATCGAGGTCTTGAGATTGTCCGTGCCGCCCATCGACAGGTTGTGGCAGGAGTTGCACGAGATAAACCCCGACTTCGACAGGCGCGGGTCGAAGAAGAGCTTCTTGCCGAGTTCGACCTGCGCGGCATTGGCTACCTTCGCAGGCGCGATCGGCTCGATCGGCTCGGCCGCACGGGCGGGCGCGGTCAGCGCGCCCAGGCTGACGGCAAGCGTCAGCGCGAACAGATGGCGTGTCATTGGTCCCTCATCTTCCGGATGGCGGGCCGACCGAATTGTGGACCGCCAATCCGCGACGGGTTTATTACTTTAGAATGATTCTAATCTATGATCCCGATCAAGTTGCCAGAGGCGACGGGATGGCGCCGGCATTGATTTGCCCACGGCGCAACGCTGCAAACGCTACGCCGCGTCACGATCGCGACATTTGACCTCCGTCAAGGGGCGCTGCGGCAAATCGACCGATACTCGTGTCGAGGCGGGACCATGGACAAGCTGCCGGAGCAAACCGACATCTACGCGCGCATGTTGCGGGAAGCGGGGCTGAAGCCGACGCGGCAACGCCTGCAGATCGCGCGCCTGCTGTTCTGCGGCGGCGGACGCCACGTCACCGCGGAAACGCTCTTCGACGAGACGCGCGCCGAACGCTATCCGCCCTCGCAGGCCACGATCTACAACGCGCTACGCGATTTCGTCCGCTGCGGCCTGCTGCGCGAGGTCGCGCTTTACGGGTCGCGGCTCTGGTACGACACGACCACCGGTTCGCACTACCATTATTACGTCGAGGAGAGCGACAGGCTGTTCGACATGCCGGCGCACGCCGAGCCGGCGCTCGCCATCGCGCCGCCCGCGGGCATGCAGGTCATCGGCGTCGACGTGGTGGTGCGGCTGAAGGACGTGGCGCCGCGCGCGCCGACCCTTGCGGATCACTGACCGAGGTTGCGCGCCCGCATCGCATGATGCTGCGGCAGGACGAACGGCAGGTCGGCCAAAGGCTGCTCGTTCGTCCGCAGGCCGACGTTGAACACGTCCGACAGCAGCGCGTCGGTCAACGCCTCTTCCGGCCGCCCGCGCGCGACGATCCTGCCTTCCTTCATGACGAGAAGCTCGTCGGCGTAGGCGACCGCCATGTTCAGATCGTGGAGCACGGCCAGGACGGCGACGCCGTCACGCCGCGCTAGCGCCCGGGCCGCGTCCATCAAGGCGAGCTGGCGATCGAGGTCCAGACTCGCGATCGGCTCGTCCAGCAGGAAGGCCTGGTTTCGCGACAATCTCTGTCCCACGTGGATCTGGCACAGGCAGGCGGCGAAACGCGCGCGCTGCTGCTCGCCGCCGGACAATGTCGTGTAGTCGCGCCCCGCCAGATGCCGCACGCCGGCTTCGTCGAGGCATAGGTCGACGATCTCGTCCTTTTGCGCCGGGGTCAGGAGCCGCCCGATGAATTCGGTGGAGAGGCGAACGACTTCGTCGACGAGAAAGGCCGTCGCCAGACGGCAGTTCTGGGTCATCACCGTGCGCATCGACGCGAGACGGACCGGCTCGATCCTGTCGATGCGCTCGCCGTTGAAACTGACGTCTCCCGATTGCGGCCGAAGCTCGCCGGACAGGAGCTTGAGCAGCGTCGACTTGCCCGCGCCGTTCGGCCCGATCACGACCGCGAGCCGGCCGGGCGCGAGCGACAGCGAGACGTCGTCAACCAGCCGCTGACGCCTGATCGCGTAGACGAGGGAGCGGGCTTCCAGAACGCCGGTCATGATACGGCGTCTCCCGCGCGGCGGCGCAGCAGCAGCCAGAGAAAGAACGGTGCGCCGATGGCTGCCGTGAGTATGCCGACGGGCAGTTCGGCGGGCGCGAGCATCGTGCGCGCGAGCGCGTCCGCGCCGACGAGCCCGCCGCCGCCGACAAGCATCGAGAGCGGCAGCAGCGTGCGATGGTTGGGCCCGACCAGCAGCCGCACCGCATGCGGCGCGACAATGCCGATGAAGGCGAGCATGCCCGAGACGGCAACGCTCGCGCCGACCGCCACCGCAACGAAAACGACCGCGACCGCCTTCACGCGTTCGACGCGCGCGCCGAGATGAAAGGCTTCGGCCTCGCCGAAGGCCAGCGCGTTCAGACCGCGCGCGAGCATCGGCAGGAAGACCGCCAGCGGCGCGAGCAGGCCGAGCAAGACGAGCGTCTTCATCCACGTGGCGCCGTTGAGGCTGCCCATCGACCAGAAGGTCAGGTCGCGCAATTGCCTGTCGTCGGAGAAATAGGACAGGAGCCCCGTCAGCGCGCCCGCGAGCGCGCCGATCGCGACGCCCGCGAGCAACATGATGTTGGTCGAGGACCGGCCGCGCAGCGTCGAGATCATATAAATGAGCAGCGTGGAGGCGAGACCGCCGAAGAACGCGCCCACGGGCAGCATGTAGAAAGGCACGGTCGCCGGCGCCATGATCCTGTCGCCGAGCACGATCACGATCGACGCCGCCAGCGCGGCGCCGCCCGACACGCCGACGAGGCCGGGGTCGGCGAGCGGATTGCGGAACAGACCCTGCATGATCGCGCCGGACGCCCCCAGCGCCGCGCCGACGCCGAGACCGGTCAGCACGCGCGGCAGGCGGATGTTGGCGATGACGAGGACGTCGCGGTCGAGCGATGCGGCGTTCGGCTCGGTCGCCATGCGCCACAAGGCGGCGACCGCGCGCGCCGGCGGAATGTGCAGCGCGCCGGCGCCGATGGAGATGACGACGACGGCGAGACAGGCCGCGGCCAGCAGCGCGATCGCGATCGCCGACCGCGACCGGCGAAGATCGAACGCGCTTGCGCGCGCCGCCTTTCTCACATCTGCGCTCGCATCCATCGCGCCGCTCAATTCTGCGCCGGATAGAGCCTGGCCATCAGATCCCGCGCCGCCTCAGGCGCGCGCGGTCCGAAGCCGATCAGATACAGGCCGTTCATCGAGATCAGCGCATGCGTGCGCGCCGCCGGCGAACCGGCGAGCGCGGGGCGCGCGAAGACATCCTCGGTCTTGGCGTCGGGGCCGAGATCCATCATGACGATGGCTTCCGGCGCGGCCGCGAGCAGGGCCTCGTCCGTCATCGGCTTGTAGCCTTGCAGGTCGGCGGCCGCGTTGACGCCGCCCGCCAGGGTAATCATGGCGTCCGCCGCCGTGCCGCGGCCGCCGACGATCGCGCGGCCGTTCTGCAGGGACAGGATGAACAGAACGCGCTTGCGGTCCTTGATCTTCGCGCGCGCCTCGGCGAGCTCGCCGAACCGGCGCTCCACATCGTCCGCGAGCTTGTCCGCCTGCGCCTGCGCCTGCACGGCGCGGCCGACGGCGCGGATTTTCGTCGCGACTCCCTCAGGCGTCGGCGTATCGGGCGCGCGCTCGACGGGCACATGCGCCTGCTCGATCGCCGCGAGCGCGGCTGGCGGACCGGCGCCGTCGACGGCCACGACCAGTGTCGGCTGAACCGAGAGAATGCCTTCGGCCGACAGCGCGCGGAAATATCCGACGTTCGGCTTGGTTTTCAAAGCCTCCGGCGGATAGAGGCTGGTCGTGTCGACGGCGACGATCCTGTCCTGCTGGCCGAGAGCGTAGAGAATCTCCGTCACCGCGCCGCCGAGCGCGACGATGCGGCGCTCCTCCGCGGCGCCGGGCGCGGCTGTGAAGACGAGGCTTGCGCCGATCACGGCGACGGCGGCCGCGCGGCTGCGCAGGCTTGCGAAATGGATGAATCGAATCGTCATGTCGCTACTTCGTGAGGATGAGCTTGTTGTTCGCGGTCACGCGCAATCGATAGCGCTCGCCGTCATGAACGATCGCGATCTCCCGGTCCGAGCCAACGAGATCGCGCAGATCGATCTCGCGCGGCTTGCGGTCGGGCGATTGCGGGGGATCGCTTTGCGCGCTCTTGCGCGGCGGGTCAGCCATGGGTTCTGCCCTTATTTTGATCGATTCTAAAGTGGGGCCTTACATGACTCGGTTATGCGCCAACTATTTCTTGGCGCAAGAAGCGTATTGAACTTTAGAAATAATGTAGAAAATGGACTTTAGCGTTCTTAGAATTACTCTAAACAAATAATGTTCCGCCATGATGTGCTCATATTCTTGACACGGGTATGAGCCTCCCGTTAATTGCCCTTGCACAGGCGCGATCCCGGAAGAAATTCGCACGCGCCGCATATAGCCAGCCAGGCGACGTCGCCCAGCCAGCCAAGATCGAACACCGGCTGGAGGGTGAATTTATGCGTCGTCTGTCTTTCCATGCGTCCGCGAGCGTAGCCGCGCTCGTCGTCGCGTCGGCCTTGTCCTTCGGCGTGGCGGAGGCGCAGCAGGCCGCGGGAACCCAGGGCGCCGCGCAACCGGCCGCGGAAGCCGGCGCAAAGCCGAAGCGCGGACAAAAGCCGCCGGCCACCCAGGTCGAATCTTTCGACACGATCAACGTCACCGCGACCAAGACCGAGGAAAAGGCGATCGAGACGCTCGGCGCGGTCACGACCGTCACGCAGCAGGACGTGCAGCGCTACGGGGCGGGTTCGATGGCCGACGCCATGCGCAACGTGCCGGGCGTCAATTTCCAGGAAAGCCTCAATAATCCCGGGCAGGCGATCAATATTCGCGGCCTTCAGGACTTCGGGCGCGTCAACGTGCTCATCGACGGCGCCCGCCAGAACTATCAAATCTCCGGTCACAACGCGAACGGCGAGTTCTATTTCGATCCGGAATTCATGGGCCAGGTCGACGTCGTGCGCGGCCCGATCTCGAATATCTACGGTTCCGGCGCCATCGGCGGCGTCGTCTCGATCCGCACCAAGGACGTCGACGACGTGCTCAAGCCCGACGAGAAATACGGTGCTCCAGCGCATCGGCGCGGGGACGAACGGGCAGCACTTCTTCAACTCGACGGCGGCGGCCGCGCGCATCAGCCCCAATGTCGAGGTCTTCGGCCAGTTCCTGTATCGATCGTCGTCGGCCTACCACATGGGCGGCGGCGCCCAGATCGACGCCAACGGCAAACAATTGCTGCCCGGCGGCTCCAAGGTCAACGACACGGGCTCGGAGATCATGGGCGGCCTCGGCAAGATCCGCCTGCGCCCGGCCGACGGCCACGAGATCACCATCACCGGCATGAAGCAGGGCTTCCAGTTCGCCAACAACGGCACGAGCACGACCGGCTCGCGCTTCTGGGACGACGTGAAGACCGACAATTACACGATCGGCTATCGCTTCAACCCCGCCGACAACCTGCTGATCGACCTGAACGCCAAGGCCTATTACACCCAGACCAACAACGTTCAGACGCTGATCCAGCCGACGGCGACCTACTTCGCGCTGAAGGCCTATCCCGGCGCCAAGCTCAACGACAAGATTCGCACGAAGGGCTTCGACGTGAACAACACGTCGCGCTTCTCGACCGGCGTGTTCGACCACGCGCTGACCTTCGGCGGCGACAGTTCGTGGGATCGCGTCAATACGACGGACTTCGCGGGCGGCTTCGTTTCGGCGCTGACGCCGATGGGCGACCGTCGCGTGTCGGGCGCGTTCGTCCAGGACGAGGTCCGCTTCGGCCGCCTGGTGCGCGTGGTCGGCGCGGCGCGCTACGACGACTATCAACTGAGCGGCGGCGCCTATTCGTCCTCGGGCAGCCGCCTGTCGCCGAAGTTCATCGTCGGCATCTCGCCGTTCGAGGGCATCGAGGCCTACGGCTCCTATTCGGAAGGCTATCGCGCGCCGGCGATCACCGAGACGCTGATCGCGGGCCAGCATCCGTTCCCGGCCTTCACCATCCTGCCCAATCCGGGGCTGAAGCCCGAGGTCGCGCACAACATCGAGGCCGGCCTGAACCTGAAATACGATGCGATCTTCCGGCCGGACGACAAGTTCCGCGCCAAGGTGAACATCTTCCAGAACAAGGTGAAGAACTACATCGACATGACCACGACGGGGGCGACCACTCTCGTCATCTTCATCCCCGGTCTGCCGAACTCGTTCTGCGCCTTCATTCCAGCCGCCTGCGCGCTGTTCCCGGTCTATCAATATCAGAACGTCGCCAACGCCGAGCTCAGCGGCGTCGAGGCGGAAGGCGCCTACGACTGGGGCTGGGGTTTCGCCTCCGCCGCCTACACCAATGTCAACGGCATCAACTCGGCCACCGGCGCGCGTCTGAACAGCGTCTATCCCGGCCGCTTCAGCTCGACGCTCGGCCTGCGCTTCTTCGATCAGGCGCTGACGGTCGGCGGCCGCTACACCTACGTCAAGGAAGTGTGGTCGGTCGCTTGCGATCCGGCGGCGACCAACGCGCTGCGCTGCCCGGGCTACGGCACGGTCGATCTCTTCGGCAATTACAAGTTCGACGACCGCATCAGCGCCGACGTCTCGCTGCTCAACATCTTCAACAAGACCTACACGCAATACAACAGCACGCTGCCGAGCGCCGGCTTCACCGCGAAGTTTGCCCTCAGCGTGAAGTTCGCATCGAAGTGAGGTAGGAGTGATACCTGCTGCGGCGACGAATGGCGCAGGGCGCGGGCGTGTATCGCCCGCGCCCGTCGCCGTTTCCATAGCCGCGCTCGACACTCTGGAAACGATCCGCGCCGCCGAGCGGCGCACGTTGATCCGGTGGTCGGCTCTCGCCAGCGTCGCCTGCCACCTCGCGCTGGCGAGCGCGCTCCTGCCGGCCGTCCGCGATCTGGATGCGCCGCAGATGCCCGCCGGCGGTCCGGCGATCGAAATGGATCTCGCCGCCGCCGACGCGGTGGAGTCCACACAATCCATCGCCGCGCCGCAGATGGATGCGCCGGTTTCCGACGCCACGCCGGCCGCGCCCGAACCGGATCCGGCGAAGACCGTCGCCGCCGAAGCCGCGCCGCCGCCGCCGGCCGCTGCGCCGGCTGCCGCCCCGCCGGAGCCCACACCCGTGACGGCGCTGGCCGTTCCGCCGCCGCCCATTCCGGCGACCGAGACGCCGAACCCGGATTTCGTCGCGCCCATCAAACCTCCCGTGGTCAAGCGCGACGACGAGGCGCAGGCCGAGCGCGAGCGCCTGCGGCAGGCCCGCCTGCGCGAGCAGCGCCTGGCGCGCCTGCAGGAGGAACGCCTGGAGCGCCAGCGCGAGGAGCGCGCCGAACGTCTCGCGCAAGAGCGCGCCGAGCGCATCAAGGAAGAGCGTGAGGAGAAGATGCGCGTGCAGAAGGCGCGCGCGCAGCGCGAACAGCAGGAAAAAGCGCGGGCCGAACGCGCGACGCAGCGGGCGGCCCAGCAGGCCGAGCGGGCGCGCGCGGCGCGGGACTCAGGCAGCGGCGCGGAGGCCGCCAACAGCCGGGCGGCGGCGCGCGGCGGAGCGGGCGGGGCCGCGGCCGGCGCCGCGCAGGTCGCCAACTGGCGCGGCATGGTGCTGGCCCAGCTCCAGCGCAGCAAACATTATCCGCCCGCGGCGCGCGACAAGAACATCACCGGGCAACCCGTCATCACCTTTTCGCTCGCGCCGTCGGGCGCGCTGTCGTCGGTCTCGCTCGTCCGATCGTCCGGCGCGCCCATACTCGATCAGGCGGCGCTCGAGATGGTGCGCCGCGCGGCGCCGTTTCCACCCAATCCCGCGGGCGCCAGAGGCGTGTTTTCCGCGCCGGTCAACTTCTATGTGCGGTGAGACCGCAAGTTCAAGGAGAACATGATGTTTATTGCAATGAACAGGTTCCGGGTCCTCAAGGAGCAGGCGCACGCCTTCGAGCAGATGTGGCTGACGCGCGATTCGCGCCTGCACGAGCTCAAGGGCTTCATCGAGTTCCAGATGCTGCGCGGGCCCGAGGGCGAGGACGGAACCGTGCTCTATTCGTCCTATACGCGCTGGGCGCACAAGGCCGATTTCGAGGCCTGGACGAAGTCCGAGCAGTTCCGCGTGGCGCACGAGCGCGCCGAGAACCGGCCGCGCATGACCACCGGCCATCCGCAGTTCGAGGGCTTCGAGGTCATCCAGTACACGAACGCCGAAGGCGCGCCCGGACAGGCCGCCTGATCTTTTCGAACAATAGAGCTTGCGGCGGCAGGGGGCAGCCGTCGCGCCAGCCTCGAACTGAAGGAGACGTCCATGAGCGTTCACGCGCTACCTGCCGGGGACAAGCAGGCCAATATGCGCGCGGCGCGCGCCGATATCGACGCCAATCCCGACGGCGTGCTGGAAGCCGTCGCCGAAAAGCACGGCCTGACGATGCACGACGTCCTCGGCCTGCTGCCCGAGGGGCAGGCGACGCGAATCGCGGGCGCGCGATTCGAGGATGTCTGGCGTGAGCTCGCGAGCTGGGGCGACGTGCTCTTCCTGCTGCACAACCAGCACGGCGTGTTCGAGATCAAGACGGCGCTGCCGCAGGGATCGTTCAGCCGCGGCTATTTCAACATCCACGGGGAGACGCCGCTCGGCGGACATTTGCGCGCCGAACGCTGCGGCGCGATCTGGTTCGTCGACCGGCCCTTCTTCGGGCGCAGGTCGTGCTCGGTCCAGTTCCTCGATTCGGACGGCGCCGGCATGTTCAAGATCTTCGTCCGGCGCGATGCGGCGCGCGAGCTCGACCCGGGCCAGCTCGCGAAATTCGAGGCCGCGGCCGCGGCGTTCCGCGAGAACGGACAGTGAAGTTTTCGCGCGGCGCCCCGCCGGACCGCGCCGGGGCGGCGATGAGGCCGCTCGTGTATGTGCCCAGCGCCGCGCAGGGCGCGCCGCGCGCGGATATCGACGACGCGCGCCAGCAGGCCTGCGCGCCGTCCGGGACGGCGCGGCGCAATATCTGGGAGGTGCGGGCGGCCTCGGCCTGCTCGATCGTCGGCACCTGCCTGACCCTCTCCGAACTGCGCAAGATCGCGAAGAAGGCGCGGCTGGTCGACGATCCGCATCGTCTCGCCGACTACGATCTGCACGGCCTCGCCGTCCAGCGGACCGCCAACGACAATCCGGTGGCGCGCGCGCTGCAGAAACATCTCGACGCCAAGTTCGAAGGGCTGATCCGCAAGTCGAAAGCGCTCGCGACAGACGGCGATTTCGCGAGCTTCTGGGAAGATGCGCTCGACAACGGCCTGGTCCCCGGCGCCTATTGGGCTTGCGTCACCCATCCGCGATTGTCGCCGGCTTTCGAGCGCCGCATCTTCGGCGAAGTGCACATGATGTCGCATATCTGCGGCGCGTCGAATCGCGGCGACGCGCGCGCGGCCGCGGAAGCGCAGCGCACAAAGGCGGAACTGGCGCGACGCCTGTCCGGCCGGATCGCCGAACGCGACGAGCGCCTGAAGACCCAGGAGGCCGAGCTTTGCGCCCTGCGCGCCGAGATTTCCGAATTGCGATCAGCCGCCGCCGAACGCGACCGGCTGCGTGGATTGCTCGACTCGAGCGCGATGCCTGCGCGCATCGCGGATCTGGAGCGCGAGCGCGCCGCGCTCGCCGACGAAAACGGACGACTGCGCCGCGCCTGCCGCGCGCTGGAATCGCAAAATGCGCGCCTGCAAGACAAGATCGACGAAGATGCGTTCGAGTTCGAACGCGCGAGCCTGATGGCTTCGTTCGACGGCCCGCGAACGGAGGAGACGTCGCCGCAGTCGCCGTGCGACGCGGAGCCGGGGTGCGATCTCTGCGGACGCCGCTTCCTGTATGTCGGCGGACGGCCCCAGATCGTCTGCAAGCTCAGGGAATGGGTCGGCAAGCGAAACGGAGAGCTGCTTCACCATGACGGCGGCGTCGAGCAATCGGCCGGTATTCTCGGCGAGATGGTGCGAAAGGCGGATGTGGTCCTCTTCCCTGTGGACTGCGTGAGCCATGGCGCGGTCGGATCGGTCAAAACCCTGTGCGAGCGCCACGGCAAGCGTCTGTGCCCGTTGCGGACCGCGAGCGCGACCGCGTTCCAGAGAGCGATCCACGAGCATTTGCGGGTCGCCGAATAGATCCGTGCGAAACGTCCGAAGCGCGGCCGGATTCGATGATCGTGCGGAGCCGATCCGGATTTCCGACCGATGAGATCGCCGCGCTACCGATCATTGACGCTTCGGGCAAGGTGCGTTTGGGCCGTCGTCTAGGTGATTTGAGGACGACCTCCCGGCGACCGCTCGCCCCGCGGGGCGGCCGTCTGTCGAACCTCCACCGCGATCGTTGCATTGCGCGCGAAATCGAGCTTACCTTCTCGACAAAGTGGCCATTGAGCCGGGGCGGGAGGATCGCGCGCAGGGAGGCGGCGATGGCTGTGGCGGACGGACGACAAGGTTCGAACGGTCATGAGCCGGACCGGCGATCGTTGCCGAGCTTCGAGCAGCGCATCTATCTGCCGCATTCGATCGCCGCGATCGTGGCCGAGCTGGCGCAGGAGGGCGTCGCTCCATCCGATGCGCTCGAGGGGACGGGCCTTCTCGAGACGCAACTCGACAGCCATACGACGAAGGTGTCCTATCGGCAGATCGACGTCGTGATCCGCAACGCCCTGCGCCTGTCCGGCGACCCCGCGGTGGCGTTGCGGGCCGGGCGGCGGATGCACGTCACCGCCTACGGCATGTATGGCTATGCGCTGCTCAGCAGTCCGACGCAGGAGGCGGCGCGCGATTTCGCCGCCAAATACATTCTGGTGGTCGGCCCGTTCTGCGATTTCTCGGTCGATTGGAACGACGCGCGCGTCACGGTGACGTTCGAACCGCTGCACTGGCCGAATCCGATCGACGACGTGCATCGGTTCGCCGTCGAATTCGCCCTGTCGGCGCATCTCGTTTCGACGAAGGATCGGATCGGCCCGCAATTCGCGTTTTCTCACGTATTTCTCGACTATGCGCAGCCTCGATACGCCGCGGCCTACGACAGCCTGTTCGGCTGCCCGATTCTGTTCCGGCAGGACAGGTGCGGCTACGAGCATGTCCGAAACGACGGGCTGGCCCGGCTCGCCGATCCGCGCTCTCATGCGATGGCGCGGGAAATGTGCGAGCAATTGCTGGACGAGGTCAATCGCGCGGGCGGCGTCGCCGCGGACATCCGGCGCATCCTGATCGAGCAGCCCGGCCGGTATCCGAGCATCGAAGCCGTCGCCGAGAAGCTCTCGATGTATCCGCGCGCGCTGCGGCGCAAGCTCGAGGCCGAGGGCACCTCCTATCGCGACCTGCTGGCGGAAGTGCGGATGCGGCTGGCCATCGAATATCTGCGCAAGACCCGCATGACGAACGAGGAGATCGCCGGCCGCCTGGGCTATAGCGACGCGGCGAATTTCCGGCACGCCTTCATTCGCTGGACCGGCAAGAGCCCGACCGATTTCCGGAGCGCGACGCGGGAATAGCGCGCCTTCCAGCCCGCCGCGGCCTGTCCGCAAATCACCCGCCAACCGGACAGACCGAACCTTCCGTCCCGAATGCGACGCCGCTAGCTTGCCGACCGCGGATCGTCGAGGACCGCCGCGGACGTCGCGCCCGGCGACGACGGGCGACCCGTCCAGGCGGGAAGAAGGCGGGATCATGTTTCAGCCGTCGCCCAATCTTGTGCAGCGGACTCACGTCGCGCCGCGGATCGTCGCGGTCGTCGACGCTCTTGCGGAAGAGGGAATCGCGTCGTCGCGCGTGCTGGCGGGAACGGAACTCGCGCCTTCCGATCTCAGATCGCCGGATACGCGCGTGTCCTACCGGCAGGTCGAAATCGTATTCCGGAACGCGCTGCGCCTGTCGAAAGACCCGGCCATCGCGCTTCGCGCCGGCCAGCGCATGCACGTCATGACCTACGGCATGTACGGCTATGCGCTGCTGAGCAGTTCGACCCCCGCCGAGGCCATTCGGTTCGCGACCAAATACGGCCGCGACCTCGGGATGGTCGCCGATATCTTCTTCGCGCGCGACGGGGACGTCGCGACCTTCGTTCTGGGGCCCCTGCTGTCGAGAAACCCCGCCGACGATCTCTATCGCTTCGTGTTGGAATTCGCCTTTGCGACCTGCCAGACCCTCTGCAAGGCGGTCTACGGCCGTGCGTTCGAATTTTCACGCCTGCGCGCGGCCTATCCGCCGCCGCCGCACGCAAGGCTCTACAAGCGGATATTCGCCTGCCCCGTCCTGTTCGAGCAAACCGGCAGCGAACTGGAATTCGACGCCGCATGGATCGACGGCCCCAAGGCGCATCCCGATGCGGCGGCGCGGGCGACGGCCGCCGGGATGTGCCAGCAATTCCTCGACGACACGAACCTGGACGGCGGGATCGCCGCCGACATTCGCCGCGCGCTGCTCGAACAGCCCGGCCGGTTTCCGGCCATCGAGGCGATGGCCGGCGAACTGGCGCTGCATCCGCGTGCGTTGCGCCGCAAACTGGAGGCGCAGGGGCTCACCTATCGGGATCTGGTCGCGGA
Source organism: Rhodoblastus sp. (assembly GCA_036796555.1). GTDB lineage: Bacteria > Pseudomonadota > Alphaproteobacteria > Rhizobiales > Beijerinckiaceae > JAJXWB01. The sequence continues at coordinate 41,344 of DAIRCS010000002.1, read as the reverse complement.
CGTGCGGATGCGGCTTGCGATCGTGTATCTGCGCGACACCCAGATGACCAACGACGAGATCGCCGCGCGGCTCGACTACAGCGACGCCGCGAACTTCCGCCACGCGTTCGCGCGCTGGACCGGCAAGAGCCCGTCGGCCTTCCGGACGGCGGAGAGGCTGGCGCCGGGCGCGTTGAGCGCAGGCGGCTTTGTCCCAAAGTAACCGGGCGGGCGGGCAATCCGCACCTTTCATCGCATTGTCACGCTGGGTAGCGTCCTCGTCAAAATAGAAAAACGTGACACGCAGATGCGCACGGCATCGCGGCGCCGGGAGGGACATTCCGACATGAATACGGTCGTCGACCGTATCAAGCCGTCATTGAACTCGCCGCCACCGGCTTCGGGGGATGGCCCTCGCTGTCGGGCGCTTGCGCGCGGCCGCATGAAAAGCGGATGTCGAGAAAATTCGAGGAAGGAAACGCAATGAACGATATGCCGTGGATCAAGTCCTACCCCGCCGGCGTGCGCTGGGATATCGACATCGCTCCCGGCGCGGTGCAGCAGATACTGGACGACACCGTCGCCAGATATCCGGACAATCCCGCAATCGAGTTCATGGGCAAGCGGATCGCCTATCGCGAACTCGGCGATCTGGTGAACCGGGCCGCGCGCGGATTGCAGAAGCTCGGCGTCAAGCCGGGCGTGCATGTCGGCCTGTTCCTGCCGAATTCGCCCCATTACATCATCTCCTTCCTCGGCGTGCTGAAGGCCGGCGGAACCGTCGTCAACTACTCGCCGCTCGACGCCGCCAAGGTCCTCGAGCACAAGATCGAGGACAGCCGCACCGATTTCGTCATCACGCTCGACATGGCGGCCCTCTATCCCCAGATGGCGGGCATGCTCGGCAAGACGCGGCTGAAGAAGCTCATCGTCGGCAATCTGGCGGAAATGGCCGCCGACCCCGCGGCCGTCGCGGCGGAATTGAAGGCCGGCAAGCAAGTGAGCGCGCCGCAATGGGACGACCGCCACGTCAGCTTCGCCGAACTGCTCAACAATGACGGCAAGTACGAAGCGTATCCGATCGGCGATCCGACCGAGGCGATCGCGGTGCTTCAATATACCGGCGGCACGACCGGCCTGCCCAAGGGCGCCATGCTCACGCACGCCAACCTCAATTGCGCCGCTCGCCAGTCCTGGGCGACGGCGGGCGGGGTCCTGCACGAAGGGCAGGAGCGCATGCTCGCCGTGCTGCCGCCGTTCCACATCTACGCCCTTACGGTGAACGTGCTGTTCGGCATCCTCAGCGGATCGGAGATCATCCAGCACGTGCGCTTCGATCCCAAGAGCGTGCTGGCCGACATCACGAACAAGCAGGTGACGGTCTTCTGCGGCGTTCCGACGATGTTCACCGCATTGATCCACAACCCCGAGACGCCCAACTACAGCCTGCGCTCGCTGAGGTATTGCGGGTCCGGCGGCGCGCCGCTGCCGGTCGAGGTGGCCGAGCAGTTCACCGCGATCACCGGCGTCTATCCGTCCGAAGGATGGGGGATGACCGAGACGTCGCCGACCGGCACGTTCACGCCGGGGCAGGCCGGAGCCATGCGGAAGATCGGCTCCTGCGGGCTGCCGTCGCCGGGCATCGTCATCAAGTTCCTGAGCGTCGAGGATTCGACGACATATGTGCCGCTCGGGGAGCGCGGCGAAATCTGCATCAAGGGCCCGAACGTCATGAAGGGCTACTGGAACAAGCCGGACGCGACGGCCGAGGTGATGACGTCCGACGGTTTCCTGCGCACCGGCGACGTCGGCTACATGGACGACGACGGCTTCGTCTACATCGTCGACCGCACCAAGGACATGCTGCTGTGCAGCGGCTACAACGTCTACCCCCGCGTCCTCGAGGAAGCCGTCTACAAGCATCCTTCGGTCGAAGAGGTCGCCGTGATCGGCATTCACGACGAATATCGCGGCCAGTCGCCGAAAGCCTTCATCAAGCTCAAGGCCGACGCCACGCCCTTCGCGCTCAAGGAGCTGCAGGACTTCCTCAAGGACAAGCTCGGCAAGCACGAGATGATCCACGCGCTCGAGATACGGCCCGAGCTGCCGAAGACGGCGGTCGGCAAGATCTCGAAGAAGGATCTCTACGACGAGGAAGCACAAAAGGCGAAAGCGCAGGCCTAGTGGTTCGCCCGGCGTCCGCGCAGCGCGACGTCGAACGATCGCGAACCGCAAGCTCTCGCTGAAACTCGCGCGCGCGGCCTGAACGGATCGCCGCCGCGCTCGCAATACGGAGGCACGGAATGGACCAGCTCAGCAGCATCGACGCCTCGTTTCTGCATTTCGAGACGCCCGAAACGCCGATGCACGTCGGCAGCCTGATGCTCTTCGAGCTGCCCGCGGGCTACGAGGGCGATTATTACGAAGACGTGAAGGCGATGATCGGCAAGCGCCTTCATCTCGCCTCGGTGCTGACGCGCAAGCTGGCGCCCATGCCGTTCGAACTGGCCGAACCCGTCTGGATCGAGGACGACGACATCGACCTCGACTATCACATCCGCACCGTGACGCTCCGTCGTCCCGGCACGATGGCGCAGCTCGAGCAGCTCGTCGCCCGGCTGCATTCGACCCTGCTCGACCGCAGCCGCCCGCTTTGGGAAATGTACGTCATCGACGGTCTCGAAAACGGGCAGATGGCCTTCTACACGAAGGCCCATCACAGCGGCGTCGACGGCAAGGCCGGCGTCGAGCTGGCGAAGGTGCTCTACGATACGTCGCCGAAAATACGCGAGGTCCCGCCGCCGCGGCGCAAGCGATCGAGCGGCCAGTACCAGCTCGGCGTCACGGAACTGCTGCAGGCGGCGACGACCAACGCGGCGCAGCAATATCGCAAGATCGTCGAAGCGCTTCCCTCGACGGCGAAGGCCTTCGCCACGGCGGCCGGCGTGATCGCCAGCCAGCGGACGCCCGAAGGCGAGCGCCCGCTGAACCTCGGATTGGCGCCCAAGACGATCTTCAATCAGTCGATCACCAATCAGCGTTCCTACAGCACGCTGACCGTTCCGCTCTCCGACATCAAGGCGCTGGGCAAGCGGGTCGGCGGCACCGTCAACACGATCGTGATGGCGGCGTGCAGCATCGCGCTCGAACGCTTCCTGAAGGAACGCGATCTGCTGCCCAAGGAAGCGCTGATCGCCATGGTTCCGGTCAGCCTGCGCGCCGAAGGCGACACGTCGATGAACAACCAGGTGTCGTCCGTCCGCGTCGATCTCGCCACCGACATCGCGGACATTCCGGCCCGGTTCAAGGCCATCCACGCCTCGTCGGAAGCGGCGAAGGCCGTCGTGCGGGAGCTCAAGCCGGCGCTCGGCATCAATGTGCCGATCACCGGCGCGCCCTGGTTGATGACCGGGATGGCGGCGCTGCTCGGGCGGTCCAATCTGGCCGGCCGTCTTCCGGGGGGGGGCAATGCGCTGATCTCGAACTTCCCCGGACCGCCGATGCCTCTCTACATGGCGGGCGCGCGGATGACGCATTACTTCCCGGTGTCGATTCCCTATCACGGCAGCGCGCTGAACATCACCGTGCACAGCTACGCAGGCCTGCTGGAATTCGGCCTGACCGCCTGTCGTCGCGTCGTCTCGCAGGAAGAGTCCTGGGAGATCGTCAAGCACCTGCAGGACGCGCTCAAGGCCATCGAGGCGCTCCCGCCGGTCGTCGCTCCGCCGGCCGCCGCCGATGCGTCGCCGGCGGCCGATGCGCCGCCGGTCGCGGAGATCGTCGTTCCGTCATCGACGGGATCGTCGAAATCATCAGCAAGAAAAGAAGCGTCCGGCGCCGCGCGCAAAGGCAAATAGCCGGCCGGAAGAAGCTGCTTCATTCCGGAGATTGGCGGCCAGGCGACGCCGCGCCGCCTTTCCCGGAGGAGAAGATACGAGACTGGCCGCGGTTTCGGCCGCTGGCGCGCATTTGCGCGGAAGAAGAAACAGACAGCCGGGGAGAAGACAACGATGCACCTATCCGCCACGACCGAAGGATCGGCAGGATCCCTGAATTTACGAGACCCGGCCTTCAAGGCCGTCTTCTCGAAAATCGACTGGCGCATCATACCTCTGCTGCTCGTCGCCTATATCGTCGCCTATCTCGATCGCATCAACGTCGGATACGCACAGCTCCAGATGAAGCAGACCCTGACGTTCGACGATGCGGTCTACGGTCTCGGCGCGGGCATCTTCTTCATCGGCTATTTCATCTTCGAAGTGCCGAGCAATCTGTTCCTCGAGAAGATCGGCGCCCGCAAGACGCTGCTGCGCATCATGGTCCTGTGGGGCCTGGCGGCGATTGCGATGATGTTTGCGACGACGCCGTGGCGGTTCTACGTCGTGCGGTTCCTGCTCGGCGCGTTCGAGGCGGGATTCTTCCCCGGGGTCATTCTGTATTTCACCTATTGGTATCCGTCGGCGCGGCGCGGGCAGGTGATCGCGATCTTCATGACGGCGACCACGATCGCCTCGGTGTTCGCGGGACCGCTCTGCGGCGCGATCCTGAAATATTTCGACGGCTTCTCGGGGCTTCACGGCTGGCAGTGGCTGTTCCTCGTGCAAGGCGTGCCCGCGGTCATCCTCGGCGTTCTCGTCTACCTCCTGCTCGAGGACAAGCCGGCGCAGGCGAAATGGCTTTCGACCGAAGAGAAGGCGCTGCTCCAGGACGCTTTCGCGCACGACGTCAAGGATGTGGAGTCGGAGCGCACGTCGACGTTCGGCCAGTGCCTGCGCGACCCGCGAATCTACGCCTTGTCGCTGGTGTATTTCCTGCTGCTGGGCGGAACCTACACGATGGTGTTCTGGCTGCCGACCCTCATTCAGAGCTGGGGCGTGAAGGACTTTTTCCTCATCGGCGTCTATGCGGCCATTCCCAACGCCGTGGGTATCGTCGGCATGGTTCTGATCGGCCGCAATTCGGACGCGTGGCGCGAACGGCGCTGGCACTACGCGACCTGCATGCTCATCGCCGCCGTGGGCCTGTTCGTGACGGGCCTGCTGCAGGGCAATCTGGTCGGCTCGATCCTGGCCCTGTCGTTCGCCGTGATCGGTATCGCCGCGGCGACGCCGCTCTTCTTCGCGTTGACGAGCGAATATCTCTCGGCCGGCGCGGCCGCCGGCGGCCTGGCGCTGATCAGCAGCCTCGGAAACCTCGGCCCGGCCGTCAGTCCCTCGATCAACGGCCTCATCGTCAAGCAGACCGGCAACAACATCTACAGCCTGTATTTCGTCATCGGCCTGTATGTGGTGTCCGCGGCGGTGCTGCTGCTGTCGATCCGCGCCGCCGCCGGCCGTCGCGCCCCGGCGGCCGTTCCGGCGGAGTGAGCGCATAAGAGCCGCCGCCGGCGAATTGCCGGCGGCGGCGACGCGCGCAAGCGGCGGACCTGGGAAAGCGCGGATCATCCGGGATCGGAAGGAAACGGCGGATGGCCAAGGAGAACGAGAAGCCCTGCGCGCTGGTCACCGGCGCTTCGGCGGGGATCGGCCAGGAGCTTGCGCGCGTGCTGGCCGCCAACGGGCACAGCCTCGTCCTGGCGGCGCGCCGCCGCGACAAGCTGCAGGAACTCGCCGACGAATTGCGCGCCGCGCACGGCGTCAAGGCGACGATCGCATCCGTCGACCTGAGCGAGCCGGACGCGCCGCAAGCCCTGTTCGACTCGCTGCGGGACGCGGGCGCGCAGATCGATCTTCTGGTGAACAACGCGGGACTGCTGGTCGAGGGTCGTTTCAGCGCCCTCGACCTCAACCGGCAAATGCAGCTCCTGCAGGTCAACGTCATGGCGATGACGGCGATGACCCATCTCTTCCTCGGCCCGATGATCGAGCGCAAGCGCGGGCGAATCCTCAACGTCGCCTCGATCGCCTCCTTCATGCCCGTGCCGAATCTGGCGGTCTATGCGGCCTCCAAAGCCTATGTCCGCTCCTTCGGCGACGCGCTGTCGCAGGAGCTGGCCGGCAGCGGGATCACGGTGACGACGCTGTGTCCCGGGGTCACCGAGACGGGGATGGTGGAAGGAACCGAACTTGGCAAAATGCCGAGCGCGATGATCATGGACGCCAAGACGGTCGCGCAGGAAGGCTATCGCGCGTGCATGGCGGGCAAGCCGGTTCATGTCGCCGGGATCGCCAACGAACTGGCCGTGCAATGGATCAAGTATCAGCCGAGCTGGCTGCTGCGGGCCATCGGCGGCGCGCTCGGCAAGAGCGGCGGCGCGTGAACGGGCGGACGTCCGGTTCCGGCGCGGCGCAGAAAATGGAGAATGGTCAATGCCCGAAATAGCCGCGAACGGCATCCGTATCGCCTACGACGAAATCGGCGATCCGAAGGCCCCGGCCATTCTCCTGGTCATGGGTCTGGGCACCCAGATGATCGCATGGCCGCTCCCGTTCTGTCGGGCGCTCGCCGAGCGCGGTTTCCGCGTCGTGCGTTTCGACAATCGCGACATCGGCCTTTCGACGAAATTCGACAAGGCGGGAACCGTGAACGTCGCCGCGGCCTTCGCGCGCGCCCTGATCGGGCGCTCTGTCGAGGCGCCCTACAAGCTCGACGACATGGCGGCGGACGCGGTCGGACTCATGGACGAGCTCGGCATCGACCAGGCTCATGTGGTCGGCGCGTCGATGGGCGGCATGATCGCCCAGATCGTCGCGGCGAAATATCGCGACCGCGTCCGGAGCCTCGTCTCGATCATGTCGTCGAGCGGCGATCCCAAGCTTCCTTCCGCCAAGCCCAAGGCGATGGCGGCGCTGCTCGCGCCGCGTCCGGGCCCGGAGGATCGCGAGCGCGTCGTCAAGCACGGCATGAATATCTATCGCATCATCGGCAGCCCCGGCTTTCCGACCTCCGATGCGGAACTTCGCGCCAAGATCGAACAGGCGGCGGACCGCTCCTATTATCCGGCCGGCGTGGCGCGGCAGATGGTTGCGATCCTCGCGTCCGGCAGCCGGGTCGATCTGCTGCGGACCATAAAAGCGCCGACGCTGGTGCTCCACGGCGCCGACGATCCGCTGGTTCCCGTCGAGGCCGGCGTGGATACGGCCAAGCGCGTTCCCGGCGCGCGGCTGCAGATCATTCCCGGCATGGGGCACGATCTCGCGCCCGGCCTCGTTCCCATTCTCGCGGAAGCGATCGCAGGCCATTGCCTTGCCGCCGACCGGCAGTTTCAGCCTGCCTTGAACTGACTTGCGCACGAGAGGCGTCATGGCTCGCGACGATCAGGAACCAAAGCCGCCGTCACTCGTCCTGCTGGCGAGCGAGGGACGAGGATTGCTGGACATTCCCGCGCTGTTCGCCGCCGCGCCGTTTCTGGCGGCCGCGCCGCGCGGACAACCGCATCCCGTGGTCGTGCTCCCCGGCCTCGGCGCCGACGACACATCCACGATCGCCATCCGCGGCTTTCTGGATCGGCTCGGCTATCAGGTCTACGGGTGGGGGCGCGGGCGCAACGTTCGCGCGCCCGACGCGGATCTCGCCGCCATCGCGGCGCAAGTCGAAGGATTGCATGCGAAGACCGGCCAGAAGGTCAGCCTGATCGGCTGGAGCCGCGGCGGGATCATCGCGCGCGAGGCGGCGCGGCGGGTTCCCGACGCGGTCCGCATGGTGATCACGCTGGGAAGTCCGTTCGCCGCGCCGGGCGCAAGCAACGTCCGGATCATCTGGAGACTGCTCACCGGCCAGAACTACCAGCCGCCGACGCCCGAGCGCGTCAGCCGGCTGGCGCAGCCGATCCCCGCGCCGTCGACGTCGATCTACACGCGCGCCGACGGCGTCGTGGCATGGCGCGCCTGCCTCGAGCAGGAAGGGGGCGAACGCGAGAATGTCGAGGTCGCGACGACTCACATCGGGCTCGGCTTTCACGCGCCCGCATTGTGGGTCATCGCCGATCGTCTCGCACAGCCGGAGGGAACGTGGAAGCCGTTTCGCCCGAATGCGGCGACGGCCCCGTGGTTTCCCCGCTCCGGCGCCAACTCGCCCTGAACGGCCCTCCCTTTCTCAGAGTCTGGCCCATAACTCGAATCCTCACCCTGAGGAGCCGCGAAGCGGCGTCTCGAAGGGTGGCAGGCTCACTTAGCTCTGGAACATGCTTCGAGACGGCGGCTTCGCCGCCTCCTCAGCATGAGGGGCGCAGGTTCGCAGCGAATTACGGGCCGGGCTCTCAGGACAGAGCCCTGAAACGACGGCGAGGCGTCCGATATCTCGGACGCCTCGCCGGATCGCCGAAAACGAGCGCCTTGACGACCCCCCTATCAAACGCTCGAGCGCCGCCGGGCGGCGTCAGCGATCATCAGTATTTGGCGACGACGGGCGCGGGGCCGAAGCCGCCAAGCTTCCAGTTGAGGCCGACGCGCGCGGTGGAGACGCCGAGGCTTCTGACCTGGAGCGACTGGACCATCGGGCCCGCAGCGAAGGCCGGGACGTTGATCGTGCCGCCGCCGCCGACCGGCATGCCGGCGTAACGCGCGTAGAGGAATTCGCTGCGGATGCTCAGGCGGTCGTTGATCGGATATTCGCCGCCGAAGCCCGCCGTCCAGCCGAGCTTCACCCCGGACGCCGAACCGCCGACCAGACCGACCACCGGGAAGAAATTATTGCCGCTGGTCCAACTGATCCGGCCGCTCAGGTCGGCATAGGCCAGACCGCCCGTCACATAGGTCAGGACGCCGTTGCCCATGGCGTAGCCGAGGCGCGCGCGGGTCGAACCGCTCCAGTCGAGACCGTAGCGGATGCTGCCGACCAGGCCCTGCCCGAACCCGGGCTGGAAGTCTCCAAATCCCGCCTCGCCGCGCGTTTTGGCGCCGCCCCATTGCAGGTCGGTTTCGAGGCCGGCGACCACGTGATTGGCGAATTCGTAATTGTAGCCGGCCTGGCCGCCGATCGAGAAACCGGTCATGCCGAGCTTGGTGTGAATGCCCTGGGCTTCGAAGCCGCCCAATGTCGGCTGGAACTGGGTGAGCTGCGACTCGAGCACGCCGCCGCCGTAGCCGCCGTTCACGCCGAGATAGAAGCCCGTCCAGACCGGACGGGGCCCGGCCACGTCGGCGAACAGGCCGAGCGGGCCGCCGCCGGTCGAGGCGACGACCGGCGCGCCGAACTTGTAGTTGAAGCCGGAGCGCAGCGTGTGCACGCCGACCGTATGCGATTCGATCGGGCCGGAGCCCGAGGCGCCGAACGCCGGATTGTGCAGCGTCGGCAGCACATAGGAGGCGCCGCCGTATTGGGCGTAGAGATATTCGGTCTTGAAGGTCAGATTGCCGCCCAGCGCATATTCAAAGCCCGCGCCCAGCGTCCAGCCGAGCTTCACCGAAGAGCCGGCGCCGTCGACGATCGAGGTGTTGCCGATGCCGAAGGCGTCGGTCGACCATCGCGTCGCGCCGGCGATGGCCGCATAGGCGAGGCCGCCGGTGACGTAGGGCAGGAAGCGCGGCGTGACCGCATAGCCGAGGCGCAGACGCGTCGAGCCCTGCCAGTCGAGTCCGAACCGCGCCGTGCCGGTCACGCTATTGAAGAAGCCGGGAACGACGTCGACGTAGTCGGCGCTGGCGTGCTTGCGCAGGACGCCGAGCGAGAAGTCCGTCTCGACGCCGACGACCACGCCGCTCGGCATCTGCCAGTTATAGCCCGCCTGGGCGCCGACGAAGAGGTCGCCGAACGGCAGCCGGGAATCCATCCGCTGGAATTCCGGGGCGCCGACGCCGGCAGGCGCGAAGAACGAGCGGCTCGAGGAAACATCGCCCGCCGACGTGCCGGCGTTCAGGCCGACGTAGAAGCCGGTCCAGGTGAGAAGCGGCGGCGCGGCGACGGGCGCGCTCTTGCGGGAGGGCAGGTCCGCGGCGAAGGCCGGCATGGCCGCCACAATCGCAAGACCGGCGACGCCGGCCCGAAAACGCTTCTGGCTGCGCCCACGCGACACGCTCGACATCCACACACTCCTGGGCTGAAAGAAACTGCTCGATGATGGAGTGCCTCAGTCCAGCGGCAGGCTCAAGAGTGAATAACTCACAGAGCTATTTATTATGGACGCTGTCGCCTTTCGGCCACATATTTCGGAAGAGGCCCGAGGATGGACGGGTGGGCGCATCGGCGCCGCAGGCGACGCCTTGGCCATTTCTTCCTCGCGCGCCGGGTCGAAATATGGTCAACAGCGTCGACGCAGACGCTGCCGGCCGGATTGATGAGCGGATGAACGATCGACAGATGCCGCGCGAGGCCAGACCTTGACCAGAATCGCCAGGGAGCCGCTCGCGCGCCTGGTCGACCAGCTCGCGCGCGCGCTTCATTCGCAGGGGCACGAGGGCGGTCTGTTTCCTGCGCAATGGACGGCCCTGCGCTATTTCCGGGACGCCACGCCGCCCCACAACACGACCGTCGCGCTCGCGCGATATCAGGGCATGGCGTTCGGGCCGACGTCGCGCACGGTGCGGACGCTCATCGACAAGCGCCTGCTCCGCAAGACGGGGTCTGCGGGACGCGGTCGCCTCGTGGGTGTGGAACTGACCGAGATGGGCCGCGCGCTGCTCGCCGCCGACCCCCTGCTCGTGGTCGCGCGGGCGCTCGCCGGCCTGCCGTCGAACCAGGCCGAGGCCCTGGCGCTCGCCTGCGAGGCGATCCTCGGCGCCATCCAGTCGGCCAAGCGCCAGGGCGCGGACGACGACGGCTGACGGTTCCGGCCATGTTTTCGGCCCCCGCGAACGGGCCAATCTAAAGCGTTCCACGGTGAAGCAGAATCATCCGGCCGTCATTGCGAGGAGCTCCGGTGAAACCGCGTTGCGGTTTCACCTGAAGCGACGAAGCAATCCATCCCCGGAACTGGATCAAATCCCGGTGGATGGATTGCTTCGCTTTCAGGCGAAGTCGGCAAAAGCAGACTTCTGCCGGGCTCGCAATGACGACGCTGTTTCCGCCTGTGGGCGAGCTTCAGCCGCCGGGCGTCTGCGCGAGCTTGCGGACGAGCGCGCGCTCGTCGAACGGCTTGATCAGCGTTTCCTCGGCGCCCCAGACCTCCGCGATCGCCGAAGCGGTCTCCGTCGTCAGGCGCGGGCCGCCGCCCGTCATGGCGAAGATGCGAAGACCGGGTTTGCGGCCGCGAAGATTCTTGATCAGGTCGAGCCCGTCCATCCCGGGCATCCAGAGATCGGTGACGACCGCATCGAAATCTTCCCGCGTCGCCAGTTCCAGCGCCGTGTCGCCGCGCTCGGCGAGCGTCACGGAATGGCCGGCCGCCGCAAGCGCGCCCGCGAGCGATTCGCGGACGGCGGCCACGTCGTCAATGACGAGAATGCGCATCGGGAAACTCCGCTTGCGATGGATTTGCCGGAATGCTGATCGCGACCGTCGCGCCGGCGCCCGGCGACGAGCTTATCGCGATTTCGCCGTTCCATTTACGCACGATCTCGTAAACGACGAAGAGCCCGAGCCCATGTCCCTCGCCGATCGCGCGCGTGGTGAAAAAAGGTTCGAGCGCCTTCTGCCGCACGTCGTCCGCCATGCCGCATCCGTTATCGGTCACGCTCAGCGTAAATCGATCCCCCGCCGGACCGGCGGACCGCCTGAGATCCACGACGACGCGCCCGGCGCCGCTCGTCGCCTGCACCGCGTTCGACACGAGATTGGCGACCACCTGAAAGACGTCCTGCTCGAGCAGATCGGGGCCGGCGGCGCCGTCGCTGGCGAGCGACAGCGAGACGCCCGCCGGCGTGATGGCGCGGATCGCGGCGAGCGCGCGTTCGAGCGACAGACGCAGGGGCTGCGGCGCCTGGCGCCCGGCGGCGGGACGCACGCTGCGCAGCAGCGAGGCGACGATCTGCGCGGCCCGTTCGCCGGATTCGACGACAATCGTCAGCCAGCGCCGTCCCTCAGCGTCGGCCGGGTCGAGCCTGTCCGTCGCGCGGCGCGCGAGATTGACGATCGGATGAAGCAGGTTGTTGATCTCGTGCGCGACGCCGCCGGCGAGCTGGCCGATCGCGGCGAGCTTCTGCTGCTGCGCGCGGCGCTCCTGTTCCTCCAGGTCCTGCGTGAGGTCGGACAGGACGCCGCGATAGCCGATGAGCGTCCCGGTCGGATCGAGCCGCGGCGTTCCGCGCAATTCGAGTTTTTGCGCGCCCGCCGTCAACAGCGTGCGCGCCGGCGCGCCGGCGAATGCGGGCGCATCGTCGGCCGGCAGATGCGGCCGCAATCGCGCGGCAAGATCGACGCCGGGGGCGAGGCCCAGAACGGCCGACGTCCTGCCGCTGGCGAACGTCACGCGGCCCGAGGCGTCCGTCTCCCAGAAACTGTCGGCGACGGATTCGGCGAAGTCGCGCAGCCGGTCGCCGGTCGCCGAAAGCGCATGGCGCAAGGCCAGCTCCCGTCGATACATTTCGACGGATATAGCGATGCCGAAGACGAGGAGGCAGAAGCAGGTCGCCAGATAGGTCGCGTTCAGCGCGAGGTAATTCGCGCCGAGGGCCGGAAAGAGATCGAATGAGAGCCGCAGCACGCCTGCCGCGATGCCCGGCGACCAGCACAGCAGATAGACAATCGCGCGCCGCGGCGTCGGCGCGATCATCGACAGGGCCGCCGCGAATCCGGCCAGCAGCGTCGTCACGCCGAGAATCGGCGTCGCGCGCGGAAAGATGACGTTCCATTCGGCGAGCGTGCTGGCGGCGTTGAGGAAGGATGCGACGAAACAGACGACGGCGAGAGCCGCGAGCCCCCGCGCGACGAGCGGCCGATGCCGGCGAACGTCGAGATAGATATTCGTGAACGCCGCCCAGGCCGTAAACAGCCAGAATGTCGAGGCCGTGGAGATCGCGCGCGACAGTTCGCGCGCGCCGGGCAGGATGATCGTCTCGACGAAGGCGAGTTGCGAAAGCAGATAGCAGAGATAGGCGAAGGAGAAGGCGCCGAGCGTGACGAGCGCGCGGTCTCCCGCCGCCCAGCCGGTGGCGACGAGGTAGATCGCCAGCGACGCCAGCATGCCGGCGGCGATCGAGAACACGAAATTGCTCGCGGCGTAGCTCGCCGCGAATTCCCTTTCGGTCTGCAGAAAGATCAGGCCGCGCATGGACGAGGCCGTTCCGACGCGGATGTAGAGCGTCTTGCCCGAGATGGCGTCGCGCGGCGCATGGATGGACGGAAACCGGGTCGTCGCGGCCCGCGTGGAGGCGCCGCGCTGCTCATCCCAGGCGTAACGCGTCCAGCCGCCCGGGCCCGGCGCAAAGACATAGAAGGCGCGCACGCGCGTTTCGGGCGTCGACAGGACGTAGGTCCTGGCGGCGGCGTCGAGGACGGGCGCGTCGATCCTGAGCCACATGGCCGCGTGCGGATCGCCGCGCGCGCCGAAATTCGCCGGCCTTCCGTCCGAGGGCTCGAACAGGCCGGGATCGGCGGCAAGCTGTTCGACCGTCAGGTTCCCGGCGCGGTCGATCATGCGCGCGGCGTCGCGCCCGAGTTCGACCGGCGCCGCCCGGCATTGCGCGGCAGGCAGGCACGCGGAGAACAGCGCCAGCGCAAACAGCGCCGCGCGCAATCCGCCTCTTGCAACACTCCACATGGAATCGGACCCACCCCCCGAACCCGGCGCGCCGCGCATTCCCGGGCCGTCGTTCCGCGCGCCAACGTAGCCGAGAATAAAGCCTTGCCTCGCAAGCCGGCCAGACCATACGCGGGCATGATTGCACGATCCAGTGAGCTATTCATAGCTCATCGAGCGCCTGCGTCGACGTCAGGCTTCCCGAACCGGCCCGCATATCCGCCACTATCGACTTTCAATCGGCCGTCAGTCAGACGCCGACATATCGCGTGACGAGGTCCGGCGTCTCGCGGAGTTGCGCGCTCGTGCCGGACCAGACGGTGCGGCCGCGTTCGATGATGACATGCCGGTCCGCGATGCGCTGCAAGACGTGGACATTCTTGTCGATCACGAGAATCGACTGCCCCTGCGCCTTCAACGTTTCCACACAGCGCCAGATTTCGGCGCGAATGACCGGGGCCAGTCCCTCCGTGGCTTCGTCGAGGACAAGAAGGCGCGGATTGGTCGTGAGCGCGCGACCGATCGCCAGCATCTGCTGCTCGCCGCCCGACATGGTGCGCGCCATCTGGTCCTTGCGCTCCTTCAACCGGGGAAAGAGATCGAACACGCGGGCGAGCGTCCACGAGTCCGGCCGCGCCAGGCGATTGGCGGCGGTGGCCACGAGGTTTTCGCGGACCGTCAGTTCGCTGAAGATCATCCGCCCTTCGGGCACGAGCCCCACGCCGAGACGCGCCACACGTTCCGGCGCCGCGCCGATCAGGTTCGCACCCTCGAAGGACGCCTCGCCGCCCCAGGCGGGGACGAGCCCCATCAGCGTCATCACCGTCGTGGTCTTGCCCATGCCGTTGCGGCCGAGCAGCGTGACGATCTCCGCCGCGGCGATGTCGAGGTCGACGCCGAACAGCACCTGGCTCTGGCCGTAGCCCGACTGGAGCGCCCGCACGCGGAGCATCAGGCGTCTCCCTCGCCGAGATAGGCCGTATGCACCACGGGATCGTCGCGGATCGCGGCGGGATCGCCGGTTGCGACGATTCTGCCGTAGACGAGCACGGAAATGCGGTCGGCGAGCGCGAAGACCGCGTCCATGTCGTGCTCGACCAAGAGCATGCCGACCTGCCCCTTCAGAGCCCGCAACGTCTCGACCATTTCGGCGCTCTCGCCGGGGCCGAGGCCCGCCATGGGCTCGTCGAGCAGAAGCAGGCGCGGCTCGCCGGCGAGCGCGATGGCGAGTTCGAGCTGCTTGCGCTCGCCCTGCGAGAGCGCCGCGACTTTCACATGCGCCCGCGCGGCGAGACCGGCCTCTTCCAATCGCCGGCGCGCGGGCGCGTTCAGGCGCTCCTCGCGCGCTGCGGCGCGCAGGAAGCGGAAGCTGTGGCCCTCGCGCGCCTGGATCGCCAGAGCCACATTCTCCAGCGCGGAAAATTCGGGCAGAAGCTGCGTGATCTGGAATGTGCGGCCGAGCCCGCGCCGCACGCGCGCCGAGGCGGGAAGCTGGTCGATGCGCGCGCCGCCGAGCAGGATTTCGCCGCCGTCGTGACGAAGCTGGCCGATGAGCTGGGCGATCAATGTCGATTTGCCGGCGCCGTTGGGGCCGATCAGCGCGTGAATTTCGCCCGGCCGCACGTCGAGCGACACATTGTCGGTCGCCACCAGCCCGCCAAACCTCTTGCGCAGGCCGCGCACGTCGAGCAGCGGGGCTTGCGCATCCGCCGTCATGAGCGCTTCCCGACTCCGAGCGCGGCCGCCAGTCCCACCAGCCCGCCGTGGGTGAACAGAACGATCGCGAGAAGAGCGGGCCCGAGCAGCAATTGCCAGTTCTCGGTCCATGCGCCGAGGACCGTCTCGAGGCCGACGAGCGTCGCCGCGCCGAGAAAGGGGCCGAGCAGCGTGCCGACGCCGCCGAGAATGACCATGATCATGAGTTCGCCCGACTTGGTCCAGTGCAGCATATCGGGCGAGACGAAGCGCATCTGGTTGGCCATCAGGGCGCCGGCGACAGCCGCGCCGACGCCGGACATGACGAAGGCCGCGAGCCTGTAGCGGCGCGGCGCGACGCCGATCGCCTGCATGCGCATTTCGTTCTGCCGCACGCCCGATAAAGCGCGGCCGAAGCGCGAGACCACGATGCGCCACAGCAGCAGGAAGATCGCGACGGCGCAGGCGAGCGCGATGAAATAAAGCGTCTTGTCGTCGCGCATGTCGAGCGCGCCGAGCGCTAGCCGGCGGCGGATGGTGAGTCCGTCATCGCCGCCGTAGGCCTTCAGCGACAGGAACAGAAAAAACATCATCTGCGCGAAGGCGAGCGTGATCATGATGAATTGCACGCCCGCCGTGCGCAGCGACAGGCCGCCGATGACGGCGGCGAGCAGGCCGCCGAACGCGGCGGCGACGAGGAGCACGACGACGAGCTGGTCCGACCCCGGAAACAGGCCGAAGGCGAGATCGCCGGTGCGCGCGCCGAGCGCCATGACGCCGGCGACGTAGCCGCCGAGACCGAAGAAGGCCGCGTGGCCGAACGAGACCATGCCGCCGAAGCCGAGCGCGAGATTGAGGCTCGCCGCGGCGATTCCGTAGATGAGGATGCGGGCGGCGAGCGGCGTGAGCGCCGGCTGGCCGAGCCTGTCGGCGATCCAGGGAAAGGCGCACAGGGCCGCGAGCAGCGCGAGGGCCGCGACGTAGCGCGACAGAGAGGACGGCGCGGGATCAGCCATTGGCGGGGAACAGCCCCTTGGGGCGCGCCAGAAGCACCAGCGCCATCAGGAGATAGACGCCCATGGAGGACAGGCCGCCCGCCAGCGCGTCGGCGTCGGCGACCTGCATGAACCCGCGCAGCAGGCCCGGCAGGAAGGCGCGCAGCAGCGTGTCGACCAGCCCGACGGTCAGCGCGCCGAACAGCGCGCCACGCACCGAGCCGACGCCGCCGATGACGACGACGACGAAAGTGAGGATGAGGATCTGCTCGCCCATGCCGACCTGCACCGACAGGATCGGCCCCGCCATCACGCCGGCCAGACCCGCCAGCAGCGCGCCGAGGCCGAAGACGATGGTGAACAGCAGGCGGATGTCGACGCCGAGCGCGCGCACCATCTGGCGGTGCGTGGAGCCCGCGCGCACCAGCATGCCGACGCGCGTCCTGTTGATGAGAAAATAAAGTCCGACCGCCACCAGGAGTCCGACGGCGATGATCGCGAGACGGAACACGGGATAGGCGAAGCCCGGCGGAATCTGCACCGATCCCGACAGCAGCGGCGGAACGGACACGAACAGCGGCTGGCGCCCGAACAGCGCGGTCGTCGCCTGATTGAAGATCATGATGAGGGCGAAGGTCGCCAGCACCTGATCGAGATGATCGCGCGCATAGAGACGACGCATCACCGTCAGCTCCATCGCCATGCCGACGACGGCGGCGGCGGCGACGCCCGCCACGAGCGCCAGAACGGGCGAGCCCGTTCTGGAGGCCGTGAGCGCGGCGGCGTAGGCGCCGACCATGTAGAGCGAGCCGTGGGCGAGATTGATGACGCCCATGACGCCGAAGATGAGCGTGAGCCCGGCGGCCAGCAGGAACAGCATCACGCCGAGCTGCAGGCCGTTGAGCAATTGCTCGAACACGAGCGTCATGATCGCGCCCTTCCGCCGGCCGCCGCGCGCATCGCCCTACGCGCCCGTCACATCTTGCATTGCGCGGCGTAGGCGTCGCCGTGATCCTTCATCACGACGCCCTTGGTCACGATCGCGAGCTTGCCGTCGGCGCCGCGCTCGACCTTGAGCGCATACCAATCCTGCACCGGATGCTGGTTGGGGCCGAACTTGAACTTGCC
Organism: Rhodoblastus sp.; assembly: GCA_036796555.1. Taxonomy (GTDB): domain Bacteria; phylum Pseudomonadota; class Alphaproteobacteria; order Rhizobiales; family Beijerinckiaceae; genus JAJXWB01. Next base: position 23,995 of record DAIRCS010000002.1, on the reverse strand, counting down.
GCGCACCGACTGGAAATCGGCCTTGCGCAGCGCGGCGCCCAGCGCGTCCGCGTCGGTCTTGCCGCCCGTCGCCTTGAGCGCCGAAGCGAGCGCGAGCGCCGTGTCGTAGCCCTGGCTGGAATAATAGGTCGCGGGACGGTTGTAGGCCTTCGTCCAGGCGGCCATGAACGCCTTGTTGGCGGGATTGTCGAAATCCGAGTTCCAGTGCGCGGAGACGTTCAGTCCCTCCGCCGCGTCGCCGACGGCGGCGAGCGTCACGCCGTCGAGCGAGGGCTCGGCGACCACCATCGGAATCTTGCCGCGCAGGCCCGCCTGATCGTACTGGCGCAGGAAGGCGATGCCGAGGCCGCCCGGATGGAACTGGAAGACGACGTCAGGATTGGCCGCGCGGATCTGCGCGAGTTCGGCGGCGAAATCGGTCTGGTCGAGGCGCGTATAGACTTCGCCGACGATATCGCCCTTGAAGAAGCGCTTGAAGCCGGTCAGCGCGTCCTTGCCCGCGGGATAATTGGGCGCGAGGATGAAGGCCTTCTTGTAGCCGAGATTGGTGGCGATCTGCCCCGCGCTCTCGTGCAGCGAATCGTTCTGCCAGGCGATGACGAAATAATTCTTGTTGCATTCCTTGCCGGCGAAAGCCGACGGCGCGGCGTTCGGGCTGACGTAGAGCGCGCCGCCGTCGACGATGTCGGGCACGGTCGCGCCGGCCACGTTGGAGAAGATGATGCCGGTGAGAATCTTCACACCGTCGGTCTTCATGAATTTCTCGGCGATCTGCTTGCCCTGCCCGGGCTTCAGGCCGTCGTCCTCGACGAGCAGCTCCACCGGCACGCCGCCGAGCTTGCCGTCCTGGATCGCGAGCTTGAATCCGTCGCGCACGTCCTGGCCGAGATAGCCGCCGGGGCCCGACAGCGTGGTGATCATGCCGATCTTGACGGGCGCCTGCGCAAAGGCGCTCGAGGCCGCCAGAGCAAGCGCGAGGCCGGCGAGCCTCGCGGACGCAGCGATGCGGAACGTCATGCTATTCCCCTTCCCGGATTGCGCCGCCAAACGCGGCAGGATCGATGAACCTCGTGCAAGTCGCATTCCATCACGTCGTCAGCGGATGTCCATGCTGTGCGAGACGTTCTTGACGACCATGTAATGATGCAGGCCCTCGGCGCCGCCCTCGCGCCCGTAGCCGCTTTCCTTGACGCCGCCGAAGGGCGTCTCGGCCACCGAGGCTTCGAGCGTGTTGATCGACAGGTTGCCGCATTCCATCTCGTCGCTCAGCCGGTCGGCGTTGGCGGCGGAATGGGTGAAGGCGTAGGCGGCGAGGCCGAAAGGCAGGGCGTTGGCCTTCGCGATGGCCTCGTCGAGCGAGCGCACGGGATTGATGATGGCGAGCGGGCCGAAGGGCTCGACCTTCATCGCCATCACGTCATCCGAGGCTTCCGCCAAAACGGTGACGGGGAAGAAATAGCCGCGGTTGGCGAGTCGATCGCCGCCCGCCAGTATCCTGGCGCCCTTGGCGCGCGCGTCCGCCGACATCTCTTCCAGCGCCTCGATGCGCCGGCCGTTGGCAAGCGGGCCCATCTCGACGCCCTCCTCCATGCCGTTGCCGACGCGGATCGCCTTCGCCCGCTCGACGAAGGCGTCGGCGAAGCGCCGGTAGGATTTCTCCATCACGAAGAAGCGCGTCGGCGAGGTGCAGACCTGTCCCGTGTTGCGCGCCTTGCGGACGGCCGAAACCTGGCCGGCGCGCGCCGCGTCCACATCGTCGCAGACGATGACGGGCGCGTGGCCGCCAAGCTCCATCAGCACCGGCTTCATCGCGCGGGCGGCGCGCTCGCTCAGCCATTTGCCGACCGCGGTCGAGCCGGTGAAGGCGACCATGCGGACGGGATCGCGCGGGATCAGGTAGCTCGAAATATCGGCGGGGACGCCGAAGACGAGATTGAGCACGCCCGGCGGCAGGCCGGCGTCGTGGAAGGCGCGCGCGATATGCATTGCGCCGCCCGGCGTCTCCTCCGCCGCCTTGATGATGATCGAGCAGCCGGACGCGATGGCGCCGGCGATCTTGCGCGCAGGCTGGCTCATCGGGAAGTTCCACGGCGAAAAGGCCGCGACCGCGCCGATGGGCTGATGATGCACGACATAACGAATGCCCGGCGCCGACGGGATGACGCGCCCGTACATGCGCACCGCCTCGCCGGCGTCCCATTCGAAGAATTCGCAGCCGCGGATCACTTCCGCGCGCGCCGCCGGCAATGGCTTGCCGTGTTCGAGCGTGATCGCATAGGCGATGTCCTCGATGCGCGCGCGCATCAGTTGCGCGGCCCTCAGCATCACCTCGGCCCGCTTCGCCGGCGCCGTGCGGCTCCAGACGCGAAACCCTTCGGCGGCTGCGGCCAGCGCATCGTCGAGGTCGGCGGCAGTCGCGACGGGGACGCGCCCGATCACGCTCTCGTCGGCGGGATTGAGGACGGGCAGCGTGTCTTTCGCGTTGCGCCATCTGCCGCCGATGTAGAGCGAAATCTCCGGGTAGGCTGGCATATCGAAGAGGCTCCGTATCTTGATGTCAGCACGCGAGCGGTCGAATGCGGTTCTCGACCATGCGCACGAGGTTGAGCGCCGTCATTTCCGACGACTTGGGATTGGCGGCGAGCGGTCGGTTCTGGATCGTCATTTCCATGACGCCGAAATCGCCTTCCGCGCGGATGCTGTGGCCGTTGCGCGCGGCGCGGGGATCGGCGACGAGCCGCACCTTCGTCCTGTCGAGACCCAGGCCCGCGAGCGCGCTGATGACGGCGACATTGGCGTTCTGCGGAAAGCGCCGCGCCGCCTCGCGCGCCGCGCCTTCGAAGAACACGGTCGCGCTTTCGAGACCGGCGAGATCGCACAGGGTCTCGGCCTCCGTGCCTTTCCACGCGGCCGGGGGCTTCACGATCGAATGGACGACGGCGGCCAGGCCGAGCACGGACGCCGCGGCAAGACCGTCGACGCCCGCGAGCGCGCCCGCGGGCACGACGATCTGGCTGCGATTGGCCTCGGCGGCCGCCAGCAGGCGCGCGAGCAGCGCGTCGTCGCAGAAGGCGCTGGTGGAGGACACAGCGAAGGCGGGCGCGGCGGCAAGCGCGGCCTCGCCCCACTGGGCGACCGCGTCGCGGCCGGCGGCCTCGATCACGAGATCGACGCCGAGCGCGGAAAGCGCGGCGGGGTCGGCGACGATGCGCGCGCCTTGCGGTCCATCCGCCGGCGGCGAGGTCCGGCGCAGGCAAAGCGCGGCGATCTCGACACGCGCGCCGTTGCGGGCGCGGATCAATTCGCTAAAGCGCCGAGCGATGGCGCCCCAGCCGATCAACGCGACGCGCAGGGCGGGCCGTGCGACGGCTTTGGCGTCGGTCCTGTCTGAAACGGGAAGCGCGTTCACGGCCGTCCTGGAGTTGCGGCGAGAAACGCGGCGCGAAAACGTCGCGCCGCGAAAACTGTCAGAGGCGGACCCAGCCCTTCGGCGGCTTCTTGCCGGGATGGATCGCGCCGCAATGCGGGCATTTGCGCGCTTCCTCGTTCTCGTAGAACGCCTTGTAGACAGGCGGCAGATCGTCGACGATCGATTCCAGATCGAGTTCGGCGCGGTAAACGAGCCCCTTGCATTCGAAGCAGTAGAATTCGATCGCGTCGAGCGCGCCTTCCGGCCGCGCCGGCTCGATGACCAGGCCGACCGACCCTTCCTGCGGCCGCTGCGGCGAATGGCGGACGTGCGCGGGCAGAAGGAACACGTCGCCCTCGCGGATCGGCACGTCATAGTGCTCGCCGTTGTCGATCACCTTGAGAACCATGTCGCCCTTGAGCTGGTAGAAGAATTCCTCCACGGGATCGTCGTGAAAATCGGCGCGCTCGTTGGGGCCGCCGACGACCGTGACCATCAGCTCGGAATCCTTCCAGACCATCTTGTTGCCGACCGGCGGCTTCAGCAGGTGCTGGTTCTCCGCGATCCACTTCTGGAAGTTGAAGGCGCGCAGGCGCCCGTATGTCAGCCCTGTCGACGTCTCGCTCATCGCCCGATCTCCCTTTTGCCCGAAACTAGACTTTCAACCCGCAGGCCTCGAACGCGGCCCGGGTGGCGGCCTTCTCGGCTTCGGTCAGTTCCAGCAGCGGCGCGCGCACGCCGCCGCCGACCTGCCCGAGCAGCTCCTGCCAGTATTTTTGATGCGCATGCGGCTTTTCCGGCGGGCGCGTCGACTTCAGCGCATGGCGCACCGGATCCAGCGAATCCCGCACGCGCCGTGCCTCCTCCGCCCTGCCGGCGAAGGCGAGGTCGGTGTATTCGCGCATCCGCCGGTCAGTCGCGCTCTGCATCAGATAGGGCGGCGACGAGCAGAGATAGAGCCGCCAGCCGAGTTCGAGAATGTTGTCGAGCCACTCCTCTTCCGAGGCGGTCGAAACGAGAATGCGATCCGAGGCGAGCCGCGTGAGCTCGGCGTACATCGGCCGCGGCGTCGAATATTTGATCGCGACGACGTTCTCGATGTCGGCCAGCCGATTGCAGAGCTCGGGGCTCATCAGATAGCCGGAATCGGGATGGCTCCACAGCGCGACGCCGATATCCACGGCGCCGCAGACGGTCTTGTAGTAATTCAGCAGCGTCTCGTCCTGCGCCTTGAAGAAATGCAGCACCGGCGCGTGAACGACGATGTAGTCGGCGCCGCATTTCTCGGCGTGGCGCGCGAGGTCGATCACGACATCCATGTTCTGGTCGGAGCAGGACATGATCGTCTGCCCCCGCCCCTTCGACGCCTCTACCGCCAGGTCGAAGACGCGCTTGCGCTCCTCGACCGACATGGAGAAGAACTCGCCCTGCTTGCCGGCGATGAACAGGCCATCGATCCCCAGATCGTCGAGCCAGTGTCGGATGTTGGACTGGAAGCCGTCCGCGTCGATCGCGCCGTTCGCGGCGAACGGCGTCAGCGCCGCCGCCCAGATACCCTTCATGGTCCTGCGGGCATGGGCCTTGGCGTCCGCCTTGCCGTAGTTCACGCGCTGCCTCCCCGATCCCTGACGTCCCAAAATGTGCCCGGCGGCGGCGCGGGGAAAAAGGCGGCGGCGCATTATTAATTTATAAAATTATGTTATCAAATTTCCCACTCTATAGACTTATCTTACGAGCCTGGCGGCGAGGGAGAAGATGAGCGTCAGTCTACGGCAGGTCACGGCCTTCCTGGCGGTCGCCGACGCCGGAAGCTTCACGCGCGCCGCCGAACAGCTCAAGGTCGCCCAGCCGGCTCTTTCGCAGGCGGTCCGGGAGCTCGAATCCTCTCTCGGCCTGCGCCTGTTCGACCGCACGACGCGACGCGTCGAACTCACGACGGCCGGCCGCGAGTTTCGCGATGCGGCGGTCAAGATCGTCAGCGATCTCGAATTCGCGGTGCGCAACGCCCGCGATCTCGCCGGGCGCAAGCGGGGGCGCGTGGTGGTCGCGGCGCCGCCGCTGCTCGCGGCCGCAGTCCTGCCTCAGGCGATCGTCGAATTCTCGTCGCAATACCCTGACGTTCAGATCGTCGTGGTCGATGCGCCGACCACAAGCATCGTCGATACGGTCCGTTCGGGCGGCGCGGATTGCGGGATCGGCACATTCCCCGCGGGCGAGAGCGGCATTCAGCAGATTGCGCTCATGCGCGACCGCCTGCTCCTTTTCTGTCGCGCCGACAGTCCTTTCGCGGAGGCGGCGTCCGTGCGGTGGAGCGATCTTCACCGGCGACCGCTCGTCACCCTGTCGCCGACGAGCGCGATCCGCCGCCTCGTGGAGATCGGATTCGAAACCGCGCAGATCGCCCTGACGCCCGCCTACGAGGTCCATCAGATCGTCACGGCGCTTTCACTCGTCAAAGCCGGGCTCGGCGTCGCGGTGTTGCCGACCTACGCCTATTCGGAGGCCAAATTTCGCGAGGTCGTGGCGCGGCCTCTCGGCGATCCGGAAATCGGACGCGACATCGAGATGATCCACGCCAGCGGCCGCTCGATCTCACCCGCCGTCTCGGCCTTCGTCCCGATCGTCAGGAGCGTGATACGCCGCCTGACGCCGACGCTCTAGTCGGAGCCGAGCGAAAGCCTGTTCGGCAAACGCTTCTCAATCGTGAATTTCAATAGCGCCGCGCAACGGAACGCCGCATGCGCGAACTTGCTGTAGGGCGCCGTCACGAAGAAGGCGATCACCGCGCCGAGATGAAGCGCGAGCGCGACGGGAAGCGCGGCCGTCTCCCGCAGCAGGAGAACGGCGAAACCGGTCGCGCTGACAAGAAACAGGAGACCGATGAAACCCCGATCCAATGTGCGTTGCCCGCCGTCGCCATGCAGCGGGTCGCGCCTGAAATTCAGCCACATCAGCCCCGCCGGCCCCACGATCAGCCCCGCTCCGCCGAGCGCGCCGAGCGCCACCGGCGCGCTGGTCCAGCCATAGGGCGCATGCAGGCCCAGAAAATAGTGATAGATCGTCGCGACGCTGGTCGAGGCGAAACAGAGCAGAAAGCCGTAGAAGGTGAGATGATGAAAACGCCGTCGCGCAAGCGTGAAGCGATCATCTTCCTCGTTGCATCCCTGCCCGTGTCCGCCGCCGAGATATTTCAGCGTCGCGACATCGCCGGCCGCCTCGAGCGCCGCCGGCGCGCGCGCCTTTGCGATCAGCGGCGCGTCGCGGGGATCATTGGCCGGAGACACGTCCCGCCAAAAGCGCAGCGCGCCGACGCCGAGCGCCACAAGAGCGAAAAGAAACGCCGCCCCGAACAGGAGCACGAGGAGATTGTGCGGAAAGACAGCGTAGAAATCGCCGCCCGGAACCGCCCGGACGAGTCCGCCGGAGAGCCATGCGGCCAGCAGCAGAAACAGCGCGCAACCCGCCGCCAGCGAGAGCCCGACCGTCAGCCCCGCATGCGCATACAGCCGGCCGAACATGCGCGGCCAGGCGAATTCGCGATAGGTCTCCACGCGCGCCTTCGCCATCGCCTGCGGCACGTTGACCATGAATTCGTGCGGCGGCGCATATTGGCAGGCGTGCAGGCACGCGCCGCAATTGTGGCAGAGATTGGCGAGGTAGTGCACATCCGCCTTGCCGAACTCCAGCCGCCGCGTCATCGCGGGAAAGACCGCGCAGAAGCCCTCGCAATACCGGCAGGCGTTGCAAATCTGCATGACGCGCGCGATCTCGCGCTCGGCGGGCGTGCTCGCCGCGGTGGACTCAGCGAGCGGCGGCATAGGCGAATTCCCTGTCGAAGGTCGGATGGCTGAAGCCCGCGGCCGCCGCGGCTCCGACGCCGGCGATCCGACCGAACGCCGTTCCGATGCTCATGCCGACGCCCGCCGTATACCCCTTGCCGAGCACGTTGCCGGCCATCATCTCGCCGGCCGCGAACAGATTGGGGCTCGGCCGATCGTCGAACCGCACGGCCGCAGTCGCGTCCGTCTTCATACCGAGATAGGTGAAGGTGATGCCGGGCCTGAGCGGATAGGCGACGAACGGCGGGGCGTCGATCGGCAGCGCCCAATGGGACTTGGCGGGCGCGAGCCCCTCGGTCCGGCAATCGTCCAATGCGGTATGGTCGAACACGCCCGGCCGGCATGCGGCGTTGTAGGTCCTGATCGTCTCGACGAAGGCCGCGGCGTCGACGCCGATCTTCGCCGCGAGATCTTCGAGCGTTTCCGCATATGTCCCGTCGAACACCGGCGGCATAAATCGTCCAACCGCCTTGCGGTCGATGATCGACCACGCGGTCTGGCCCGGCTGCTGCGCGACCAGACGGCCCCAGATCGCATAGCGTTTCGGCCAGAAATCCTCGCCCTCGTCGTAGAACCGCTGCGCTTCGCGATTGACGACGACGCCGAGCGAGACGCAGTCGATGCGCGTGCAGATTCCGCCGTCATAAAGCGGCGCGCGCGCATCGATCGCCACGCAATGCGCCTGCGTGGGATCGCCGACGGAGTCAGCGCCCGCGTCGATCATGAATTTGAGCAGCACGCCCTGGTTGAACCGCGTGCCGCGGATCAGGAAATTCTCGGCCGTCCACTCGCCGCGCTCGTTCTGCCCCCAGGCCTCGCGCTGCCATTCGAGATTGGATTCGAATCCGCCGCACGCAAGCACGCAGGTTTTCGCTTCGATCCGCTCGCCCGCCTGCGTGATCGCGGCGACAAACCGGCCATCGTCGAGTTCGAGAGCCTCGACGGGCGTATCGTAGCGCACGCGCGCGCCGAGGTTCTGCGTGCTGCGGTAGTAGGCGTTCAACAGCGCCTTGCCGCCGCCCATGAAGAAGGCGTTGGTGCGCGCAACATGCAGCGCCCCGGACAGCGGAGGCTGGAACCGCACGCCGTGCCTGATCATCCACGGCCTGCAGCGGGAGGAATGGCGGATGGCGAGCCGGGCGAGCCTTTCGTCCGTCAGCCCGCTGGTCACCTTCAGGAGATCCTGCCAGAACTCTTCTTCCGGATAAGCCTCAACGAGCACGTCCTGGGGCGCGTCGTGCATGCAGCGCAGATTGCGGACGTGCATCGAATTGCCGCCGCGCCATTCGCGCGGCGCCGATTCCAGCATCAATACGGACGCGCCGGCTTCGCGCGCCATCAGGGCGGCGCAGAGGGCCGCATTGCCGCCGCCGATGACGAGCACGTCGAGTTGCGGCGAGGCGCTCATGCAATCGTTCCCTTCATGTCGCCGCCGCCAGATGGCGTCCTGCAATCCAGCCGAACACCAATGCCGGCCCGAGCGTGACGCCCGGGCCGGGATACGCGCCTTCCATGATCGAAGCCATGTCGTTTCCGCACGCGTAGAGTCCCGGAATGGGCGTCCCCTCCGGCGTGAGCGCGCGCGCCTCGGCGTCCGTCCTGACGCCGGCCGACATGCCGAGATCGGCCGGCGCGACGGCGACGGCGAAGAAGGGCGCCTGCACGATCGGCGCGACGCAGGGATTGGGGCCGTGATCGGCGTCGCCGAGCGAGCGCTGATACACGTCGCCGCCGCGACCGAACGCGGGATCCTCGCCCCGGCCTGCGTGGCGATTGAACTCGGCGACCGTCTCGACGAGCGCCGCGGCTGGCGCGCCGATGGCGCGCGCAAGATCGGCGATCGTGGCCGCGCGCTTGAGATAGCCGGACGAGACGTCGCCTTCATGCGAGGGCGAGAAGGGCTTCACCTTGCCGAGGCCATACTTCCACAGGAAGTTCCTGTCGCAGACCAGCCAGGCGGGAATCGCGCTGTTGGCGTTGCGCAACTGCGCGCGCACGAACTCGTGATAGGACACGGCCTCGTTGACGAACCGCCTGCCGTTGGCGTCGACCGCGATCAGGCCCGGCTTGGCGCGATCCGTCACCGTATGCGGAAAGAGCGCGGCAGAACCGTCCTTGCGCTTGAAAGTCGACGCCGGCGCCCAGAACGCGCCGTCTTGCGTCGGCGGGGAAAGCGCGGCGCCGGCGCCCACGGCGAGGCGCGCTCCGCGCGGCGCGGCGCCCGGCTGAACGCTCGCCGTCAGGGCGCCCGCCGCATCCGGCGTGAAGCGACGGCGCAGGTCGGGATCATGCGAGAGGCCGCCAGTCGCCAAAACGACGCCGCGCCGCGCGGCGACGCGACGGCGCCCGCTCCTGCCGAGCATATCGACGATCGCGATACGGCCATGCTCGTCCTTGCCCAGAGCGTCGACAGTCGCGCCGGTTTCGATCCGCACCCCGAGATCGATCGCGGACTTGAGCAGGCGCGCGACAAGCGCGTTGCCGAGATAAAGCGACGCGCCGCGCGGCGCGCCGAGGCGCTGCCAGGCGTACTGCAGAACGAGCCGCGCCGAGCGCCGCGCCGAACGCGCCGACCTTGTCGCGCGACGCAGATGCGGAATGTCCGCGCGGCTGATCATCATGCCGCCGAACAGCATGAATTCGGGCAATGGCGGCCGCACCAGCGCGAAGAATTTTCCGAGTTCGCGGGCGTCGAAGGGGACCGGCTCGAGCACGCGTCCGCCCGTCGTCGCGCCCGGCAGATCGGGATAATAGTCGGGATAGGTCAGGACCGGCTGCAGACGCAGCGACGTATGCGCCTCCAGATCGCGCAACGCCTCGTCGCCGCGGGCGAGAAAGGTCTCGAGCCGCGCGCGGTCGGCTCCGGGCACGGTCGCGGCGAGATAGGCGCGTGCGGCGGCGAGGCTGTCGGGCCTGCCGGCCTCGGCCATTTTGTGATTGCCCGGCAGCCACACCATGCCGCCGGAAATGGCGGTCGTGCCGCCGACGACATCCGCCTGCTCGACCAGCAGCACCGAGCAGCCGTTCATCGCCGCCGCGCAGGCCGCGACGAGGCCGCCGGCGCCGGCGCCGACGACGACCGCGTCATATGATTCCTGCGGCGCGCGCGCCTCTTCGTTCATATCATCCCGCCGTTGGGCTGCACGATCTGGCCGGTCACCCAGGAGGCAGCGTCCGACGCGAGGAATTGCACGACATGCGCAATTTCCTCCGGCCGGCCGATGCGGTTGAGCGGGCTGAAGGCGGCCATGCGCTGCTTGGCTTCCTCCGTCTTGCCGGCGTTGAAAAGGTCGGTGTCGACCGGCCCGGGCGCCACGCCGTTGACACGGATGCGACGGCCGGCGAGTTCCTTCGACATGGCGCGCACGAGGCTCTCGACCGCCGCCTTGCTGGCCGCATAGGGACCCGTGCCCGGCACGACGTAACGCACGAGCGATGTCGTGATGGCGACGATCGCGCCGCCCTCCGGCGTCCGGCGCGCGGCCTCCGCGAGCACGTTGTAGGCGCCGAACAGGTTCACATCCATCAGCAGCCGGAAATCCTCGGGGCTGAAATCCGCCACCGGCCTGCCCGGCACGTTGACCCCGGCGTTGGCGACGACCGCGCGCGGAGGACCGCCGAAGGCGGCCGCGGCCTCGTCGAACACGCGCGCCACGGCCGCCGCATCGCGAATGTCGACCTGCCAGCCGCGCACATCGGCCCGCGGCGCCTTCCGCGTCGCGAAAGTGCAGCCGACCTGCCAGCCGGCCGCGACGAATGCGTCGACGCAGGCCGCGCCGATGCCGCGCGAGCCGCCGAAGACGAGAACGGAAGATTTGCTCATGAGACTTTCCTGACGATTAAAGCGGTGGACCGGCGCGCGTCGCGGCGACGGTGGCCTCGATGCCCTTCTGAAGATCGAAGCGCGGCGCATAGCCGAGTTCTTCCCGTGCGCGCGAAATGTCGAGCGCTCCCTTGACGGCGCTGAGCACCCGCCCGCCGTGCCTGTAGGGACCGCTGTCGCCGACCGTGATCCGCGCGCCGGCGACCGCGCGGTTGACCGCCTCTGCCGTGTCGCGAAGGGTCGGCGCGACGCCGGTCGCGATATTGTAGGAGTCGAACCGATGACGCTCCTTGTCGAGCGCGAGCATGACGCCCTGCACGACATCGTCGATATAGACCTGGTCGACGGCGAAATCGCCGCCATCCGGCTGGTGAAACGGCTCGCCGCGCAGCGCCGCCTCCACGAAGGTGCGCGGCATGCGCAGCCGCGGCAGATGTGGGCCGTAGACCCAGCAGGTGCGGACGTTGACGCATTCGAGCCCATGGTCGCGCGTATAGACGCGGCCGTAGTGTTCGGTCGCGAGTTTCGTCAGGCCGTAGATGCTGGTCGGCTTCTGCGGATGCTCCTCGTCGATGACCGGCGACAGGAAATCGCCATAGGTCTCCTCCGTGCTGATGTGTACGACGCGCTTCACGCCGGCCAGCCGCATCGCCTCAAACAGATTGACGGAGCCTTCCACGTTGACGCGAAGCGCTTTCAGCGGAATGTCCGCCGCGGGCGCGACGCCGACGATAGCGGCCGTGTGGACCACGGCGTCCGGCGCATGCTCGCCGAAGAGATCCACGACCTGGCGCCACTCGCCGAGATCGACGGACGCTACGACAAGGCGCGATTCACGCGCCGCCAGCGCCGACATAGGCGCCGATACGGCGAGGTCGGCCGCGACCACGGAGTCGCCGCGCGCGAGAAGAGCTCGCACGATGGCCGCGCCGAGCCAGCCACAGCCGCCCGTGACGAGAATCTTCCTGGACATTCGACCGCTCACCGCGGCTCCTCGTCCGTCGGCGGGCTGGTGATGACGAGGAACAGCAGCGTATCGTTGCCGGTGCAGTGGAACTCGTGCACGACGCCCGGCGGAATGTAGGTCACGTCGCCTGCGCGCACGAGGCGGCGCTCGCCGTCGACAATGAGCAGGCCTTCGCCCGAGAGCACGTGATAGATCTGCTCCTGCACGGCGTGCACGTGGCTTTCGACGTGGGCGCCGGGCTCGTAGGAGGAAATCCGGTAGTCGAAGAAGCGGCTGCCGACCGTCGCGGGCGTCACGAGCGCTTTCGACAGCGCCTGGTTGAAATGCCCGGGATACTGGGTCCACATCAATTCGCCGAGGTTGCGGGTCGCGGCGTATTTCTTGCTGGCGGCGTCGGCGAAGGCGTCGGCCGGGGGCGAAACGAAGGTCATCTGGTTTCTCCTGAAAATTCCGCCAGACCGGCGAGCAGGCCCCGCTGATCGTATTCCGCGACGAAGCCGAGGCGCTCCGCGGCGTGAGTCAGATCATAGAGCGGCGCGAAGGGGTTTCTGTCGTAGAGGCCGGGGTCGCGGATTTCGATCGCATCGCCGTGCAGGCGGCGCAGACGCTGCAAGGTCGGTTCGGGCGACAGGGTCGTCTGCGCCGACAGATAGAAGCGCTCGAAGTCGCCCGGCCGCATCGGCAATTCCATGGCGAGCCGGAACGCGCGCGCGAGATCGCGCGGATCGATGTGATGATGCAGCGGACCGCCGCCGGCGGCGGACGGCCCGCCGACCATGGGGCCCCGGTAGGTCGCGGGACTTTTCGCGCGCGCGACAATTTCGCCGGCCATTTCGGGATAGGCGACGAAGACCGTGCGCAGCGCCGCGACGGACATGCCGCGCAGCGCGTAGGCGCGCGCCAGATCTTCCCCCATGACCTTGCTGACGGCGTAGGGATCGGTCGCAAGCAGCGGATGTTCGAGGTCGAGCGGGGCGTAGCGCGGATGCAGCATTCGCCCTTCGCGCACCGTATAGCCTGCGACGGAATCGCTGGAACAGAAAATCGCGCGCTTCACGCCAGCCGCCTCGGCGGCTTCGAAGACGGTATAGGTTCCCAGAAGATTGACGCGCATGATCGTCTGGCCGTCGCCGGACCAGATATTGGGGATCGCGGCGATATGCATCACGGCGTCGACGCCGGCCATCGCGCGGGCGACGAGCGCGGGATCGGCGATATCGCCGACATGCCATTCGATCGCCGCCTCGCCGGCGCGACGGTCGAGGCCGCGCACCGCACAGCCTCGGGCGAGAAGGTCGCGGACGACATGACGGCCGAGAAGGCCCGCGGCGCCGGTCACAAGCACGGCGCTCATGTATCGGCCCTCGCGGGCTGCGCGAACCCGAACGGCGCGAGCGCGCGGCAGGAGGCCGCAAGCGCGCCTTCCGTATCCGCGTCGATGATCTCCAGCGTGCACGGCCCCTTGAAGCCCGCCCTGTCGAGCGCGCGCGCGAAGGCTTCCGCGGGAACGTCGCCGAGGCCGATGGGATCATGCCGCCAGATCTCGCGCGTCGTGTCCGAGAGGTGAACGACCTTCAGGAGATCGGCGAGTTCGGCGACCCCTTCCGCGAGGTCCTCGCCGATGAAATGGGCGTTGGCGGCGTCATAGCAGACGCCGACCGCCGGGGAGGCGAAACCGCGCACGAAGGCGGCGAGCGTCTTTGCGTCAGGAAAGGAGGCGAAGGGAACATTTTCGATGGCGAGACCCACGCCCCGCGCTTCGGCGCGCGGCGCCAATCTTTCGACGCTCTCCGTCATCCACTCGATCCGGTTCGCGAGCGGCGGCGGAAAGAGCGGGCTCATGCGCCCGGGCACGGTGACGAGAGAGGGCGCGCCGATATCGGCCGCCAGGTCGATCGCGTCGAGGAACATGGCGACCGACGCCTCGCGCACACGCGCAAAGGAGCTCGCAAGATTCTGGTCGAGGCTCGGCATGTTGACGGACGTGATCCACGCGCCGGCGCGCTCGACGGCCTGGCGCAGATCGCGGCGCGCCGCCGCGCTCATGCCGTCGAGCGGAAGATGCGGCGGATGGATCATCAGCTCGAAATTGCGATAGCCGAGCTCCGCGAGACGGCGAATGCAATCGGCCGCCGGCGTCGACCAGATATAGCCATAGGTGTTGACGGCGATCTCTCTCATGCCGAGGCGCCCCTGGCCCGCGCCGGACCCTCGGCGGTCTGCACGACGCCGAGCAGGCGCTGCTGCAACGCCTTGTCGGCCGCGAGTTCGGCCGCCGCGCCGCCATAGGCGATGCGTCCGTTGACCAGCACATAGGCGCGATCGGCCATCGCCAGCACGCTTTCGGCGTGATGTTCGACGATGACGAGGCTCGCCCGTCCCGTCAGCTTCATCACGGCCTCGCGCACCTCGTTCACCACGGCGGGCGCCAGCCCTTCGAACGGCTCGTCGAGCAGGATCAGCTTGCTCGGCGCCATGAGCGCGCGGGCGATGGCGACCATCTGCCGCTCGCCCCCCGACAAGGTCTCGCCGCGCGAGCGCGCGCGCTCGGCCAGCCGGGGAAAGAGATCGAAGATTTCCTCCTGCGTGGCGCCGCCGCTGCGGGCCGCCAGCTTGAGGTTCTCGACGACCGTGAGATTAGGGAAAAGCCGCCGTCCTTCGGGGACGAGCGAGACGCCGCGCCGGTTGATCTCGTCCGCGCGCAAGCCGACGATATCAGCGCCGTCAAAGGCGATCCGGCCGCGGCTGGCGGGAAGGACGCCGGTGATGGTGCGCATGACGGTCGTCTTGCCCACGCCGTTGCGGCCGAGAAGCGCGACGACTTCGCCGGGGCGCACGACCATGTCCACGCCGTCGAGAACCGTGCCGCCGCCGTAGCCGGATCGAACGCCCTCGAGCGACAGAAGCGGCCCGGCGTCGGCGCGAGCCTGCCTGTTCGGCCTGAGCCGGGCGACATTCGCGGGCGCCATGGCCTCGGGGTCGCCGAGATAGGCGGCGACGACCTCCCGATTGCGCGCCACCTCGGCCGGATTGCCGTCGGCGATCAGGCGTCCCTGATGCAGCACGGTGATACGGTCCGACAGCGCGAGCACGCGATCGATGTCGTGCTCGATCAGGAAGACCGAATGCGTGGCGGCCAAGCGGCGGATGAGACCGCCGACGACCTCGCGATCCGATTCCGCGAGACCGGCGAGCGGCTCGTCCAGCAGCAGCAGGCGCGCGTCGGTCGCGAGCGATACCGCTATTTCCAGGAGGCGCTTTTCGCCATGCGCCAGCGCGGAGCACAATTCGCCCGCGCGGTCGGCAAGGCCGACCGCATCGAGCAGCGACCACACGCGCATGTTCGACGCCTCGTCCGCGTAGGCGTCGCGCCACAGGCTGAACCAGTTGCGCTCCGCGGCCTGCACCGCGACGCGAACATTCTCGAACGCCGTGAGATTCGGGAAGACGCTGAGGATCTGGAACGAGCGCGAGATGCCGAGCCGGGCGCGCTGATGCGGCGACAGGCGGGCGATCGAGCGGCCTTCGAATTCGATCTCGCCGCCATCCGGCCTGTGCACGCCGGTCAGCAGGTTGAAGAAAGTCGTCTTGCCGGCGCCGTTCGGCCCGATCAGGCTGTGCAGCCCGGTGCGCGCCACGTC
The DNA here is from genome assembly GCA_036796555.1 of Rhodoblastus sp. GTDB lineage: Bacteria > Pseudomonadota > Alphaproteobacteria > Rhizobiales > Beijerinckiaceae > JAJXWB01. Next base: position 8,316 of record DAIRCS010000002.1, on the reverse strand, counting down.
GAGCGACACGCCGCTCTGGGTGACGATCGACCCGAAGCTCTTCGACAGATTGCGGACGGACAGGATCGGCTTCGTCGCACCCGCGGCGGATGCGGTCGGGGCAGGCGCATAGGTGGCGATCGCCTGCGGACGGTCCGGAATGCCCCAGCGCGTGAGCGTCCACCGGTCGCGGCCGATCAGGCGCTGCAGGACGCCCTGGATGCCTTCGAACGAGAGCAGCGCGAAGGCGATGATGATCGGCGCGAAGATCAGCCACCAGTTCTCCGTGATCGCGCTCAGCCTGTCCTCGAGAACGATGAAGACGATCGCGCCCCAGAGCGGCCCGAGAAAGTGATGCACGCCGCCGAGCGCGGCCATCAGGACGGGATCGCCGGCATGTTGCCAGTTCAGGCTGTTGGCGTAGGCGCCCTGCAGCAGAAGCGCCATCAGACCGCCGGCGACGCCGATCGCGGAGCCGGCGATGACGACGCCGACGAGCTTGGTGAGGTAGGTGTCGTAGCCGAGGCTCGCGACCCGCTGCTCGTTATCGCGCAAGGCCTGCATGAGGCGGCCGAACGGCGCATGCGCGATGCGCCAGAGCGCCCAGAGCGCGCCGAGGATGACGGCAAGGGAGAAGAGATGAAACGCGAGCGCCGACGGGAAGAGCGGCCGCGGAACATTCTGCAACCCGTTCTCGCCGCCCGTGAAACTCGTCCATTTGAAGGCGATTTCAAAGGCGATCTGCGAGCAGGCGAGCGTCAGGAGCGAGAAGTAGAGGCCGCGGCGGCGCAGGATGACCGCGCCGACGACGAGCGCGAGCAGGATCGAGAAGAAAAGGGCGATCGCGACGCCGGAAATCTCGTTGGCGCCGGACATGTAACCGGCGCTGATCGCCACCGCATAGGCCGCGCAGCCGAAGAAGAACGAGGCGCCGAACGGCACGAGGCCGAGATAGCCGATCAGGAAGTTCACGCCCGCGCTGTAGAGCGTGTAGATGGCGATCTGCGTCACGCGATGAATGGGCATGCCGACCGACAATGCGACGCCGGAAACGGCGACGAGCACCACGGTCATGACGACGATCGGATTGGCCCAGGCGCGCGCGAGGAAGGACGGAGCGGGTTTCACTCGAACCGCTCCCATTTTTCGCCGAACAGGCCGCGCGGGCGCAGGAGCATGACCGCGAACATCAACGCGTACATGGCGCCGGCGGAGGCCTCGGGCCAGAACTGGATGGTCAAGGCCGTGACGACGCCAACGGCGAGGCCGGCGACGACCGCGCCGAGGAAGGAGCCGAGGCCGCCGATGGCCACGACCACGAAGGCCGGCATGACCGCGCTCGCGGACATGGACGGCGAGACGGTCCACAGCGGCGCCGCGAGAACGCCGGCTATCGCCGCGAGCGCGCAGCCGAGGCCGAAGACGGCGTTGAGAACGCGCGGCAGGTTGACGCCGAGCAGTTCGACCATCTCGGGATCGCGGCTGCCGGCGCGCAGCACGCGTCCATACGGCGTCCAGGCGAGGAACGCCCAGAGGCTCAGCAAGGTCGCGACCGTGACGCCGAGAACCGCGGCGCGATATTTGGTGATGAGCAGCGGGCCGACTTCGATGATACCGGCCAGGAACGGCGGCGGATTGAAGGGCTTGCCGTCGGCGCCCCAGATCACGCGGATCAGCGCCTCGATCAGCAGCGCGAGCGCGAAGGTGACGACCAGGCTGAGCAGCGGCTCCTTGCCGTAGAGGCGGCGGATCAGCGTCGCCTCCAGCGCCATGCCCACGAGGCCGACCAGCAGCGGCGCGAAGATCACCGCGCTCCAGCCGAACCAGCGGAACAATTGCCATCCGAAATAGGCGCCCAGCGCGAAGAACGCGCCGTGCGCGAAGTTGATGACGCCGAGAAGGCCGAAGGTGATCGAGAGACCGACGGCGATCAGGACGTAGATAAACCCCAGCACGAGGCCGTTGGCGGTTTGCGAGACCAGTATGTCGAGCATGTCTTTTCTTCCGCCGCGCGCCGCGACGGTCGCAAGCGCCGGCTCAGAGAGCCGGCATGTTGCAACCGACCTGCTCTTTCGTCCCGAAGGCTTTCTCGGTCTCGGCCGGCGTATCGGACGTGTCCTTCAGGAAGTCCATGAAGTCCCATTTGTCCGTGATGTTGGCCTTGACCTTGACGATGACCGCCGGCCGCACGAGCTGGTGGTCCCATTCGCGGAAGTAGAACGGGAACGGGCCTTCCGTGTTCTTCCACTTCTCGAGCGCGGTCACGATGTCCTGCGGCTTGGTGGACTTCGCCGCTTCGATCGACTCGAGCAGCGCGCGCATGGCGATCCAGCCGGACCAGCTCTTGTCGGACGGCGGCTGGCCGTATTTTTTCTGGAAGTCCTCGATCATCTTCTTCTCGGCCGGCGTGTTCTTCGGATTGGCGTAATACCAGGGCTTGATGAAAATGCCGGTCGACGCCTGCGGCCCGACGTCCCAGAAGTCGGTGTCGGTGACGGCCACGGCGGCGTAAGGCGCCTTGTCCTTCATCCCCATTTCGTTCCACTGTTTCAGGAAGTTCGAGAGATCTCCGCCGACGAGGCCGCCGATCACGACATCAGGCTTCGCCTGACGAATCTTCAGGATGAAGGACGAATAGTCGGCCGTATTGATCGGCACCTGGTCGCTGCCGATCTCGGTCGCGCCGATGGCGGGAAGGCCGTCGCGCGCGGATTTCACGATGTCCTGGCCGAAGGCGTAGGAAGGCGTGATGAAATAGACCTTCTTGCCGATCTGCTGAACATAGGGCAGCAGGCCGTTGATCTGCACCGGCACGGTCGCCTGTGTGCGGAACGTGTAGCGGCTGCAGTCCTTGCCCGTGATTTCCCGCGCCGCGGCGCCGGGAAGGATCAACGGGATCTTCGCGCGATTGGCGACGCCCATCATCGCGAGCGCGGAATTGCTGTAGTTTCCGCCGACGATCGCGACGACCTTGTTCTCGTCGATCAGCCGCTGCATGTTCTGCTGCGAGCCTTCGGGGCCGGCCTCGTCCAGCCAGATCAGCTCGATCGGACGGCCCAGCGCCTTCATGCCGGCCTGCTCTGCGGCGAGCTCGCTGCCGCGCTGGAGGAACTGGCCGATCGAAGCGCCCGGTCCCTGCTTGGAATAGATCAGCCCGATTTTCACCGGTCCCGTGTCCTGCGCCGAAGCGCCGCTCGCCAATGCAGCGGCTGCGAGCATGATCGCGCCGGCGACGCCGCCCAGCATCTTCCTCTTGCTGCACTCGAACTTGGTCATGGCGCTCTCCTCCCGTTGCTGTTGTTGTCAACCCGCGCGATGGGGCTTGCCGAACACGGGCTCCTTCAAGGGAATGGGCGGCAGCTCCCACGTTCCCGTGGACGGCGGCCGCACCTCGGAATCGACGTGCAGATCGATGACGCAGGGACGGCGCTTCCTCACCGCCGTTTCGACGGCGCCGCGCAGGTCCTCGCTGCGCGTGACCGTCACGCCGTCCGCGCCGCAGGCGCGGGCCCATGCCGCGAAATCGGGATTGTAGCGTTCGCCGCCCGGTCCCTGGTTGCCCTTGTAGAAAGCGGTGCCGTATTCGCGGCCGTCGAACATGCCGTACTGGATGTCGCGGATCGCGCCCCAGGCGAAATTGTTCCAGACGATCCAGATGCAGGGCAGATTGTATTCGACCGCGGTCGCGACGACATGCGGCGCCATCATGAAGCCGCCGTCGCCCACGACCGCGACGCAGGTGCGCTCGGGCGCGGCGAGTTGCGCGCCGAGAACGCCGCAGACGCCGAACCCCATCGACGAATAGCCCCAGCTGTTGAGCATGCTCTGCGCGCGCTTCGGCTGCCAGAACTGCATGAACCAGTTGTGGTGCACGCCGGAATCGAGCGACAGGATCACGTCTTCGGGGAGAACGTCGATCAGCGCGCCGACGACATATTCGGGACGGATCGGCGTCGTGACGGCGGAAAAATTCGGGCGCACGAAGGCTTCCCATTCCGCCCGCCATTTCGCGACCTCGGCGCGCCAGCCGGCGAAATTTTCGCGCGTCACGTCGCCGCGCTTCGACAACGCCGCGATGAGCTGCGCCGCAAATGTCCTGGCGTCGGCGATCACGCCGAGCGTCGGCGGATAGTTGCGGCCGAGCTCGAGCGGGTCGATGTCGACCTGCAGCAATTTCGTGTGCGGGAAGTTCCAGGAATATCCCGGACGCCAGCTTGACGACGATCGGTCGTCGAAGCGCGTGCCGATGCAGAGCACCAGATCGGCGAAGCGCCCCGCCTGGTTCGCGGGATAGGCGCCGTTGCGGCCGATGAAACCGAGCGTCAGGGGATCGCCCGGCGGCACGAGCCCCATGCCGTTGGGCGAGGTGATCACGGGAATGCCCCAGCGCTGCTGCAGCTCCGTGATCTCCGGGCCCGCTTCCGACAGGGTCGTGCCCTGCCCGATGAAGAAGACCGGCCGCCTGGCCTGTGCGAGAAGCTCGACCGCAGCCTTCAGATCCGCATCGCTGGCGCCCGGCCGGTGCGAGCCATACGTGTGCGAGGGCGCAGGAATTTCGACCTCGGCCTCTTCCTGAAAGACGTTGTAGGGAATGTCGAGATTTACGGGCCCCGGCCGGCCCGTCAGCATCGTGTCGTAGGCCTGCCGGAGCGCCAGCGGCAGCATCTCGACGCGGCTCGGCTGGAACGATCGCTTCACCACGGGCCGCAACACCTGCGCGAAGTCAGCCTGATTGTGCGCGTAGAGTTCCTGGAAAGGCGCCCGATTGGCCTGCGACGTCGGCACGTTGGCGGTGATCGCAAGGAAAGCGGAGGAATCCGAAATCGCGGTCACGCAAGGCATGACGATGTTCGCGGAACCCGGGCCGGTCGACGTCAGCGTCGCCACCGGCGAATGCCTGACGCGAAAATACGCGTCGGCCATATGGCCCGCCGCCTGCTCGTGGCGCGGCGAGATCAGGGCGACCTTGTCGCGCACCTGATAGAGCGCGTCGAGAATTCCGACATTGCCGTGGCCACAGACGCCGAAGACGAACGGCGTCTTTTGCCTGACCAGATATTCGGCGATCAGCTCGCCGCCCTTCATCCTGCTCATTCCTCGTCACCCGCCTCCGCTCCATCCGGCGCTCAGGCCAGAATGGTGACCATGCGTTCCTCGCTCATTTCGCGAACCGCGTAATGCGGCCCCTCGCGGCCGAATCCGCTGTCCTTCGAGCCGCCGTAGGGCATCACGTCCACGCGCGAACTCGGGGTTTCGTTGACATGGACGCCGCCGACATGAAGTTCGCGCGCGGCGCGCAGCGCCGTATCGATCCGCTGGGTGAAAATGCCGGCCGCCAGCCCATAGGGCGTATCATTCACCCGGGCGAAGGCCTCGTCGATCGTGTCGAAGGGCGCGATGCAAAGAACAGGTCCGAAAACTTCCTGACAGCCCAGCGGCGTCGCGGGATCGACGTCAGCGAGCAACGTCGGCGCCACGACCGCGCCCCTGCGCGCGCCGCCAGCCAGCTTTCGCGCGCCCCTGACGACGGCGGCCTCGATCCAGCTTTCGATGCGCTCGGCCGCTTCCAGGCTGATGACCGGACCGACCACGGTCCTGTCGTCGGCGGGGTCGCCGCAAGGCAGGGCCGCGACGAGCTGCGCGAGCCGGCGCTCGACCTCGCCGACCAGCGCGCGCTGCACGAGCAGAACCTGGATCGACGTGCAGACCTGGCCCGCCTTGCGATAGCTGGCGTTGACGACTTTTGGCAGCGCGGCGTCCAGATCCGCGTCATCGCACAGAATACAGTGCGATATCGAGCCGAGCTCCATCTGCGTGCGCCGCAAGCCGGCGCTCTTCTGAATGATCCGGCCGACGTGGGTCGAACCGGTGAAGGCGTAGAAATTCACCGCCGGCTCCTCGAGCAGCCATTGCGCGACATCTCCGTCGCCATGCAGCACCGACATGAGCCCCGGCGGCAGGCCGGCGTCGATCAAGCATTCCGCCATGAGGCACGAACTCATCGGCGTATGCAGCGACGGCTTGAGGATCACGGCATTGCCCGCCGCCAGCGCGGGCCCGACCTTGTGCGCGACGGTGTTGAGGGGCGCGTTGAACGGCGTGATCGCGCAGACGACGCCGAGCGGCACGCGCAGGGTGAAGCCGAGGCGCCCCTGCTGCCGGGCCGCGCCCTCGATCGGGACCACTTCGCCGGCGAAGCGACGCGCCTCTTCCGCCGAGAGCCGGAAGGTGACGGCGCAACGCTGCAGCTCCCCTAGCGCATCCCGTCGGGGAAAGCCGGCTTCGCGCACCAATATCTCGACGAATTCAGCCGCGCGCTCTTCGATGCGCCCGGCCGCGCGATCCAGGATCGCGCCGCGGTCGTGCGGCCCCAGCGCGCTCGCCGCGTAGGCGGCGGCCGCCGCATCCACGCAGCGGCTGACCTGCTCGCGCGACGGCAGTTGCGCCTGCATGAAGGGCGTAAGGCTGAACTTGTCGGGAACGTCGACGGCGTTCGCGCCCTCCGCCCACGCGCCGGCGATCAGCAGTCTCGCCGACGGCGAGTCCTGCACCGGCGCGCGTTGCGCGGCGTCCTGCGCCATTCACCGCCTCCCTGGCATTCTTTCTTGCTTCGATCATTAGCGCCCGTTTGACATAAGCAAAAATAGGGAATTGGATTGGCGGCCATAAGCGCCGCATATAGCCGGCGCATGGGAGGAGTTGCGGGCGATGGACCTGCGCCAATTGCGCTATTTCGCCCAGATCGTGGAAAGCGGCAGCCTGTCGAAGGCGTCGCGCTGTCTCTTCATCGCGCAGCCCGCGCTCAGCCAGCAGATCGCCAAGCTGGAGGACGAGGTCGGCAAACCGTTGCTGCAGCGCTCTTCGCGCGGCGTTACGCCCACCGAGAACGGACTCGCCCTCTACCATCACGCATTATTCGTTCTTCGCCAGATCGACCAGGCGCTTTCGATCGCGCGGCAAGACGCAGGCGCGATCCAGGGCATGGTGTCGGTGGGCCTGCCCGCGACGACGGTCCTGGCGATCGGGCTGCCGCTGATGAAGGCGATCCGCGAACAATATCCCGGCATTCTTCTCAACGTCGTCGAAGGCATGAGCGGGCACATCGCGCAGATGATGCGGCTCGGCCAGCTCGACCTCGCCATCCTCTTTTCGAACGACGTTTCCTCCAAGCTCGATGCGACGGCCTTGCTGGAGGAGGAATTGTTCGTGCTTTTTCCCGAGAGCAGTCCTTATGCGTCCGCCCATCGCACGAGCATGACTGTCGCCGAGGTGGCCGAGCTTCCCCTGATCTTGCCGACGAGCACGCACGGGCTGCGCCGGCGCGTCGTCGCGGAATTCGAGCGCCGCGATCTGAAGCCGCATGTCGTCGCCGAGATCGACTCGCTCTCTCTGCTGATGAGCTGCGTTCACGACGGCATCGGCGCCACGATCAAACCGATGTCGGCTCTGCAGCTCGAAGGCGCGCGCAGCAAGAGCTGGCGGGCGCTGGCGATCTCGGACGCCCGCATTACCCGGCGGAACTACCTGCATTCGATCTCCGCCAACCTGCTGTCGCCGGCGGCGTCGGCGGTCGCGCGCGAGATCCAGGACACGGCGACGCGCCTCGTGAATTCCGGCGAATGGCGCGGCGTGCGCCTGCTCGATGCAAAGGAGCAGAGCCGGTACGAGCGCCGGCCGACCGAGCTTGCGCCGGCGGCCGAGTGACACGACGCAGGCTATCCGGCTTCGTGGCGTCGCGGCGGCGATGGCTTTCGCCTGATCCACGAAGACGCTGTCGAACAGCAGGACGACCGGCCCGACGTCCTCCGCTCCGCGTCAGGCCCGTCCGTCCCTCACATCAGCACGCCGCCGCCGCAGACGAGCACCTGCCCGCTGATGTAGTTGGATTCCGGCGCGCAGAACAGATAGACGGCGTCGGCGGCTTCTTCGGGCGTGCCGGCGCGCCCGAGCGGCACCATGCGCTCCAGCGTCGCCAGCAGTTGCGGCTGCACGCCGACCTTGATCGCGCGGCCCTGGACGTCGATCGTCTTCTGCTCGGTCTCGATCGCCTGGGTCAGCCGCGTCTTGATCAGGCCGAAGGCGACGCAATTGACGTTGACCTTGTAGCGTCCCCATTCCTTGCAGAGCGTGCGCGTCATGCCGACGAGGGCGGCCTTGGCCGAGGAATAGCTCACCTGGCCCGCATTGCCGTACAGGCCCGCGATGGACGAGATGTTCACGACCTTGCGGAATACCTCCCGGCCGGCTTCCGCATCCTTCTTGGCGAGAATGCGGATCGGCTCGGACGCGGCGCGCAGGATGCGGAACGGGGGGACGAGGTGCACGTCGAGCATGGCC
>DAIRCS010000001.1:0-116520 GCA_036796555.1 Rhodoblastus sp. | reverse complement strand
GGCCCAGCACGAAGAAGCCCCACATGCCGTAGATGATGGAGGGAATGCCGGCCAGGAGCTCGATCGCCGTCGAGATCGGCTGCCGCAGTTTCTGCGGGCAGAGCTCGGTCAGGAAGACGGCGACGCCGATGCCGACCGGAAGGGCGATCGCCATGGCGATCAGCGAGGAGACGAGCGTGCCGTAGATCGGACCGAGGCCGCCCATGATCGGCTCGGGCTGCGCATTGGGCGCCCAGCGCTGCGTGAGGAGGAAGTCGAGGCCGAAAGCGCGGATCGCCGGCCAGGCGCCGATGAACAGCGACACGATGATGCCGCCGAGAATAAGAAGGACGATCCAAGCGGAAAGGCGGGTCGTCCAGAAGAACAGCCGATCGCTGGCGCGAAGACTGCTCAGCACTGCGTTCCTGTTGCTGGCGCCCGCGCTATTGGCGGTCGGCGCCGCCAGCGTTGCCTCTGACACGTCGTCGCTCCTTGCACGCTGCTTGGGGACGCGGAGGCGCCGGGGCGCCTCCGCCTTTTCAACTCAGCTGTTCTTGATGTCCGCGACCCAGGTCTTGCGGATCATGTCCTTCACGTTGGCCGGCATCGGGATGTAGTCGAGGTCGTCCGCCGCCTTGTCGCCGTTCTTGAAGGCCCAGTCGAAGAACTTGAGCGCCTCGGCCGAGGCGGCCTTGTCGGCCGGATCGGCGTACATGAGGATGAAGGTCGCCGCGGTCATCGGCCAGGAGGCGTCGCCCGGCTGATTCGACAGGATCAGATAATAGCCCGGCGCATTGACCCAGTCGGCGTTGGCGGCGGCGGCCTGGAAGGCGGCGAGCGTCGGCGACACGCGCTTGCCGGCCGCGTTGATCATGTCGACATGCGTCATCTTGTTCTGCTTGGCGTAGGCGTATTCGACGTAGCCGATCGAGTTCTTCGTCTGGCCGACGTTGCCGGCTACGCCGTCATTGCCCTTGGCGCCGACGCCGACCGGCCATTCGACCGCGGTGTTGGAGCCGACCTTGGACTTCCAGTCGGGCGAGGCCTTCGACAGATAGTCGGTGAAGTTGAAGGTCGTGCCCGAGCCGTCCGAGCGGCGCACGACGGCGATCGCGGCGTCGGGCAGCTTCACGCCCGCATTGAGGCTGGCGATCGCCGGATCGTTCCACTTGGCGATCTTGCCCAGGAAGATGTCGGCCAGCGTCTTGCCGTCGAGCACGAGCTCGCCCGGCTTCACGCCGTCGATGTTCACGACCGGAACGATGCCGCCCATGACCTGCGGCCACTGAACGAGACCGTCCTTCTTCAGCTTCTCCGCGCTCAGCGGCGCGTCGCTCGCGCCGAAGGTCACGGTCTTGGCCAGGATCTGCTTGATGCCGGCGCCGGAGCCGATCGACTGGTAGTTGAGGCCGTTTCCGGTCTCCTTTTTGTAGGCGTCCGCCCACTTGGAATAGATCGGATAGGGGAACGTGGCGCCTGCGCCGGAAATGTCGGCGGCGCGGGCGGGCGCGGTCGCGATCATGGCGACGGCGGCCACGCAGGCTGCGCGCAGGAGGTTGTTCAGGAGCATCTTACCCTCGCGATTGTCTGGACATGTCGACGCCTTGCGACGTCGGGCGCTGACTAGCGGTCGCGCGCTGCGCAATAACGACACTTGGATGACAGTATGGTGACAGTCGCCATTTTTGTCGGCCGCGCGGGGGCGCGACACGCGGATCCGCGACGCCTGTGGCCTCGCAACCCCTTGATCTCGCGCAAGGACCGCCATTCGCCACGATATAGTTTCGTAGGGGGACATCCGGCGGCGACCGTCTCGCCGGGACCGTCAGAGGCAGACGCCCAATGTGCACAGGAGCGCCAATGTCCGTTGTCGAAAGCGACGACATGACAGCGCTGTGCGCGCGTGGCGCCCTGCCTCCCTCCCCCGCCGGACGCGCCGCGCTGAAACTTGTCCGCTCCCGAAGGGTCAGACGATCCTGATCGACGACAATTCGACGCCGTCAGGGTCCGCGACATGCGGGAGGCAGCTCGATTTTTGAATGCGAGCGATATGACCTACGTCAATCCCGCCGGGTCGACCTCGCCGGTCAAACGCATTCCTTTTCGGATGGGCGCGCGCGACTAGTTGTCGAGACCATGAAGGCTGTTCATCCGGGGCCGGGGCGTGAGGCGGGGATTGCGGCCCCGCCTTCTCCCGCGTCGCGATTGCTCGATATCCACTTCAACAGCTCGGTCGGCTTCCCCGACATCATCTTGAGCCATTTCGCGGAATGGACGGCTTCGCCGTCGCCCCGCCGCCAGAACTCCGTGACGATGATCAGCTCCCACGCGATCCTGCCCGTCGCGGGCATGCGGACATGGAGAATGTCCGCGCTGAAGCCGTAGAGAACGCCGCCGAAACTGTGGCGATCGATTGCGCAGGCGGCGCCGCACGCGCTCCAGACGTGCTGGCCGAGCGGGCCGGGCCATTTGACGATCCTCTCGATATCGCCGATCACGCGCGCGCGCGATATTCGCAATGTCATGCCCCGTCCTCCCGGCTTTCCGCGCCTTTCTCGCGCGGCGTTCCGTTTCCGAGTTCGCGCAGGATTTCGGCGAGTTCGCCGATCGCCCGCCGTCCTGCGTCCATGTCGTTCGCAATCGCTTCCGACCGGTCGTCGCGCCGTCGCAGCGCGATCTGCATGGCCTGCCGCGTCGCCTCGATCGCGGAGTCGAGATCGGCGGACAGGGTCGATTGGAGGCGCCGGAGCGATTCCTCGATATTCCGTCGCAGCGCCCAGTCGAGATTGGCGACGTTGCGCAGCGCGGCCTTTTCGGCGTCGGCCAGAAGCCGGTCCCGCTCCCGCCGCCGCCGAAGGGCGCGCGGCAGGAGCAGCGTGGCGGCTTTCGTCGTGAGATCGACGAGCGACATGGACGGATCGGCGGCGACCCAATAGGGGTCGCGTTGCGCAAGATAGTTTTCCGGCGCTTCCGACGTCGCGGGCGCAAGATTCATCAGATCGGCCGCCGTCCGCCGCACGCTGTCGAGCAAGTCCCGCATTCGCCGGTCGTGCGCGGCGGCCACGGCGTTCACCCGGTCGCGAAATCGCTCCGAAACCGTCGCGAACGCGTGGTCGAAACGGGCCGCAAGCGCCGCGGCGATCGCATTGCGCGCTTTTACCTGACCTTCGTCGCAAAGGTCCATGGCGGCGACGATGCCGCCGATCTCCTGCCTGGCGTCGGCCCACAGGCGATCGGTTTCAACCTCGAGCTCGCCGAGCAATCGCTTTCTATCGATCGACAGGAGATCGGCGACCACGTCGCGTTGCGCCGAGAATTCGGCCGCGGCCGTCTCGAACGTTTCGGCCTTTCGTCGCAGCTCCTCGAGAGGCGTGCGGAGCGCCGCATGTTCGAGCTCCGTCTGGAAACGCAACTGATCGACAAGCGCGAGCAAACGTAGCCGGCCCGTTTGCTCGATGATGTCATGCTTCCTTCGCATGAGGTCGTCGACGAGCGCGCGCTCGAGCCGGGGCAGCCCCGAGCCTTCGAGGGCGACGGAATCGCCTGCGCGTTTCGCCGCGAGCGCGCGCCGCGCGGACAGACTGAAAACGACAGGCCGGGGCGTGGAAGGATGATGGTCGTCGAGAGTGCGCGCGAGAAACGTCTCCGCTTTCGACCGCTCATCCCCGTCGAGCAGATCGATCTTGTTCAGGACGAACAGGATCGTCGAGACGAGCGGATATATCTTGTCGAGATAGCGCGCTTCGGCTTCCGTGATCGGCGGGTCGGCCGACAGAACGAACAGGGCCGCGTCGCATTCGGCCAGCGCGGCTTCGGCCGCCTGCGTATTATGCAGGTGCGTCGAGCCGATTCCGGGCGTGTCGATCAGCACGACGCCGCGACCGAGAAAGGACGAGGGCGTCTCGATCGACACGCTTGCGACGCCAAGCCGGTTGTTCGGGTTCATGTCCTCGGAGACATGGCGCTCGAGCGCCGCGGGCAGCGCATCGGTCTCCACGACCAGCGGCGCCCTGCCGCCGTCGAACCGGATGACGCCGCGCGTCGTCTCGCCGGCCCGGATGAAGGTCGGAATAGCGGTGACGGGCGTGACGCCGGTCGGCAGCAGCGCCGATCCGAGCAGCGCGTTGAGCAGCGTGCTCTTGCCGCGCTTGAACTGCCCCAGCGCGGCGACGCGCAGCAGCCCCTGATCGAGCCGCGCGCGCAGGGCCTCGAGCCTGTCCAGAAGGGCGCGCTGCGCAGGAGATGGCCGATCTATCGCGCGTATCGCGCGCGACAGCAGTTCCGGCAAGCGGCTCATCGGCCGCCTGCCTGGGCTCGCGTGAAAAAGACGGAAGGCGATGTAGACAAGACGAACTCCCGCGTCCCGCTAAAGCGGCGGCAGGAGTCATCAGCCCGACCGGGCGGTTTGGGGGAACCCCATCCCCATCTGATGCGACGAACCTAGGCGCGCCTCCCGCGATCGTCAATTCGATCGCCGCGGCAAAGTCACTTGACGCCGCGCGGCGACCGCGCGAGTTTTTCATCGGGGAATGGGGTCTCCCTTTAGCCAAACCGCCTCGGTGCTGATGACTCCTGCCGCAAACGCCTGCGGTGGGGTCGTGGCTGCGCACGCCGGGACACGATCGCCGCAAATTCTGGAGCGACGATCATGCTTGGCACACAACTCGACAAGCGTATTCGGACCGGACGACTCGCCGTGACATGGCCGGACGGCCGGACGACGATTCACGGATCGCCGGAAGGCGCCCCGCCGGACGTGGCGGTGCGCCTCAGCGGCCGCCTCACGCCGTTGCGGCTCGCGCTGCATCCGGACCTGTTCCTTGGCGAGGCCTTCATGAACCGCTCGCTCGTCATCGAGCGCGGAACGCTGTGGGATTTGCTGGACCTGCTGGGACGCAATTTCGCCATTCACGAAGACGGGCCGCTCCAGCGCGCAATCCGCCCTCTCATGAATTGGGCGACGCAGCGAAACTCCCGCGCCCGCGCGCAACGCAACGTCGCCCATCACTACGATCTGTCCGCGGAGCTCTACCGGCTCTTCCTCGACGAGGACATGCAATATTCCTGCGCCTATTTTCCGCGCCCCGGCATGAGTCTGGACGCAGCGCAGGCCGCCAAGAAGCAGCATATCGTCGGCAAGCTGCGCCTGCGCCCGGGGCAGCGCGTTCTCGATATCGGCTGCGGCTGGGGCGGTCTGGCGCTGGAGATCGCCAAAGCGGAGGAGGTCGACGTGCTCGGCGTAACCCTGTCGCGCGAGCAACTCGCAATCGCGCGCGAACGCGCCAGGGAGGCGGGCCTCGCCGACCGCGTGAGGTTCGAGCTGAAAGACTTCCGCGACCTCGACGGCCGCTTCGACCGCATCGTCTCCGTGGGCATGTTCGAGCATGTCGGCTTGCCGAACTATCCGGCGTTTTTCGCCGGGTTGCGCGATCTGCTGGCTTCGCCCGGCCTGGCGGTGCTGCATTCGATCGGGCGCATGCACGGCCCGTCGACGACAAGCCAGTGGACACGCAAATACATCTTTCCCGGCGGCTATATCCCCGCCGTCTCGGAGGTCATGCCCCATGTCGAGAACGCCGGGCTCTGGCTGTGCGACGTGGAAATTCTGAGGCTGCACTATGCGCAGACGCTCAGATTATGGCGGGAGCGGTTTCTTGAACGCCGGGCCGACGCCCGGACCCTCTACGACGAGCGCTTCGTCCGCATGTGGGAATATTACCTCGCCGTCAGCGAGCTGGGCTTCCGATACGGCGGCCTGATGGTCTTCCAGCTCCAGCTCGCCACCGACATCGATCTCGTTCCACTTACGCGCGACTATATCGCCGAGCATGATCGCGAATCGATCGATCCGTCCGGCCGCGTATCGACCTCGGCATGGCGCAAGAAGACCGCCTGAGGCGCCGTTCCGCCGGCTCTCACCTCCCGACGGCGCGCGGCACGAAATCCGCGCGCCACATGACGCGCAACAGACTCGCCCGCGTGAGATGTCGACACGAATCGGGCCGCGGATCGTCGCCGATGTCCTCGAGCCTCTCCTTGATCGACGGCTCGGCGGTCTCGAAATGCTCGGTCAGCGCGTCCTCGATCTCCATGCGCCACGCCGCGCCAGCGCGATCGATGATGTCGAGCAAGCGGCGGACCGCGTCCTTCCGATCCGGTTTCGGCGCGCACTCGAGGGCGATCCGGGCCGCGGCGAGCGCCACGGCGTCGTCCCGCTCGTAGAGAGCCTCCCGCAGAGCCGGCCATGCGTCGGCGGGAACGCCCATATCCCGCAGAACCTGCAACGCGCTCCGGCGGCGCCGAAGCGAGCTTTCGCTCTCATCCTCATCGGACGGCTCCCGACGAAGCGCCGCCGCCGTCAAATGCGGAACCGCATCGGCGTCCATGTCGACGAGCGCACGTTCGGCGGACAGCCGGCAGGCGTCCTCGGCGAGCGCGGCGACGAGCATTGGAATCGCCTCGGCGCGCCGCGACCGGCCGAGAGCGGCGATGGCCGCCGGCAGCGGTTTTCGGCGCGCGAGGTCGAGCAGAACGCCGAATGCGACTCCCTCGCCCGGACGGCGGATGCAGCCGGCGGCGATGTTCTTCGCATCCTCGTCGCCGGCGCGCTCGACCGGATCGGAGGCCTCGCAAGGCTCCTTCAGATAGGCCAGCAGAACGTCTTCCGCGCCCAGCGCCGCAAGCGCCTGTATCACGCGTCGCCGAACCTGGGTCAGGCCGCTCGGCTCCCGCGCGAAAAGGAGCGCGCGAAGAAAGGGAACGGCGCGAGAGCCGCAGGCGACGACATCGACGATTGCCTTGTCTCCGTCCTGCAGGGAGCGCAGGCGCCCGACCATATCCTCGATCTCCTGAATATGACGCAGATGGAGATGCATCCGGTCAGTTCCGCATGTCGAGGGCTGCGCCGGTCGCGGATGGCGGGAGACGGGCCTCCGCCAGCGTCATGCGGGCGTCGTCCGGCGACCCGTCAGGCGGTTGCGACAAGGCGCCGGCGTCCGGGAAGATGCGGTCGAACAGATCCTGCCCGTAGCTGGTCTCCAGCGGTTCGCCCGGAACGATACGGAAGCTGCGCGTCCCGTCGTCGCTCCTGTCGGCGCGCAGGAACAGCGCGGCCCGCCCCGCTTTCGCATACATCCGATGCGCGAACTGGTAGAGGTGGGTCACGAAGATGGACCTGACGCCCTTCTCGCCAAGCGCATCGGCAATCTGGCAGGCGATTTCCGAGCCTTCGCGCTCGTTCGTCGCGGCGAAGGATTCGTTGAACAGGATGACCGAGCGGCCCGTCATCTCGTCGACGAGTTCGCTCATCCGCTTCAATTCCTCGTCCAGCTTGCCGCTGTCCAGGTTCTTGTCCTCCTCGCGCTTGTAATGCGTGAATATCCTGTCGTGCAGTTGCGAACGGAACGATCCCGCGACAACGAACATGCCGGCTTGCGTCATGACCAGCGCCTGCCCGAGGCTTCTCAGGAACGTGGACTTCCCGCCGCGATTGGCGCCGGTGATCACGACGAGGATCTTTCCGTCGGCGGCGAGATCGTTGCCGACGACCGCGTCGAGGATGACGAGCGCGAGGCCCGCGTCGCGCAGGTCGGTCGCCGACAGGTCGCCGGAGCCATGCGCGCTGACGCCCGGAAAACAGACCGGCGCGCCGAGCGTCTTCAGCCGATCGTGGAGATTGAGACAGGCGACATAAAAGGCGAGCTCGCGCTGAAGCATCTGAAAGAAGCTGACGATGTGGTCGGCCGATTGCGCGAGCGCGTTGGCGACGAGATTGAGCCCCTGATCGTTGAGCTGGGAGAGGGCCCGCGCGCCGGCCTCGTCCCGCGGATGCAGCGTGTAGGTGAACGAGAGCGGCTTCGGGCCGAACAGCCGCTCCAGCCAGCCGCGCTTGTCCGGCGGCTCCTCGCAGACCGTATACTGGTCGCCCTTGAGGCCGAGGCCGAGGCTGGCGCTGACGAGGAGCCCGTTCCGGAAGCGCAGCGTCCTCAGATGACGTTCCAGGCGATGAAAATAGGAATCGTCCAGTTCGCTGCGGATCATGGCGCAGAACCGCGTCAGGCCTTCCGACCGGAACGTCGCGCCATATTCGTCGACGAGGGCGCGCAACGCCCTGAGATCGCCCATCGCGGCTTGCAGAAGGTTGACCGAACTGTGCAGGATCGTCGTCGGGTAGCGACCGAACCACAGGCCGCGGGCGCGGCGTTCGTTCGTCGCGGCCTCGACGGTCAGCCGATAGAGATCGCGGATGGTCTGCGGACGCCGCAGGCAATCCGCCAGGATCGCCTGCCGGTATTCGACGCCCTCGACGTCGCCGACGCTCGTCAGCAAAACCTTGCGCGCGACATCCGACAGAAACTCGTCGTCGCCGGCCATGGCGGCGATGATCGGATCGAGCCCCAGATCCTGCGCGAGGGCGATTTCGCGCGAGGTGAGGGTCCGGTCCAGATCGAAATCGCGATCGCGATAGAGGAGGCAGGCTTTCATGGGCTTATCCGCTCGGCAAGCGCCCGGTATGTGACGCGATATTTCTCCGCAATGGCCATCGCATAGGCCAGACCGTCCGGCGCCTTGCGAACGATCTTGAAGGTCCGCCGCGTCAAATCGGCGGGATCGACGGAGCTTTCCATGCTGACCGTCTGCGGTCCCCAGGACGCAAGCTCGTCGATGAAGGTGACCCAGACGCACAGCAGGTCGCGCTCCACCAGCGCCTGCATGACGCGCTCGCTCAGAAAGAGCGCGTCATGCAGCGTCGTGGACGTGAAAATTTCATTCATCACGACCAGGCTGCGCGAGGTGGCCCGGTCGAGAATCGCGCGAATGCGCAGAAGATCGTCCTCGAGCTTGCCGCGCGCAGTCTCGACCCGCTCCTCGCGCTCGAAATGCGTGAAGACCGTGTCGCCGAGAAAGAGCCTGGCGCGCACGCCAGGCGTTGGAAGCCCGAGCGCCGCAAGATGGTGCAATTGCCCGAACATGCGGGCGAACGTCGTCTTGCCGCCCTGGTTCGGTCCGGAGACGACGATGATCCGCTCCGGTCCATTCAGGGCGAAGTCGTTGCAAACGATGGTCTTGCCGTCGCGCTGGAGCCGGTCCGCCAGCGCGAGATCGAACCCGTCCTCGACGGCGATATCTTTCCGGCGATCGGAGACGTCGGGATAGCAGAAGGCCAGGCCCGCCGCGCGGAACCGGTCCATATGGGCGATCCAGGCCAGGTAGAACTGAACCTCACGGTCGAACGCGGCGATCGTATCGTCGAGGAATGCGGCGTGGCGTATCGAGAACGCCTCCAGATCCGCGAACGTCCCAGGATAAAGCCGGGCGACGAACTCCAGGGCCTGCTCCTCGATATGGTCCATTTCGGCGAACCAGTGAAAGCGGACGAGATGATCCTCGACCTCGCCCTGCCGGAACCGCGCGAACGTATCCTCGACATCGGCGCCATAGTCGAATTCGTCGGCCGGCTTTCGGACCTCGAACGATCCCCCCTTGATCCGGATGCAATATCTCACGCCGGCGAGGTCGAGACGCAGGCGCTTGATGTCGTCCGTAAGTGACAGGAATTCCGGCGACGCGACGAATTCGGCCAGCCAGTCGCGCAATTGCGCGAAGGCCGCCGAGCGCGGCTCGGCGGCGGCCAGATCGTCTGCAAGCCGTCGGACAGCCATGCGAAAGACGTCCGCGGCCTCCAGAAGCCACGCCTGCTTCTGCCTGACGACGCGCAGCTTGGCGGCCAGAGCCGAATGCTTGCGCATAGTCCGCATCCGCCCAGCGAAATCGGAGATTCCGGCGAACAGCGCACGATCCTCCAGATCGCGAAACGCGGCCTGCCGAAAGACGACGGCTTCGACGTCGGCCAGCGGCGCGAAGAAAAAACGCGCCAGATCGTATTCGTCGAGACCGGAGGTCGCCGCGGCGACGATCCGGTCCAGCGCGAGATCGGCGAAACAGTCCGGCTGCGCGGCCGACCGGGCGCGCATGCGCTCGGCCTTCGAGGCGAACAGAACGCTCGGGCCCTTCGGATTCGAAGGCCATTCAATGACGACGGCGTTCGTCTCGTTCGCCATAAAAAAACTCCCCCCGGAGGCGCCGTGAATGCGGCGCTCAGGTAGGAGTCATCAGCCCGACAAGGGCGGTTGAGGCGAACTCCATCGCCTTGCGTCGAATATAGGCGGGCGCTCCAGGCGGTCAATACCGGGATCCGAACGCCTCGTCTCATCCCCGCCGCGCGAATTGAAGAGGCGGGCGAGATACGTCATAATAGAGGGAAGGGATGGAGTTCCCTTTTAACCGCCCCGTGGCTGATGACTCCTGCGATCGACCGCCTTGCGCGGCGCGGAGGAACTGACGATGGCGGACACATTCCCAAAGCGGCGAACCTCGAAGCGACGGAACCTGCAGGGCGCTTCCGCCGCAAAGACGCCCTCCGCTCCCGCCCCCGGCGTAACGCCCAACAAGGCCATCGCCTCCTTGCTCGCGGAGCCTGAAATCCGGCTGCTCATGCAGGCCGATCGCGTCGACCCCGACGACTTGTTTCAGTTGCTGGCGCAGGTCGCCGGCGCGATCCGCATCGAGCCCGCCACACAATCCGGAGAGATCGACATGAACGACGAACATTATCGCACGGGCGTCGGAATCGTTCTCCTGAACCGCCGCGGCGAGGTATTCCTCGGGCGACGCAGCGACATCCGCGACGCGTGGCAAATGCCGCAGGGCGGGGTCGATCTCGGCGAGGAGCCCGCGCACGCCGCCTTGCGGGAATTGAAGGAAGAGATCGGAACGGACAGGGCGACGATCGTTGCGGAAGCATCCGGCTGGCTCAGATACGATCTGCCGCCGGATCTCGTCGGCAAGGCCTGGGGCGGCCTCTGGAAGGGGCAGCGCCAGAAATGGTTCGTCATGCGGTTTCAGGGCGAGGATCGCGACATCGACATCGCGACCCGGCATCCGGAATTCGACGCATGGCGCTGGGCGCCGGCGCATGAGGTCGCGGACCGCGCGGCGCCGTTCAAGCGCGACGTCTATAAGCTGGTCCTGTCGGGATTCGAGAGTTTCATCGCGCCCATGCGCGACTGATCGCGTCCGGCGCGGACGCGCGATCCGCGGCGAACCACGCAGATCGGCCAACGTGGAGCAGAGGCCGGGAATGAAAAGCGCGAAGGCGTTCGATCTGCAAACGGCTCCTGGCGGCGGCTGTCTCTTCTGCGCCTTGCGCGATGGTCCTGCAGTCGTCATGCGCAACGATCTGGCTTTCGCGGTGCGCGACACGACGCCGGTGACGCCGCTGCATACGCTCGTCCTGCCGCTGCGCCACGCGCCGACCTATTTCGATCTGTCGGACGACGAGCTGGCCGCCGTCAACGACCTGCTCCGGCGCCTTCGGCTCGAAATCCTCGATGCGGACACGTCCGTCGCGGGCTTCAACGTCGGCGCGAATGTCGGCGCCGTCTCGGGCCAGAGCATCTTCCATTGCCACATCCATCTGATCCCGCGCCGCAAGGGCGACATGGCCGATCCGCACGGCGGCGTGCGCGGCGTCATTCCGGACAGGATGCGTTACTGAGACCGCACGCGTCGCCGCCCACTTGACAAGCGGAAGGACGAGGCACAGCTTTACGAATGGCGATGGAGTTCGCCATTTAACCGCCCCCAGGGCTGATAACTCCTGTCGAGCCGGATAGGCAGACGGAGTTGCACGCCTTGGACCACAAATCCCGGAACATCCATACGTTCAGGCGACGTCGCCCGCATGCGGGGGAACGGCGATGAACGTTCGCGACATCCTTCTCCAGCTCGCGCAGGTGCTGGCGACGCTGCTGCTTGCGCCGCTGCTGCAGGGCGTCATCCATCAGTTCGAGGAGCGCGTGCAGCGCGCGCAGGGACCCGGCGTCTTTCAACCCTATCGGGATCTGTGGAAGCTGTTCCACAAGCAGATCGTCGCGCCGGAGACGGCGTCGTGGCTCTACTGGATCGCGCCCGTTGTCGCCTTCACGACGACGCTGACCGTGCCGATCCTCATTCCGGTCCTGACCAATTATCCGCTGCCGCTGTCGGACATGGGCGACATCCTCGGCGGCGGCCTGATCCTCACGCTCGGATCGTTCATGATCACGCTCGCGGGTCTGGATACGCGCAGCGCCTACGGCGGCGTCGGATCGAGCCGCGCGGTCATGGTCGCCATTCTCGCGGAGCCGACGCTGATCCTGGTGTTCGTCGGCATCACCTTGCTCGCCAAGGCGATGCTGCCCTTCGTGGTCAATCACCTGCTCGTCGCCCAGCCGTCGGTCTATTGGGGACCGACGCATCTGTTCCTCGTCGCGGCCTTCTTCGTCCTGCTGCTGGTGGAAACGGACCGGCTGCCCATTCATTCGAGCACGCATATCGAGATCTACATGATCGAGGAAGCGCGCATCCTCGAATATTCGGGGCCGATGCTCGCGCTGCTGCGCTGGGCCTCGATGATGAAGCAGTTCATTCTCTACACGATCTTCTGCAACGTGCTGCTTTTTCCCTGGGGCCTGTCCTATCGGGGCGAAGCGCTCGGGATCGCCGGCGCGCTTCTCGCGCTTGCGCTGAAATTCCTCCTCGTCGCCTGCGTCGTCGTCTTTGTCGACACCGTGCAATCGCGCCTGCGCTTCTATCGCTATCAGGAGCCGCTCGCCGCATCCTTCCTGCTTGCGCTCCTCGCGATCGTCAGCACGCAACTGAGTTGAACCCATGCTGGCCGCGCATCTTGCCCCTCTTCCGGCCGCCCTATTCAGCCTGCTGGCGATCGGCAGCCTGCTTCTTTCCTTCGTTATGCTCGGCTCGCGCTGGCTGCGGCACTATCTGTTCGCTTTCGCGGCGCAGTCGTGGCTGATTGCAATTCTTTCGGGCGCCGTCGGCTATTACGGCGGCTATGACGAGCTTTATATCGTCGCGATCCTGACCGCGGCGTTCCGCGGCCTGCTGCTGCCCTACCTGATCCTGCGGATCATCCGGCGGCTCGATACGCGCCGCGAAGTGCACGTGATCCTGCAGGCGAGCTCCAGCCTGGTGATCGGCGCCTTCGCCGTCGTCTTCGCGCTCGTCGTCTCTTATCGGATCGGCGTCGCGCTCAAATTGCAGGGCACGATCGTCGTTCTCGCGCTCACCGTCATGCTGTCGATGAAGCTGATCGGCTTCCTGATGCTCTCGGTGCGCCACGAGGCGCTGAGCCAGATTCTCGGCCTGCTGGTGCTGGAGAACGGCGTCTTCCTCGGCGCGCAGATCCTCGTGCCCGGCATGCCGTTGCTGATCGAGATCGTCATCCTCTTCGATCTTCTGATCGTCGTCGCCTGCTTCGGCGTGCTCGTTCAATACCTGCTGAGCAACGTCGGCAGCACGAGTTCGCTGCGGCTCAAACGTCTGGTGGGATGATGGCGCCGATCGGATCGCTGACGCTTGCAATGGTCGCCGCGCCCGTCGCCGCGATCGCGCTCATTGCGCTTGCCCGCAATCCGCGCGCGGCCGAAGCGCTCAACCTGGCAGCAAGCGCCGTCGCGCTCGCCTGCGCCATGACGATACTGGCGCTGAAGCCGCCGGAAAGCGCCGTCTACTGGAATTCCTACGTCATCGTCGACGACTTCGGCGTCTGGACGAGCGCCTGCACGGCCATCGTCTACTTTCTCGCCTCCGTCTACGCGATCGGCTACATGCGCCTCATTCGCCAGGACGCGCGGCTGCATCGCTTCTACGCCATGTTCGCCGCTTTCGGCCTCAGCACGCTGGTCGGGCCGCTGATGAACAACGCCGGCCTCTACTGGATCGCGATCGAGCTCACGACGCTCATCAGCACATTTCTCGTCGCCTTCGAGCGCGAGGCGACGAGCATCGAGGCTGCCTGGAAATATATCATCGTCGTCTCCGCCGGCATCAGCCTCGCCCTGCTCGGCACGGTTCTGTTCTACTGGAGCGGGACGTTCGTGCTCGGACCGACCTACGACATGACGTGGGCGACCTTGCGGGATGCGGCGCCGCGCCTCGACCCGGCGCTGGCCTCGCTGTCCTTCCTGCTGGTCCTGATCGGCTACGGCGCGAAAGTCGGCCTTGCGCCGATGCATACGTGGCTGCCGGACGCCCATAGCGAGGGCCCGGCGCCGGTGTCCGCGCTCCTGTCCGGCGCCTTGCTCAATACCGCGATGGTCGGAATCGTCCGCTATCTCGCGGTCGCCGACGCTGCCGGCGTTTCCCGACTCGCGCACGGCGCGCTTCTCGGTCTCGGCTCGTTTTCGCTGTTCGTCGCCGCGCTGTTCATCGTCCGCCAGAGAGGGCTGAAGCGGCTCATGGCCTATTCCAGCGTCGAGCATATGGGCGTCATCGCCCTCGGCTTCGGCTTCGGCGGCCCGCTCGGCATAGCCGGCGCGCTCTATCACATGCTCAATCACGCGCTGAACAAGTCCGCGATGTTCTTCGGCGCGGGCGTCGTCATGCGGACCTACGAGACCAAGCGTATCGCCAGCATCCGCGGCGTCCTGCGCCGCATGCCCGCGCTGGGCGGCCTGTGGCTCGCAGGCGCCGTGGCGATCACGGGCGCGCCGCCGTTCGCGCTGTTCCTCAGCGAGCTCACGATCATGCGGGCCGGACTCATCCGCGCGCACGGCGCCCTCGTCGCTTTCATGGCCGTGCTGCTGATCGTCATTTTCGTCGGCTTCCTCAATCATTTCCGGACCATGTATTTCGAGGACGCCGAGACGGGCGGCGGCGCCGCGCCGGTCAGCGCCTGGTGCCTCGCGCCGATGTGGCTCGCGCTCGTCCCGCTGTTCGTGATGGGCCTGTGGTGGCCGCAGAATCTCTGGGATCATTTCCAGACGATCGCGCAATCGCTGGGCGCGCCGCATGTCGCGGAGGCGCTGCGATGACCGACGCATTCGTCAGGCGCCTTTCGCCGGCCGATCTCCTCCCCGCGGCGGAGGCGTTGCGCGCCGTCGGCGGGCGGCTGCAATTCGCCTATGCGTGGACGCCGTCGGGCGACCGCTGCGAGGCGCGCTATGTCTGGGCGGTTCCCAAGCAGGCGGAATTCGACATATGGGCCGTCGCAGACAGCCGCGAGCTTCCGAGCCTCGCGCCGATCCTGCCGCTGATCGGCTGGTACGAGCGCGAAATGGCGGATCTCAACGGGCTGGCCTTCTCCGGTCATCCCGAGCCCTATCCGCTGGTGTGGCGTTCCGGCGACGTCCCGCGCGCCGACGATGGCGCGCCGGCCGATCGTCATTGCGCGAACGGCGAGCCGCGCCTCCCGGATGTCGACGCCGCCGACGTGCAATACCTGCCGTTCGGGCCCATCCGCGCCGATGTCGTGGAATCCGCCGAATTCATCTTCCTCTATGTCGGCGAGCACATCATCCATTATCAGCCGCGCCTGTTCTTCAAGCATCGCGGCATGGAAACCTGCTTCGAGAGCCTCGACCCCCGGCGCGGCGCGATCGTCGCCGAGCGCGTCTCGGCCGTCGGATCGCTCGCGCATGCGCTCGCCTATTGCCAGGCCGTGGAGCGCGCGGCGAACTGCGAGCCTCCGCCGCGCGCACGCGCCCTGCGCGTCCTGCTCGGCGAGCTCGAACGGCTCTACAACCATCTCCATTACCTCGGCCATCTCTGCCACACGACGACGCTCAAAGTCGGCGAGGCGGAAGGCAAGCTGCTCGAAGAGAAAGCGAAGCGCCTCAACGCGCGGTTGACCGGGAGCCGGTTCCTGCGCGGCATGCTGACGCCGGGCGGCCTGCGGCGGGATATCGATCCCGGCGCATGGCTGGGCGACGCGCTGGAAAGCCTGCGCGAGGAATATGCGGCCTATGCGGATCGGCTGGAGGCGTCGGAAAGCCATATCGATCGATTGATCACCACGGGCCGCCTGTCGGAGAAGGTCGCGTTCGACCAGGGCGCGACGGGCCCGATCGAGCGCGCCTCCGGCCTCGACCGCGACCTGCGGCGCGATCACGCTTACGCGGCCTATGCCGGCCTTCCGCTGGCCGTGGCCGCCCAGACGGACGGCGACGCCTATGCGCGCCAGCGCGTGCGGATGGCCGAGATCGAGGCGGCTTTCGTCCTGTGCCAGCGGGTCCTGCTGCTGATCGAGCCGGGACCCGTTCACGAAGCCTGCGCGCCCGCTCCCTCGACCGAAGGCCTCGGATGGGCGGAAGGTCCGCGCGGCTCCCTGTTCTACGCCGTGCATGTCGGCGCCGACGGCCGTCTGGCGCGCGTCAAGATCAAGTCCCCGTCCTTCTCCAACTGGCGCGCGTTTCCGTTCACCGTGCACGACAGCAACATGATGGACTACGCGATCAACGAAGCGAGCTTCGGTCTGACCGTAGCCGGCTGCGACCGATAGGAGCCGCCGATGGCCTTGTGGACACTTTTCGGACTGATGCGGGGAAAGGCGACCACGACCTGGCCGCGGGGTGCGGGCGACGACGGCCAGGAGGGCGTCCTCGGCATGCCGCGCTACAATCCGGACGCCTGCGCCGACGGCTGCGCGGATTGCGCGGATGTCTGCCCGACCCGCGCCATCGCGGCGCGCGACGGCGGGCTGACGGTCGACTACGGCAGATGCGTCGTGTGCCAGATATGCACGGACGCGTGCCCGACCGGCGCGATGGAGCCGTCCCGCGACTGGGCCTTCGGCGTGCGCCGGCGCGAGGACCTCCTCTGGTCGCAGACCGGCGCGGCCGCCGCGCGCCAGGAGATGCAACAAGTTGCGCAGTCGCGCGCGGCCTTCCGGCGCAGCCTGCACATTCGCCATGTCGACGCCGGCTCGTGCAACGGCTGCGAATCCGAACTGCAGGCGCTCAACAATCCCTTCTACAATCTGCATCGTCTCGGCATATTCTTCACGGCGTCTCCGCGCTTCGCCGACCTGCTGCTCGTCACCGGCCCGGTGACTCGCGCGATGCGCGAGCCGCTGCAAGCCGCCTATGACGCCATGCCGGAGCCGCGCTGGGTCATGGCGATCGGCACATGCGCCGTGTCCGGCGGAATCGCCGGCGGCGACTACGCCTGCGGAACGGGCCTCGACGGCGTGCTGCCGGTCGACGTCTATCTGCCAGGCTGTCCGCCCAATCCCGCCGCGATCATGG
Source organism: Rhodoblastus sp. (assembly GCA_036796555.1). Classification (GTDB taxonomy): domain Bacteria; phylum Pseudomonadota; class Alphaproteobacteria; order Rhizobiales; family Beijerinckiaceae; genus JAJXWB01. The sequence goes on along the minus strand of DAIRCS010000001.1, from coordinate 99,457 downwards.
AAGCGCTGCTGATGTTTCTCGATCGCGCGCCGCAGCGCGTGCGGGGAGGACGGATCAATGTGTGACGTCCTTCTCCTGATCGCTGCGGGCCTGTGGGGCGCGGGCGCGGTTCTCGCGCTTTTCGGCGCCGTCGCGACGGCCCGTCTCGCATTGACGGTCGGCGCAATCGCGGGCGTTGCGGCTGCGCTCGCCGGCCTCCCGGAAGGCAGCGGCGCAATGGTCGCGCCGGTCCGCCTCGCCGGCGAGGCGGTCGTCTTCGGCATCGAACCGCAAGGCCTTTGGCTGATGGCGTTCGGCCTCGCGCCGGCGGGGCTCGCCTGCGCGCTGTGCACGCCGTCGCGGGATGGCCGGCGCGGCTGGCTTTTCGGCGCGGCGGCGAGCCTTCTGGGCGCGCTGGGCGTCTTCGGCTTCCAGAACGGCGCGGCGATGCTGATCGCGTGGGAGGCGATGAGCCTCGGCGGCGCGGCCATGATCCTGTCGGAGCGTCTCGATCACGGCCGGGCGCGTCCGGTTCTGTTCATGCTGGCGTTGCTCGAAGTCGGCGCCGTCGCCCTCATGCTGGCGATCGCCATTCTCGCCGGGCGCGGATCGAGCCTGCTCTTTCCGCAATTTCTGGCTGGCGCCGGCGCGATGTCGCAGGCCGCGCAACTCGGCGTCGGCCTGCTTCTTCTCGCCGGCTTCGGCGCGAAGCTCGGCCTTGCGCCATTTTACGAATGGTTCCCGGGCGCCTATGGCGCCGGCAGCGGCGCGTCCGGCGCCATCATGTCCTGCGTCGTGCTCAACGCCGCGTTCTTCGCCCTGGCGCGCGCGCTCACGGGCTGGCTGCCGGCCGCCGCCGACGGCGCGCTTCCGATCCTGCCGGCGATCGTCATCGCCGTGGGAACCCTGAGCGCGATCCTCACGATCCTCTACGCGTTCCAGCAGGACGACTGGCGCAGCCTCCTGAGCTTCTCCTCGGCGGAAAACGCCTCGATCGCGGTCGTCGCCCTCGGCGCGGCTATGCTCTTCCGCAACGACGGACTGAACGACCTCGCCGGGCTCGCGTGGACCGTCGCCCTTCTGCATCTCGCCGGCCATGCGCTGGCCAAGGGCGCCCTGTTCCTCGCGGCGGACGGCCTTCGCAACGCGACTGGCGGCTACCGGATTTCATACGGAGGCGCGGGCAGCCACTGGCTGTTCGGCGCCGGCGCGCTGCTCGCCGCGATGAGCCTCGCGGCCATGCCGCCGACCGCCGGCTTCGCCAGCGAGTGGTTCGTCTTCCAGACCGTATTCCAGGGATTCCATCTTCCGACGCTCGGCGGGCGGCTCGTGCTCGCGCTCACCGGCGCGGGACTGGCGCTGACCGCCGCGATCGCCTTCGCCACTTTCGTCAAGCTCATCGGGCTCGGCGTTCTGTCGCGCGACAGGGCGCGGCCCGCGCCGATCGCCAGACGCTATGCGGGCGCCGTCTGCGCGCTGGGCGCCGGCGTTCTCGCCCTCGGCGTCGGCATGCCGCTCTGGCTCACAGCTCTCGCCGAGGCGACGGCGCGGCAGTTTGGCGCGCCCGTCGCCTTGCAGATGCGCGACGGCGTTCTGCTTGTTCCGCTGACCGCCAAATTCGCGTTCATCTCGCCAAGCCTGCTGATCGTCGTCATGCCGCTTCTGGCGCTGATTCCGGTCGCCCTGGCGTTCGGCGGCAGGCGATATGCGGTGCGGCGCGCGCCCGTCTGGTACGGCGGCCTGTCGCCCGACCCGGCGCGCGCCTCGACGACGCCCCTGTCGTTCTCCAACGCCATGCGCATCTTCTACAGTTTCGTCTATCGGCCGACGAGCGATACCGAGCGGGAGGCGACGGCCGGCTATTTCGTGAAGAAGTTGAGCTTCGAGCACGACGTCGCCCCGGTCTTCGGCCCGCTGCTGTTCCAGCCCGCCGTCCGACTGGTCGAGAGCGCCGCCAGCCGGCTCAGGCCGCTGCAGTCCGGCCATCTGAACTTCTATCTCGCCCTGATCGGAGGCCTGCTGGTTCTCATTCTCGGGCTGACGCTTTTCTGACGCACGGGAGACGACACGTTCGATGTGGACTTATATCGCCATCGCCTGTTTCGGCGTTCTGGGATGCTGGGCGCGTTTCGCGCAGACGGGCCTCGTGCAATCCGTGTACGGACGCGACTTTCCCTATGCGACGCTGAGCATCAACGTCATGGGAAGCTTCATCATGGGTTTTCTGTTCGTCGAGACGCTGGAGCGGCTGACGCTTTCGCCGGCCCTGCGGACCGGCATCCTCACCGGGTTCATCGGCGGCTACACGACATTCTCGACGTTCGAGATGGAGGCGCTTCTGCTGGCCGAAGGCGGCGAACTGGCGAAGGCGGCCCTCTATGTCTTTCTGTCCGTCGCTCTCGGCTTCCTGGCTGCCTTCGGAGGCGCCTATATCGCGAGAAATCTTTGAACGGGAGGAGAGAATGGGCGACGAAGTTCTGATGGCGCGCATCTACCTGAGCGAGGCCGATCACGGCGTCCGCAAGGCCTTGATGAAGGAGATTCTCACCCTCCTGCAGGAACGGCACGCTGTGCGGGGGGTCACGGTCTTTCGCGGAATCGCCGGCTTCGGCGCAAGCGGCGAGATCCGCGCCGACGACATCCTGCGGCTCAACGTCGATCTGCCGCTGGTCATCGAGTTTTTCGACGAGCCCCGGGTCGTCGAGGCGGCGATCGCGCTGCTCGCGAACCTGGCGCCCGCCGGACATATCGTCTCGTGGCCCGCCAGCAGAGCCGGCGCAGCCGCAGCCGGAGCGTAGGTCCGCGTTCACGCGAAACGAAGCCATGTCGAAGCGCCCGAAAGACGACTCGCCCGGCCAGGGGAGCGGCGACATTCCCCATCTGGCGCTGACGCACGGCCACGCGCTCTGGCTGCTCGGGGAACTCGGATTGCGCGGCGACGTCGCCCTCTCCACGTTCAACTCCTACATAAAATCCCTGCGGAAGCTCGGAATACCCTTCGCCAACGACGGGCGGCGAGCGGACCGCCGCCGCCACGTCGTCTACGATTTCGAAGCTCTCATGGAATTGAGCGTCGCCTTGCTGCTGCGCGTCTACGGAACCTTGCCGGACGAGATCGCCGCGGGGTTGCGCGATTTCCGCGACGATCTGCGGCCGATCTATCGGCAGGCCTATCTCGATACGCTCGGAGGGCTGCGGCCGCCGGCGCGGATTTCGACGCCCGGCGGCGCCCGTTTCCTGATCGGTGGCCTGTTCCTCGATCTGAACGTCCGCTATGCGGCGGGGCGCATGCTCGACTTCGGTCCGCCGCGGGCGATTTCCCCGTTCGATGCGATACGCGTCTATGCTTTGTCCGAGGGCGCGGCGCGTTCCTATCTGCCGCTCAACGTGACGGCCGTGGCGAGGAAGATCGTCGAGCGGTCGCGCGTTCTGCCGCCGATGCGGCGCACCCACGGCGCGCATGCGCCCATCCGGCCGCGATACGGGCGATAGGCCGCGCCTGCCCGGATTGCTTGCCTTGCGATTTCGGTTCTCTATATTCTCGACGTGAAGGGGATGGAGTCCCCCGAAACCGCCGCAAGGCTGATGACTCCTACCGCGCGCCAATTGACGTGGTAGGACGGTTGTGACCTCCAAGTCCCACTCTTGCCATTCCGGGTCCGCCGACGACGAATTGCGCCGGCCGTTCCTCTTTCGTCGGCGCCGGATGTCGAGCGCGTGCGAGGGAGGTTGCAATGGTGGACAGGATCGCCGGAATCGTCGGGGATGAAATTCTCGATTCGCGCGGTTATCCGACGGTGCGTATCGAATTGCGCTTGCAAAGCGGGCTCGTCGCGCATGCGTCGACGCCGTCGGGCGCCTCCACCGGCGAGGGCGAGGCCCATGAGCTGCGCGACGGCGATCCGAAACGCTACGATGGCCGCGGCGTCCTGAAGGCGATCGCCAATCTGGCGGAGATCGGGCGCGTCCTTGCAGGGCAGGATCCCTGCGATCAGGCGCGGATCGATCGATTGCTGATCGAGGCCGACGGAACGAAAACAAAATCGCGATTGGGCGCCAATGCGATCGTCGGCGTATCGATGGCGGCGGCGCGCGCCGCCGCGCAGGTCGCGCGCAAACCCCTCTACGCCCATCTTGCGACGACGACTGACCGCTATCGCATGCCCGCGCCGATGATGAACGTCGTGAACGGCGGACGCCACGCTGCAAATTCGCTGGATTTCCAGGAGTTCATGATCGTTCCCCACGGCGCGCCGTCGTTCCGCGAGGCCTTGCGATGGGGCGCGGAAACCTATCACGCGCTGCGGGCGCTCCTGAAAGAGAAAGGGCTTGCCGCGGGCGTCGGCGACGAGGGCGGTTTCGCACCCGATCTGCGCGACAACGAGGAGGCCTGCGCGCTCATCGTGGAGGCGATCCGGCGCGCGGGATTCGCGCCCGGCGAGCAGATCGCGCTGGCCCTCGATCCCGCCGCATCCTCTTTCGCGGACGGCGACGGCTATGCGCTTTCGAAGTCCGGAGCGGGGCGGAAATCCTGCGAAGAACTGGAGGCGCTTTACGTCGACTGGACGAAGAGATTTCCGATCGTCTCGATCGAGGACGGATTCGGCGAGCACGACTGGAGCGCCTTTCGAACGCAGACCGCGGAGCTTGGCGGCTCGATCCAGATCGTCGGCGACGACATCTACGTGACGAATCGGGAACTCATTGCGCGCGGCGTCGCCGAGAAGACAACGAACGCCGCGCTCATCAAGCTCAACCAGATCGGCACCGTCACCGAGACGATCGAAGCGATCGAGGCGTGTCGCGCCGCGGGCTGGAACTATATCGTCTCGCACCGTTCGGGCGAGACGGATGACGCTTTCATCGCGGATTTCGCCGTGGCGATGGGCGGCGGCCAGATCAAGGCCGGCGCGCCCTGCCGGGGCGAGCGCCTCGCCAAATACAATCGCCTGCTCGAAATCGAACGCGAAATAGCCGGCCAGTCGTTTTATGCGTCGCCCTTCGCCGCTTCGCCTGCAGCGCGGAGCGGCGAAGCCGGGCGGCCGCAGGCCTCGTCGACAGCGGCGGCGCGCGTGATCGCCGTCGTCGAGGAGGCGGAGACCGCGCGCCGATGTCTGACCGTCGCGCAGCGCGCCGCGCAGCTGGCCGGCTTGCCGGGGCTTTCGGCCCTGCATATCTGCGCGGATCCCGACAGGCTGATCGCCGCCGCGGAGGAGTTCGATCTTCAGAAAATGCGGGAGCTTGCGGAAGGAACGGCCCAGGAGCGCCTCGCCCGCGCGCGCGGGATATTCGAAAGCTGGGTCGCCTTCTCCGGCGCGCAAGTGAAATGGGTGGAGCACGTCGGATCCGTCTCCTCCTCGCTGCTCGCGGAAACCGGAGATGCGGCGCTGATTGCGATCGCGCATCCTCACAATCTCGATTCCGCCGACGCCCTGCATGCGGCGATCTTCAATTCGGGACGCCTCGTGCTGTTCGTTCCGACCGAGGGCGCGCTGCCCTCGACGATGGGCGAACACATGGTCGTCGCGTGGAAACCGCGCACCCAGGCGCGGAAGACGATCTTGCAAGCCGCGCCGTGGCTGCGCGCGGCCAAGCGCGTCACCGTCGTAACCATCGACGAGACGCATCCGGATCAGGTCGGCGCCGACGTCCTGACTCTCTTGAAGGACCAGGGCGTCGCGGCGGACGTTCATCATGCGAGAAGCGCGGCGGGACAGCACATAGCGGAGCGGCTGCTGTCGGAGGCCGACGCCCTCTCGGCCGATGCGATCGTCATGGGCGCCTTTCGATTCGGCCAGATCTTCGAATGGGTCTTCGGCGGCGTCACGCATGAAGTGCTTCGCAGAACGCATTTGCCGGTGTTCATGATGCATTGAGCGCAACGCCGGGCGCGCGCGATTCCTGGCGGAGCGGCTGCGCCATTTCAATCAAGCGCCTTTACCGGATCCTTATCCTCCGCGGCGTCTTCCATATCGCTTCCTGATGGGCGTCGGACGTAATTGACGAGCCTCCCCACAGGAGGTTGCGATGTACGACATGATTTTTCTCGCCGCAGGTCTCGCGCTTATCGGCCTGATGGCGCTCTACGCCGGCGCGCTCGAACGAGTGTGAGGCGCGCCATGTTCGACCTCGCCCTCGGCTTCGTCGTCGCCGTCCTGCTGATGATCTATCTCGTCATCGCCCTTCTCAAGCCTGAACGATTCTGACCGGAGCAAGGCCATGACCTTCGTCGGCTGGGCGCAGATCGCGCTCGTCCTTACCCTTGTTCTCGCGGCGGCCGCGCCGCTGGGACGTCTCATCGCGGCTCTCTTCGGGGAGTGGCGGCCGTTGCCCTTCGCACCGTTGCGCGCGATCGAGAACGGGTTCTACCGGCTGGCGGGCGTCGACCCCACGCGCGAGCAGAACTGGTCCGCCTACACGCGGTCCATGCTCGCCTTCAGCGCGCTCGGGTTCGCCAGCCTCTATGCAATCCTGCGGCTGCAGGCGTGGCTGCCTTTCAATCCGCAGGGTTTCGACAATGTCCCTCCGGATCTCGCCTTCAATACGGCGGTGAGCTTCCTGACCAACACCAACTGGCAGGCCTATTCCGGTGAGACGACCATGAGCCATTTCTCGCAGATGGCCGGGCTTGCGACGCACAATTTCCTGTCGGCCGCCACGGGCGTCGCGCTCGCCGTCGCGGTGACGCGCGCGCTCGCGCGTTCCAAAGCCGCGACGCTCGGCAATTTCTGGGTGGACCTGACGCGCGCGACGCTTTTTCTGTTCCTCCCGCTGTCGCTGATCGTCGCCGTCGCGATGATCGCGCTCGGCGTTCCGCAAACGCTGACGGGCTCCGTCGACGCGACGACGCTCGAAGGAGCGAAACAGGCGATCGCGCTCGGGCCGCTGGCCAGCCAGGAGGCGATCAAGCAGCTCGGCACGAACGGCGACGGATTCTTCAACGCGAACTCCGCCCATCCCTTCGAGAATCCGACCGCGCTGTCCAACGCGCTGTCGATCTGGGCGATGCTCGTCGTGTCCACCGCGCTGCCCATCGCCTTCGGGCGCATGGTCGGCGCGCAGCGGCAGGACTACGCGTTGCTTGCGGCCATGGGCGTGCTGCTCATCGCGGGCGTGCTCGTCGTCTATGGCGCCGAGACATCGGGCAATCCGCTGCTGGCGCAGCTCGGGCTCGATCCGTCGTCCGGCAATATGGAAGGCAAGGAGGTCCGCTTCGGCCAGGCGATGAGCGCGCTGTTCGTCGCGGTCACGACCGGCCTCTCCTGCGGCGCTGTCAACGCCATGCACGACGCGCTGACTCCGCTCGGCGGCTTCGTCCCGCTGTTCCTGATCCAGCTCGGCGAGGTTCTGCCCGGCGGCGTCGGATCCGGCCTCTACGGCATGGTCGTGTTCGCCGTGCTCGCGGTCTTCATCGCCGGCCTCATGGTCGGCCGCACGCCGGAGTTCCTCGGCAAGAAGATCGAAGCGCGCGAGATGAAGCTCGCCATGCTCGCGGTTCTGATTCTGCCGCTCGCGATCCTCGGTTTCTCAGCCGTCTCCGCTATGCTGCCGACGGCGCTCGCAAGCCTGGCGAACGCGGGCCCGCACGGGCTGAGCGAAATCCTCTACGCCTATTCGTCGGCGGCCGGGAACAACGGCTCCGCCTTCGCCGGCCTCAACGCCAACACGCCGTGGTTCAACACGACCACGGCGATCGCGATGGCGCTCGGCCGCTTCGGCTACGTCGTGCCGGTCATGGCCATGGCCGGATCGCTCGCGGCCAAGACGCGCGCGGAAACATCCGCCGGCACCTTCCCGACGGACGGGCTGCTGTTCGTCGGCCTGCTCGTCGGCGTCATCCTCATCCTGGGCGGCCTGCAGTTCTTTCCCGCCCTCGCTCTCGGGCCCATCGTCGAGCATGTGCTGATGCTCGCCGGCAAGACATTCTGAGGAGCTTTTCCATGTCCACGAGAGCAGCGTCGCCGCATATCTTCGACGGCAAGATCGTCGCGGCTGCCGCCCTCGACGCCTTCCGCAAGCTCGATCCACGTCATCTGGCGCACAATCCGGTGATCTTCGTCACGGAGGTCGTCGCCGCGCTCGTCACCGTTCTGGGGCTTAAGGAATGGCGCGGCGGCGGCGGCGATCCGTCCTTCTCCGGCCAGATCGCCGTCTGGCTGTGGTTCACCGTGCTGTTCGCCACGTTCGCGGAAGCTGTCGCCGAAGGGCGCGGCAAGGCCTAGGCGGCGAGCCTGCGGTCGACGCGCGGCGACACGCGCGCCAAGCGGCTGCTCGATCCAAAATCGCTCGGCGACATATTCGAGGGCGTAAACGCTCTCGACCTGCGTATCGGCGACGCCGTGCTGGTCGAAGCGAACGAGGTCATTCCCTGCGACGGCGAGATCGTCGAGGGCATCGCCACGGTCAACGAATCCGCGATCACCGGCGAATCCGCGCCCGTCATCCGCGAGGCCGGCGGCGACCGCTCCGCCGTCACGGGCGGCACGACGGTGCTGTCGGACTGGATCAAGGTGCGCGTCACGGCGGCGCCGGGCTCCACCTTCATCGACCGCATGATCGCGCTGGTGGAAGGCGCGGAGCGGCAGAAGACGCCGAACGAACTTGCCCTGTCGATTCTGCTTGCGGGCATGACCCTGATCTTCCTGATCGCGGTCGTCACGCTCTGGGGACTCGCCGGCTATTCCGGCACGGTCGTCTCGGTCGTGGTGCTGGTCGCGCTGCTCGTGATGCTCATCCCGACCACCATCGGCGGCCTTCTCTCCGCCATCGGCATAGCCGGCATGGACCGGCTGATCCGTTTCAACGTGATCGCCACCTCGGGGCGCGCCGTCGAGGCGGCGGGCGATGTCGACACGCTGCTGCTCGACAAGACCGGCACAATTACATTCGGCAACCGGATGGCGACCGAATTTTTGCCGGTCGCCGAAACCCGCGAGGAAGAGTTGGCGGCGGCCGCGCTCGCCGCGAGCCTCGCCGACGAGACGCCGGAGGGCCGCTCCATCGTCGCCCTGGCCAAAAGCGACTTCGGGGTGACGGAGCCCGATTTCGGCGGCGCGGCGCCGCAGATCGTCCCGTTCACCGCGCAGACGCGCATTTCGGGCGTCGACGCGCCCGGACGCTCGATCCGCAAGGGCGCGATCGATTCGATGCTGCGCCACGTCGGCCTCGCCATCGAACAGACGCCGCCGGAATTCCGCCGCGCCGTCGACAAGGTCGCCACCTCCGGCGGAACCCCGCTCGGCGTTTCCGAGAACGGCCGCATTCTCGGCGTCGTGCATCTCAAGGACGTCGTGAAGCCGGACATCAAGGACCGTTTCGCCGCGCTGCGCGCCATGGGCATTCGCACGGTCATGGTGACCGGCGACAATCCCGTCACCGCGGCGGCGATCGCATCGGAAGCCGGCGTCGACGATTTCATCGCAGAGGCGACGCCGGAAGACAAGCTGACCTATATCCGCAAGCAGCAGACGGGCGGCCGCCTCGTCGCCATGTGCGGCGACGGCGCCAACGACGCGCCGGCGCTGGCGCAGGCGGACGTCGGCGTCGCCATGCAGACCGGCGCCCAGGCCGCGCGCGAGGCGGGCAACATGGTCGATCTCGACTCCAATCCGACCAAGCTGATCGAGATCGTGGGGATCGGCAAGCAAATACTGATGACGCGCGGGTCGCTGACGACCTTTTCCATCGCCAACGACGTCGCGAAATATTTCGCCATCCTGCCGGCGCTGTTCGTCGCCACATATCCGCAGCTCGGCGCCCTCAACGTCATGAGGCTCGCCTCGCCGCAATCGGCTATCCTGTCGGCGGTGATCTTCAACGCGCTGATCATCGTCGCGCTGATTCCGCTGGCGCTGAAGGGCGTCGCCTACCGCCCGACAGGCGCGGCGGCGCTGCTGCGCCGCAACCTGCTCGTCTACGGCGTGGGCGGCCTTCTCCTGCCGTTCATCGGCATCAAGGCGATCGACATGATCGTCGCCGCCCTCCATCTTGCGTGAGAAAAGCCATGCTGCAGCATTTCAGACCCGCTCTCATCCTCCTTCTGCTTTTGACCGCCGTCACGGGCCTCGCCTATCCGCTGGCGGCGACGGGCGTCGCGCAGGTCGCCTTTGCGGGGCGCGCCAACGGCAGCCTCGTGGAGCGCAACGGCGCCGTGATCGGCTCCGCGCTCGTCGGCCAGAACTTCGTCTCCGAGCGCTATTTCCACGGCCGCCCGTCCGCGACGAGCGCGCCCGATCCGGCGGATGCGGCCAAGACCGTGGATGCGCCCTACAACGCCGCCAACTCGTCCGGCGCCAATCTCGGCCCGACCTCGCAGAAGCTGATCGACCGCGTGAAAAGCGACGCCGACGCCTGGCGCAAGAAAGTCGGCGCGGGCGCGATCCCCGGCGACGCGTTGACGACGTCGGCCTCGGGCCTCGATCCTCACGTGTCGCCCCAGACCGCGCTGGCGCAAGCCGCGGGGGTGGCGAAGGCGCGCGGGCTGACGGAATCAAGCGTGCGGGATCTGGTCGCGCGCGAGACCGAGCAGCCGCTGCTCGGCTTCCTCGGCGAGCCGCGCGTCAATGTCCTGAAACTCAATCTTGCGCTCGACCGACTTGGATCCGGTTGAGGAGGAAGGATGGCGCGGCGCGACGACAGACGCCCCGATCCTGACGCGCTGCTCGCGCAGACCCGACGGGAGAGCCGCGGCCGCTTGAAGGTGTTTCTCGGCGCGGCCCCCGGCGTCGGCAAGACTTATGCGATGCTGCAGAACGCCCGCCGCCTGAGAGACGAGGGCGTCGACGTCGTGATCGGACTGGTCGAGACCCACGGCAGGGCCGAGACCAGCGCGCTCGTCGAGGGCCTCGACGTTCTCCCGCGCCGTTCGGCGGAATACCGCGGCCGCACGATCGAGGAATTCGACATAGACGCGGCGCTCGCCCGAAAGCCGAAGCTGCTGGTTCTGGACGAACTCGCGCACACCAATGCGCCGGACAGCCGGCACCCGAAGCGCTGGCAGGACGTGGAGGAGCTGCTCGACGCCGGCGTCGACGTCTGGACGGCGCTCAACATCCAGCACGTCGAAAGCCTGGCCGACGTCGTCGCGCACATCACCGGCGTCGTCGTGCGCGAGACCGTGCCGGACAAGGTGATCCGCGACGCAAACGACGTCGTGCTCGTGGACATCACGCCGGACGAATTGATCCAGCGCCTGCGCGACGGGAAGGTCTACGTGCCAGAGACCGCGCGGCGGGCGACGGAGCGTTTTTTCACCCCGGGCAATCTGACGGCGCTGCGCGAGTTGGCGCTGCGGCGCACGGCGGACCGGGTGGACGACCAGATGGTCGACTACCTCAAGCGCAAGGCGATCGAGGGTCCGTGGGGATCGTCGGAACGCCTGCTCGCCTGCATCGATTCCGACGCCGCCGCGGAGCGCGTGATCCGGCGCACCAGCCATCTGGCGACCGGCCTCAACGCCGAATGGCTCGTCGCGCACATGGAGGGCCCGGGCGCGGCGCCGGGCGCGGCGAAGACTGCGCGCCTCGCCGATGCGTTGGCGCTGGCCGAGCGCCTGGGCGGGCAGACTTACCGGCTTTCGGCGACGGATCCGGTCGAGCAGACGCTGAAGCTCGCGCGACGCGAGAACGTCACGCAGATCATCGTCGGCAAAGGGCGCCGCAATCCGTGGCGACCGCCCTGGCGGCGCTCCTTCGCCGACGCGCTGATGCGGCGCGCGCGCGGCGTCGAACTTCATATCGTGGATGCGGACGAACCCGGCGTCCCGCCGCGCGCGCCGCTTGCGCGCATCATGCCGACGGAAGGACTCTGGAGCGAGATCCTCGGCGCCGGACTCGCCGTCGGCTGCGCAGTCGGGATCGGGCGGGCGCTGGCGCATTTCCTGCGACTGCCCAACGTCTCCATGATTTTTCTCGCCGCAGTGCTGTTCTGCGCCGTATGGCGCGGCGCGCGCGCTGCGGTCGTCGCCTCCGTGCTCTCGTTTCTCGCCTACAATTTCTTCTTCATCGAGCCTGTGCGCACATTCACGGTCGCCGAACCGCACGAATTGTTCGCCCTGCTGATCTTCCTCGCGGTCGCTGTCCTGACCGGCTCGCTCGCGGGCCGCATCCGCGACCAGAGCGCGGGCGTCGCCAAGAACGCCGCGGTCACCCAGTCGCTTTACGAATTCGGCCGCAAGGTGACCGGCGCAGCCGGCGCGGACGAAGTGCTGTGGGCGGCGGCGGCGCATCTGCATGGGATGCTCGGCCGGCCGGTCGTCCTGCTGATGCCGGAGGGCGACGAGCTCAGGCCCTACGCCGCATGGCCGCCCGACATTCAGCTCGACGCCGCCGAACGGAGCGCGGCGCGCTGGGCCCTGGAGAAGACAGAACCGGCCGGCTGGGCGACGGATACGCTGCCGCGCGTCCGTTTCCAGTTCCGGCCGCTCCTGACAGCGCGCGGCGCTGTCGCCGTCTGCGGTTTCGAACCTCTGGCGCGCACAGAGCCGATGTCGCCGCAGGACGAACGCGCGGTCGCCGCCATTCTGGACCAGACGGCGATCGCGCTCGACCGCGCCGTTCTTTCCCGCGACGCCGTCCACGCCGCATCCTTGCTGGAGAACGAGAAAGTTCGCGACGCGCTGCTCACGTCGCTGTCGCACGACCTGCGCACCCCGCTCGCTTCGATCGCCGGCGCCGCATCCACGCTGCGCGATCTCGGCGACAGGATGAGCGCGGCCGACCGTGCGGACCTGCTCGCCTCCATAGAGGAGGAGACGGGGCGTTTGTCGCGGTTCGTTTCGAACCTTCTGGACATGTCCCGGATCGAGGCCGGCGGGCTCAGGATACGGCGCGACTGGGTCGATGTCGGAGAGGCCCTGCATTCTGCGATAGAGCGCTGCCGCAAAGCTTTCCCGAAGGCCGCGATCCGGGCGAGCGTGGCGCCCGGCCTGCCTCCCGTGCGCGGCGATGCGCGCCTGCTGGAGCAGGTCTTTTTCAACCTGCTCGACAATGCGCAAAAATACGGCGGCGACGGCGAGACCGCGGTCCATGCCCGCCGGGATGGCGACGAAGTCCTCGTCAGCGTCACGGACGAGGGACCGGGAGTGAAGCCCGCCGATCTCGAGCGCATGTTCGAAAAATTCTACCGCGGCGGGAAGACGGACGGGCGCAAGGCCGGCACCGGGCTTGGTCTGTCGATCTGCAAGGGCCTTGTCGAAGCGATGGGCGGCGCGATCATCGCGCAGAGCCCGGCGGTCCGCCGGCGCGGAACGCGGATCGTCGTTCGCCTGCCGGCAGGCGGATCGCCAGGCGGCGAACTCCCGTCGCCGTCGAACCCAAAATCCGGCGCTGCCTGAAGCTTGCACTGCCGTCAGGCCTGCGCGCTTGCGACGCCGACGTCGATCCAACACGCTCAAGCCAATCAAGCCAGAGGAATTTGATCGATCGTATCGAACACGCGGTTCGCGCATGAGCGGCCGCGTCGCGGACGTCGGCGAGGCGCGCGGACGCGCCTTGAGCGATCGATCTTCGTCGCGTTGTCTGGCTCTTGCAGAGCGTTGCAAACTAACCTGACGAGTGTCCTATTCTCACCTTTCCGCGCGCCCCGAGCCTGCTACGCTCATTGAAAATAGCGCACTGGACGTTGCTCTTCTCAGACGCGGATTGGCGTTGCGGAAAGCGAAGCGTCAGGCGACACGATACGGGGAGACTGGCGCAGTTGAGGCCTTGATCGGTCCGCGTGGTGTGGGCTCGCCCGCGGAAATCGCCATATCATGAGACATACGGATGGCTTGGCCCGCGCCGGAGCTTCATCCTGTCACGTCGGCGCCGATCGATCTTCGGGCGCGCGAGGCTCCGGCGACAAGCGCGGCGGCGCTTCGAGCAGGCAAGACAAGCGGAAACTCACAAGACTGTCGAAAGAGGGAACGCTATGACGTCATCGAGCGGCCAGACACCCATTCTGGAGCGTTATCGAAATACCTGCGTGATCGGCGCCGGCGTGATCGGCGGATCCTGGACGGCGCTGTTTCTCGCCCACGGTCTCAACGTGGTGGTCAACGATCCGCAACCGGACATCGAGGCGCGGCTGACGGACATGCTGCGCAAGATCGCGCCGACCCTGCAGGCGCTCGGCCTGCCGCATCAGGACCTCGAGAAGAACCTGAGGTTCGAACCGCATCTGGAACGCGCGGTGGCCGGAGCCGATCTGGTGCAGGAGAACGGACCCGAACGCACGGAGTGGAAGCAGGAGCTATGGGCGCGCGTCGAGGCGGCCGCGCCGAGGCATGCGTTGCTATTGTCGTCGAGTTCGGCGCGGCCCGCGACCGAGCAGGGCAAGCTGATGAAGGATGCGAGCCGTCTCCTTGTCGGCCATCCCTTCAATCCGCCGCATCTGATCCCGCTGGTCGAGGTGGTTCCAGGAGAGCGCACCTCGCCGGCGGCGACCGCCGACGCCGTCGCCTTTTACGAGGTGCTCGGCAAGGTCGCGCGCGTGCTGCGGAAAGAGATTCGCGGCTTCGTCGCCAACAGGCTGCAGGGCGTGATCATGCGCGAGTCCTGCTATCTGGTGCAGGAAGGCGTCGTCACCATCGAGGAACTCGACGATATCGTCACCAATTCGATCGGGCTGCGCTGGGCCGCCAACGGGCCGTTCAGCTCCTTCCACATGGGCGGCGGCCCCACTGGATTCCGAGGCTACTTCAAGCAGTTCGGTCCCGGCCTGAAGTTAACCTGGAGCAATCCTTCGCCGATGGAATACGACGAATCCGTCGCGGAACTGATTATCGGCCAGGCCGACGCGGCTTACGCGAAGACGCCGATGGAGCAGATGGAACGGCGACGAGACGATACGCAGATCGCGCTCCTGCGCGCGCGGGCGACCGTTGCGGCGGAGGACGACAAGAGCTGACGCTGATCAGTCAAAACAGGCGTCGCCGTCCCCACCGCGGAATTGCGGGCCCATGCATCTGACATCCGACAATCGACACGACCCAGGCCGATCGATCGCCGCCAAGCGAAAGGGAAGGACGCAATGACCGCGATACTTGCGGGACTTAAAGTCATCGATTGCGGCAGCTTCATCGCTGCGCCGGTCGCAGGCACGATGATGGCCGACTTCGGCGCCGACGTCATCAAGATCGAACCGCCGGGAACGGGCGACGCCTACCGGCACGTGTTCCGAAGTCTCGGGATGCCGAAGTCGGACAAGAACTATGCATGGCTGCTGGACAATCGCAGCAAACGCGGCCTCGCCCTCAATCTCGCCTCGCCCGAGGGACAGGCGGTCGTGCACCGGCTGGTCAAGGAAGCCGACGTCTTCATCACCAATCAGCCGCTCGCGGTGCGCAAGAAACTCGGCATCGATCACGAGCGGCTCGCCGCGCTGAACGATCGACTGATCTACGCCTCCTTCACCGGCTACGGCGAGACCGGCGACGAAGCGGCCAAGCCCGGCTTCGATCTCACCGCCTATTGGGCGCGCTCCGGCCTGATGGACCAGGTGGTGCCGAACGCGGGCGCGACGCCGGCGCGCGCGCTCAGCGGCATGGGAGACCATCCCTCGGGCGTCTCATTGTTCTCGGCCATCATGCTTGCGCTCTACCAGCGCGAGAGAACCGGCCGCGGCGATCACGTCGGTTCGTCGCTGATCGCCAACGGCATGTGGGCCAATGGCGTATGGACGCAGGCGGCGCTCTGCGGCGCGGAATTCCTGCCGCGGCCGCCGCGCGAGCAGAGCTATAACGCGCTCGCCTGCTATTATCGCTGCCGCGACGGCGGCTGGCTGCTGCTGGCGCTCGTGAACGAGGACAAGCACTTTCCCGTTCTCGTCAAATGCCTCGGCCGCGAGGAACTGGCGGCCGACCCGCGTTTTGCGGATCGCGCCGCGCGCTCCAAGAATTCGCGCGACCTGATCGCGGCGCTCGACGCCGCCTTCGCCACCCGCGACAGCGCCGACTGGCGGACGCTGTTCCACGCCAACGGCCTGGTGTTCGAGCCGGTCGCGAACATGGCGCAGGTCGCCAGCGACAAGCAGGCGCTCGACACCGGCGTGCTGCTGCCCTTCGAGGGCGATAGCCTGATGACCATCAGCAGTCCGTTCTTCGTCGCCAGCGCGACGAAAACAGCGCCACGCAAGCCGCCGGAGCTCGGCGAGCACAGCGAACAGATTTTGCGCGAGGCCGGCTACGACGACGTGGCGATCGCCGAGCTACGGGAGAAGAAAACGGTCGCGTGACCGATCTGTTCGAGCGAACTTCGGAGAGGAATTAGTGACACGCGATCGCGTCGCGCCAGATTCCCCCTGGGCGCGCGCGAGAACACGCCATCGCCCATGCTGATACGAGACGCCGAGAGGATTTCATGAAAGCGCTGCTCGCACTGCTGATCCGGAGCCGCCAGATCGTGCAGATCGATCTGGTCGACGGTTCCGTGCAATGTCTGACGGACGACACCGGCAGCGCCCCCGACGGCATCGTCGCCGAAGGCGGGGTCATCTACTGGACCACGATGGGCGCGGCGATCGTCGATCCGAACGTGCCCGGCGAGAAGGGACGCGACTACTCGCAACGAAATGGCGGCGTGCACGGTCTCAGGCTGGACGGTTCGCGAAAATTCGATGTCGTCCCCGTTGGCGGCGTGACCACGGGCAAGCAGCTCGCCAGCGATGGCGCGGGCACGCTGTACTGGGGGGATCGCGAGGGTTGCAAGGTCTCCCGGGTTCGAACCGACGGATTGGGTCTCGAGGACGTCGTGGTCAACAGCCGCGACGACGACGGGACGGAAGAGTGCGTCGGCGTTGCGGTGGACCCGAAGCGCGGCCACGTCTACTGGACCCAGAAGGGTCCCTCGAAGGGCGGACAGGGCCGCATCCTGCGGGCTGGAATCAAACTGCCAAAAGGTGAAACCGCGAAGACGCGCAGCGATATCGAGGTCCTGTGGGCCAACCTGCCGGAGCCGATCGATCTGCATATCGCGGGCGACCGGCTCTACTGGACGGATCGCGGCGCGCCGCCGGCCGGCAACACGCTGAATCGGGCCTCGATCCCCGCTTCCGGCGAGCGCGGGGCGAAGCCGGAGATTCTGGCGTCGGGCTTCGGCGAAGCCATCGGCCTTTGCGTCAACGAGAAGATGGGACTTGCCTGGGTCTCGGCCCTCGATGGCGACATCCGCGAGGTTCCCCTGCCGGATGGTCCGGCGGCGGGGCGCGGCGAGCGAATCCTCGCATCCTTCGATGGACCCGTCACCGGTCTCGCCGCATTCTGACAGGCGGCGTCAGCTTCCTGATCGTCACGACCGGCGGCGAATTCGTCTTCGCGAGGCGCCGTGCGACGCCACAGAAGCTCTACCGGCTCACCTGCCGGCTTTTCGAACCGCCCGCGGGCTTGTCGGCGCCGCCCGCCTCGGCCACGCGCACCTTGTCGCCGTCCGACAGGCCGTCCGGCGGCGCGACGACGATGCGGTCGTCGCCCTTGACGCCCGACCCGATTTCGATTTCGCGCCCCAGATCGCGCGCGATCGTCACCGTCTTGAACACGATCCGGTCGTTCGGATCGACAGTCGCGACGCGCATGCCCTCGCGATTGAAGATGAGCGCGGTCGCCGGCACGTAGAGCGGCGCGGCGCTTCGCGTCAGCTTCAGTTTCAGCCGGGCGAAGCCGCCCGGCATCAGCTTCCCGTCCGGATTGTCGAGAACGAGCTGCATGCGTGTCGCGCCCGAGCCGACGTCGACCGAGCGCGACGACGCCTCGACAGTCGCCGCGAAGGTCTTGTTCGGATATTCCGGAACGGAGATGGCCGCTGTCGCGCCGATCCCGACCGCCGGAACGTAGTTCTGCGGCACGTCGACATAGACACGCAACTTCCTCACGTCGGAGATCACGAACATCGCCGGGCCGGCGCCTGTCCCGCCGGAGATCAACGCGCCGACGTCGGTGCTGCGCTGCGTGACGACGCCGTCGAAGGGCGCGGCGATCTTCTTGTAGGCGGACAGGGCCTCGAGCCGCTCCACATTCGCCTTTCCGGCCTCGACCGCCGCCTTCCGGTTGGCGAGATCGGCGGCGCGCTCGTCGATCTCCTGCCGCGACACGATGTTTGACGCCAGCAGCGCCTTGCGGCGATTGTACGTCGCCTCCGACAATCTGGCGCTCGCCTCCTGGCTGAGCAGATCGGCGCGAGCCTGAATCAATTGCTGGTCGAGATCGGGCGCGTCGATCTCCGCCAGCGTCTGCCCTTCCTTCACATGCGCGCCGATGTCGGCGTTCCAGCTTTTCACGTAGCCGCTCACCCGCGCGTAGATCGGCGCGCGGGAGTAAGCCTCCAGCCGGCCCGGAAGGTCGAGCGTCGCGTCGAGACCGCGAACGCTCGGCTGCGCGACAGCCACGGTCGGCGTGGCCTGCTCGATGGTCCAGGCGCGCAGCTCGGCGGCGGATCTGGATCGCGACGTGACGCCGATGACCACGATCGCGCCCGCCGCGCAAAGACCTGCGGCGCCGGCGAGCTTCAGCTTGCGACGGAAGGACGCCGACTTCTGATCACCCGGCATGTGAAGCCTCCGAAACGGGCGCAGCGTCGCCCGATTGTCTCTTGTGAACCATGCTGAAGACCACCGGCACGAAGATGAGCGTGGCGACGGTGGCGAATATCAGGCCGCCGATCACCGCGCGGCCGAGCGGCGCGTTCTGCTCGCCGCCCTCGCCCAGGCCCAGCGCCATGGGCGCCATGCCGATGATCATGGCCAGCGCCGTCATCAGCACCGGGCGGAACCGCGTGAAGCCGGCGTCGGCCGCCGCGGCGACGGGATCGCCGAGGTGGGCGTAGCGCTCGCGCGCGAACGAGATCACCAGAACCGAATTCGCGGTCGCCACGCCCATGCACATGATGGCGCCCGTCAGCGCGGGAACCGACAGCGTCGTCTGCGTCGCAAACAGCATCCAGACGATGCCCGCCAGAGCCGCAGGCAGCGCCGTGATGATGACGAACGGGTCCGACCACGACTGAAAATTGACGACGATCAGCAGATAGATCAGCACGATCGCGCCGAGCAGGCCGAACAGCAGGCCCGAGAAGGCGTTGTTCATCGTCTCGACCTGTCCGAGCAGGACGACGGAAGACCCGCGCGGCAATGCATCCTTCGTATCGCTGACGGCCTTGTCGATCTCCGCCGCCACCGCGCCGAGATCGCGGTCCTGCGTGGTCGCGTAGATCTGCACCATCGACTGGATGTCCTGCTGCGACACGACGGCGTTGGCCGACGCGCGCGAAATCGTCGCGATGCCGCCGAGGACGGGCGCGCTGTCCGCGCTTGCCGCCGTGATCGGCAGCGAGGCGAGCGCGCCGAGCGAGTCCATCCGGTATTGCGGCGTCTGCATGACGATCGAATAGGAAACGCCGTTGTCGGGATTGAGATAGTAGGTCGGCGCGACCTGCGACGATCCCGCGAGATTGACGACGAGGCTGTTGGTGACGTCGCGCGCCGTCAGGCCGACATATTGCGCGCGCGTGCGGTCGACGTCGATCTTGAACACGGGGCTGTTGGGCGATTGCTGGATGCGCGCGTCGGCGACGCCGGGGATGACGCGGATTTTGGCAAGCAGCTTGTCAGCGTAATCGAAATTGGCGGCGAGATTGGCGCCGCGTATCTGCAGGTCGATCGGCGCCGGCGCGCCGAAGTTCAGGATCTGGCTGACGATGTCGGCGGGCAGGAAGGCGAAGCTCACGCCCGGAAACCGCCGCGGCAGCTTCTCGCGCAATTCCTTCACGTAGCGCGCCGTCGGCTCGTGCCCGGGCCGCAGCTTGATCTGGAAATCGCCGTCCTGGCTGCCGATGACGCCGGTGTTGTTGTAGGTCATGTTGATGCCCGAGGCGGGCATGCCGATGTTGTCGGTGATCGTGTCGATCTCGTCGGGCGGAACGATCTGGCGGATCGCCTTCGTGATATCGGCGAACTGGTCGGCGGCGTCCTCGATGCGCGTGCCGACATGCGTGCGCACGTGCATGACGATGCTGCCGCCGTCGACGGCGGGGAAGAAGTTGCGCCCCAGAAACGGCGTCAGCAGGAAGGACGCGGCGACGATCGCGAGAAAGCCGGTCACGAAAACCCGTCGATGGTCCAGCGCCAGTTCGAGTATGGCGCGATAGCCGGCGCGCACGCGCTCGAAACGCGCCTCGAACGCGCGCTGGAGCCTGACGAGAGGATTGCGCGACGCTCCGCGCGCCTCGCCGTGGATATGCGGCCGCAGCAGGTATTTCGCCATGGTCGGCACCAGCGTGCGCGACAGGAGGAACGACCAGGCCATCGCGAACATCACCGCTTCCGCCATCGGCACGAAGAGGAAGCGCGCAATGCCGTTGAGGAAGAACATCGGCACGAAGACGATGCAGATGCACAGCAGCGACACGAAGGCCGGCGTCACGATCTGCGCCGCGCCGTCCATGATCGCCGTCTCGACGTCCTTGCCGTGCTCCAGGTGGTAGTTGATGTTCTCGATCGTCACCGTGGCGTCGTCGACGAGAATGCCGACCGCCAGCGCCAGGCCGCCGAGCGTCATGATGTTCAGCGTTTCGCCGACCAGCGCCAGCATGACGATCGCGCCGAGGACGGAGAGCGGAATCGAGATGGCGATGATGAGTGTGGAGCGCCAGCTTCCCAGGAACAGCAGGATCATCGCCGAGGTCAGCAGCGCGGCGATGACGCCCTCGTGGGCGACGCCGGAAATGGCGCCCCGGACGAACGACGACTGGTCGCCGATGTAGTCGATCTTCAGCGCGTCCGGCAGCGCCGCGCGATATTCGATCACTTTCGCCTTGACGCCGGAGATGATGTCGAGCGTGGAGACCGCGCCGGCCTTCAGCACCTGCATGAGAACCGAGCGGCTGCCGTTGACGTGCACGATGTTGGTCTGCGGCGCGTTGCCGTCCCGCACCGTCGCGACGTCGCCGACATAGACCATCGCGCCGTTGACGGCGCGGATCGGCAGTTTCTCTAGCTCCTCGATCCGGAGCGGGGAATTGTTCAACTGCACGCTGTATTCGAGCTCGCCGATCTTTTGCGTGCCGACCGGCGTGATCAGGTTCTGCGCCGCAAGCGCGTTGGCGACGTCCTGCCCCGAGAGGCCGCGCGCCTGGAGCGCGAGGGGATCGAGGTCGATCTGGATCTGGCGCTGCTTGCCGCCGAACGGCAACGGAATCGCGGCGCCCGGCACGGTGACGAGCGGCGTGCGCAACTGGTTGAGGCCGATGTCGGCGAGATCCTGCTCCGTCAGCCCATCCCCTGAGAGCGCGAGGTTGATGATCGGAACGGTCGAAGCCGAATAGTTGAGGATGAGCGGCGGCGTCGCGCCCGGCGGCAATTGCTTCAGCATCGTCTGCGCAATGGCCGTCACCTGCGCGTTGGCGGTGCGGATATCGACGTTGGGCTGGAAGAAAATCTTGATGATGCCGAAGCCGGCGTAGGAATTGGCGGTGATGTGCTCGATGTCGTTGACCGTGGTGGTCAGCGCCCGCTGGAACGGCGTGCTGATGCGGCCGGCCATCTGGTCCGGCGGCAGGCCCGTATATTGCCAGACGACGCCGATGACGGGGATGCGGATATCAGGCAGAATGTCCGTCGGCGTCCGCAGCGCCGCCAGCGGGCCGCCGATCAGCAGCAACAGCGCCAGCACGACGAAGGTGTAGGGCCTGGCGAGCGCGATCCGCACCAGCGATATCATCGAAGCGGCGATCCCAAATCTGGCGACGGCGACGAACGGTCGTCCGGCCCGGTCTTAGATAACAATAATAGGACGCTTGGCTACATTATTTTACGCCCGAAGCGGCCCCAGCCGCTGACCCTGATGAGATACGCGGATCGGATCCTGAATAAACTCGCGTGCTCAAGGCGCTGGCGGATACCCGAGAAGCTGCGGGCAGGGGCCTGGCGCGCCCCCGCGCCGCTGGAGCTTCCGTATTTAGTTTGGCGCGTATCCTGTGTTTTTTTGAAGTAACTGGCGCACTCGGCGCGCGTGTAGGTGTCGAGAATACACGTGATTTCGTCGGCGACGGCGTCGAGTGTACGAACGGCGGCCTTGCGCAAGGCGCCCTTCAGCTTGGCGAAGACCTGCTCGATCGGATTGAGGTCGGGCGAGTATCTGGAAAGGAACAGAAGCCGCGCGCCAGCGTTCGTGGTGACGGCTCACGTCCGCACGATCCTGCTCGCGCGCGACGACCGTCTTTTTTGAGCGTCAGGCCGAGCCGGCGCAGCATGCCTGCTGGCCTCCTCCAATCAGCAGGTTGAAACAGAACTCCCCTGTTTTGGGAATCCAAAACGAGTCTATCTAAATACCGCTCGCTCTGGCGCAACGTAGTTCCCTGAGTTACTGGAAGAAAAATCGAAATATCAATCGATGTTCAAGTGTTGCACGCTGAAACGCATAGAGCTCCAGGCGTCAAATTGCTTGTCACGCTGGCGGCGGCGCGGATGCCGCGAAAACCGAGGCCTCCGGCTGATTTCCCGCAATACACCGTGATGGCGCTTCACGTTCATTCCACCGGCCTCCGCTCACCGCGTTAGGAGCTGGAAGAGATACTCACTTCGAGAGGAGCAAAGGCGGAGCGCGCTATGGTCTAGAACATAGCGCGCTCCTAGTTGCGCCGCAGAGGGAGGATCTATGATGCGGCGAGAAAATGGCTCTATCGGCGAGAATGGCGGGCCAAGATTATCGGCGACTTCGCCACTTCGTCCGCATGACACAGACCAACGCGAAGTATCGCGGTTCGGGAGATTCCTGAGGTCGGAAGCGCCGGCCGCTTGCGCGCGATGCGCGCAGCCATTGTGCAGCTGGACGTTGCGCACGACAGGACAGTCAGCCTGCCGGCATATCGACCGTGCTCCGATTTCATCGCGAACCGATCGCAACCTCGCCAAGCAAATCGGACTTGTGGCGCTCAATGAACGACGTAGACAAATCGCCAGCGCGGAAATCAGGATGCTCGAGCGTCTTGATAAGAAAGCCCACGTTCGTCTTGATTCCTTCGATCCTCACCGATCGGAGCGCGTCGATTGCCCTGCATATCGCTGCGGCCCGATCCTCGCCTCGGCAGATCAGCTTGGCGATCATGGGATCGTAGTGCGGCGTGACGGCATCGCCCTTGCGCAGGCCGGTGTCGATCCTCAGGTCCGGGCCGGGTGACGGAAGTTGGAACTCCTGAAGCGCGCCCGCCGAAGGTAAGAAGTTTCGATCAGGATTTTCCGCGTAGATCCGACACTCGATCACATGGCCGCTGCGGACGATTTGATCTTGTCCGACCGTGAACTGCTCCCCAGCGGCCATACGGAGCTGCCATTGGACCAGATCCACGCCCGTAAGCATTTCCGTGACCGGGTGCTCAACCTGAATGCGTGTATTCATTTCGAGAAAGAAGAATTCGCCCGTGTCATCGTCGACAATGAATTCGACGGTGCCCGCGCTCGCGTAAGACAGCCGCGAGGCCAGCCGCACCGCAGCTTGCGCCATGTGCGATCTGCTCTCCTCGTCAAGCGCCGGCGACGGACTCTCCTCGATCACCTTCTGAAAGCGTCGCTGGATCGAGCATTCCCGCTCGAAGACGTGCAGAGCGCGTCCGTCTCCGGCGCCGAATATCTGCACCTCCACGTGCCGAGCCTTCGGGACATATCGTTCGAGAAACACGTCGCCGTTCCCGAAAGATCGCAGCGCCAGCCGCTGTGTCGTGGCGACAGCGGTCTCGAGATCGTCGGGGCGGTCGACCACGCGCACGCCGATGCCTCCGCCGCCGCCAGACGCCTTCACCAAAAGCGGGAAACCGACGGCTTTGGCGATACTCTCCAGATCATCGACATCAGAACCGAAACGCCGACTGCCGGGAAGCACGGGGACGCCCGCCGATCGAGCGATCTCCCGTGATTGCGCCTTGTCCCCCATGCTGCGTATGGTTTCGGGCTGGGGACCGACCCAGACGAGTCCGGTTGAGATCACGGACTGAGCAAAATCGGCATTCTCCGAGAGGAAACCATAGCCGGGATGCACCGCGTCGGCGCCGGTAGCGCGCGCGGCCGCGATGATGTTGGCCGCATTGAGATAGCTGTCGCGCGCCGTCGCCGGTCCGATTGGCGCGATTTCGTCGGCATCGGCCACGTGTTTGGTCGCGATGTCCGCTTCCGAATACACCGCGACTGTTTTTATGCCGACCTGCCGCGCTGCGCGAATTATGCGGCAAGCGATCTCGCCGCGATTGGCGATCAGCAACTTCTTCATCGACGCCGAGACCCCAGCATATGAAAACGCTTGGGGTGAGCGTTCAATCAAGCCTCGGTCTCAGTCAATATATCGATCTATCAGCAATGCTGATGAACGATCGTGACAACGTCCAAATATTTCGGGTCGCCTGCATTCCTGCCATCGGTCGATGACCGTATGGCGAGCGGGCGGTACAGACCGCCGGACCATTCGAGTTGTTCACGAACCCATTTCCGAGCGCATTGACGGAACATCTTAGCGCTCGGCGTGAATTCGCGGCCTCGCAAGCGAGCCAGGCCGACCTTGCGCGTCAGTTCGCCTCGTCCCGCCAGACTAATAGCCACGTGCCTGGCGGGATTGAGAACCGAAAGCGCGATGCTGGGCAGGATCGTCAGACCAAGACCCACCTCGACCATCTGCAGCACCGTAAACATTCCGGTCGCTTCGAACGAGCACCGGAATGCAAGGCCTCGTTTCGCAAATTCGGCGGCCACGACGCTCCAGATCGATTCATCCAGAGGCATGGTCAACAATGGATAACGCGCAAGATCCTCGTACTGGACGACCTGCGATTTCGAAAGCTCATGGTCCTGCGGGCAAATCACGTAGAAATCGATCGCGAAAAGCGGCTCGAAATCGAACTCTCGGCTTTCCTGGCACTCGCCAATGATCGCCAGGTCAACCACGCCCGACGAAAGATCGGAGAAGGCCTGCCTGCGATGCTCGTCGTGAATGCGAATTGAAATGCCCGGATAGGCCTTGGAAAATGCAGCGACGAGCGGCGGCAGGGTGACCGCCGCCAGCGCAGGCGTCGCGCCCAGGGCAAGCGTTCCGCACGACAACGATGTCTCGCCCCGAAACTCCTCGCGAAGGCGATTGAGCTGGATAAGTAGAGCCTCGCTGTGCTCGCGCAGCCTGTCGCCGGCCGCGGTCGTCTGAACGCGCCGCGTGGTGCGCGTGAAGAGAGGAACGCCAAAACTCTCTTCCAGTCTCTTTATGCGCGCGGTCGCCGTCGGCTGGCTAACGTTGAGCCGTGATGCCGCCAAACTGAAGCTCCCGGCCTCAGCGACCGCGATAAATGTCTCGACGTCCTCAAGGCTGATGTTGAGTTTCAAGCGCCACTCCTCCCAGAGTTGGCGGTTCGCCGCCGCGCCTACCGGCGCGATCGTCCGCGCCAGCAGGCTAGCTGAAGGCGGCAGCAGATACAATCTGACATTCGGTGTCCCGAGATCAGAGGCGAGCAACGGTTTGCCCGACCGGCGGAGTTCATCGTATTCGCCGCCGGGCGGAGCTGACTGATCGCGAAGCGCGGAGATTCATGACAAGCGCTTACCGCAGCGCGTGATGGCAGTTCTTTTTCGCCGAGTCGATGCGTCGGATCGAAAGCCCGCATGACGCTCTCTTCTCGGTTCGATCTCGAATGTTCGCGCCAGCGAAACGTTGCGGACGGGGCGCATCTATTTGTCCTCCCGATCAATCGATGCCCGTTGCTTGCTTGCGCGCCTCGCCCTGCGTGGATACTTGCGTTCATGATCTTTCCCGCGCCAAGGCCGGCGCTGTCACGGTCTGCGCCCAATCATCTGGAGAGCATCGATGTCGCAGACGGATATTCCAGTCTACGGAAATCACATTTCCGGCAAGGAGACGCCGGCGCGCGACGGCAGGCGCTTCGTCTCGATAAATCCGACGACCGGAAGCGATTGGGGCTATTTTGCGGAGTCCGGCGCCGCCGAGGTCGATCAGGCCGTCGAGTCCGCGCACGCCTCGCTCTCCCGCGGCCCCTGGAGCGAGCTGTCGCCGACACGACGCGGAAGGCTGCTCATGAAATGGGGCGAGGCGATCGCCGCGAATGCAGACCGCATCGGTCGCATCGAGACGGGCCAGAATGGGAAGCTGCTCGCGGAAATGGGGGCGCAAGCGCGCGTCGTGGTCGACTGGCTCTATTATTTCGGCGGTCTCGCGGACAAGATTGAAGGATCGGTGATTCCACTCGATCGCACCAGCGTCCTCAATTATACGCTGCGCGAGCCGCTCGGCGTCGTCGGCGTCATCGTTCCATGGAACTCGCCGACCTTCATTACCGTCGAATGGGCGGCGCCGGCCCTTGCCGCCGGCAACGCCGTTGTTATTAAACCATCGGAGGTCACATCCGCGTCGGCGATCGAGCTGGCCCGGCTCGCTGAGGAAGCGGGCATTCCCCCTGGCGTGGTGAACGTCGTCACTGGCGGCCGGGAAGCCGCAGAGGCCCTCGTCGATCATCCTCTTGTAGCAAAGATCGCTTTCACCGGCAGCGAGGCGGCGGGTAAGGCGATCGCGGCGCGCGCCGGTCGCAGACTGGCCAGTACGACGCTGGAGCTCGGCGGCAAGAGTCCCAACATCGTTTTTGGCGACGCCAATATCGACCATGCGGAAGTAGGACTGCTGGCAGGCATTTTCGCGGCCGCTGGCCAGACCTGCGTTGCAGGATCGCGCGCCTATATTCACGAGTCGATCTACGATCGGCTTGTAGCCCGGCTTGTCCGCCGCGCGGCGGCGATCAAAATCGGCGATCCGTTGCTGTCCGACACGCAGATGGGGCCGCTCGCCACCAAGGCGCAACTCGCCAAGACCCAGTCCATGGTCGAGCAATCGCTCAAGGAAGGCGCGGAGATTCTGCACGGAGGCAAGCGGCCGGAGATCGAGGGCTTTCCGCGCGGCTTCTTCTTCGAGCCAACGATCGTTCACAAAGCGGGCCGCGGCAATCACCTGATCAAAAACGAGGTGTTCGGCCCGGTGCTGACCGTCACGCCATTCCGTGACGAGGACGAGGTCGTCGAGCTTGCCAATGACTCCCGTTTCGGCCTAGCCGCCGGCGTGTGGACTCTCGACATCAAGCGCGGACATCGGATGGCGCGACGGTTGCAATGCGGCACCGTCTGGCTGAACACCTATCGCGCCGTGGCCTACAACTCCCCCTTCGGCGGCTACAAGGAAAGCGGGATCGGCAGACAGAATGGCATCGAGAGCATTCATCAGTTCCTGCAGACGAAGAGCGTTTGGTGCGAACTGAGCGATCAGGTGCAGGATCCATTCGTCCTGCGAACCTGACCAAGCCGGCTCGGAACATTCAACGAAGATCGTTCTCCTCAAGCTGTTTTGCGACGGCGCGCCATGCCCTCCTGCGCCGTCGACGCAATCAGCCGGCCGTCGCGCGTGTAGATCGAGCCGAGACATAATCCGCGACCGCTCCCGGCCCAAGGACTCTTCTGGACGAACAGCAGCCAGTCGTCTGCGCGGAAGGGTCCATGGAACCACACACTGTGGTCGAGGCTCGCCGTCACCAACAATCCGAAGTCGTAGAATGTCAATCCATGCGGGACCAGGCTCGCGTCCTGGAGCGACATGTCCGACATGAACGCCAGCAGCGCGCAATGAGTCATTGGATCGTCAGGCAGCTTGTCGGTCGCGCGCAGCCAGACGTCGAGCACGCCGGCGCGCGGCGTCCGCGAAAAATAAGTCGTCGGCTCGACCGGACGCACTTCGACGGGCCGCTCATCCTCATAGTGGCGCGGCGCGGGATCGACCAGGCCGGGCATGACATCGGCTCGCAACCTCGCCTCCGAGGCTAGTTTCTCGGGCCGGGCGACGTCGGGCATCGAATCGGAATGCTCGAAGCCGGTTTCATTCGCGCTGAAAGACGCGGACAGCTCTGCGATCGCCCTGCCATTTTGCGCAACCGTCACCCGTCGCGCGCTGAAGCTGCCGCCGTCCCGCAGCCGGGCGACCGCAAACTCGATGGGAAGTTTTGGATCTGCGCCGACCATGAAACGGACGTTCAGCGAATGCGGCATTCGCTTTTCGACCGTCCGCGCGGCCGCAGTCAACGCCTGAGCCACGACCTGCCCGCCGAACACGCGCGGATAGGAACTCGGGGGCGTGCCGCCTCGAAACTGATCTGGCCCCACGGCGGCCAGATCGAGCGCGTCCAAGAGTTGCCGGACGGAAATCGTCATGCCTCTATCCTCGCGACAAGCTGGCCTTCCTCGACGACGGTTTCCTCGACGACGTCGATGGATACGATCCTGCCCAAGGCAGGCGAGTCGACCGGAATTTCCATCTTCATCGATTCCAGAATCAAGATCGTCTCGCCTTTCGCCACGGTCTGTCCGGGCGAGCCCAAGACTTTCCAGACCTTTCCCGCCACTTCGCTCTCGATTTTCATGATCGGCATCCACGCCTCCTCCTCGTCTTCAGATAGTTCCGGGAGCGAAAACGCCGGCCCGGCCGGCAATCGCAACCGTCTCCTCGCGCACGCCCCAGCGTGCGAATATGATTTCCGGACTCTGCAAATCTTCGCCGGGGGCCTTGCGCACTTCGCCTGGCGTACGGGACAGGCGCGGCGAAGGCGCGGGCTGCCATACCCCTGCCGATGTCACGAACACGCACCGTGCGGAATTGTGAGGATGGGCGCGCGCCTCGTCCATGTCGAGAACCGGGGCGAAGCATGCTTCGCTGCCTTCCAGCAAAGCGCGCCACTCATCCAGCGTCCGCGTGCGAAACACCGCTTCGAGCCGCGATCTCATCGCTGGCCAATGCGATCGATCGTGCTGATCAGGAAGATCGGCTTCGCCGAGGCCGATCAGTTCGAGCAGGCGTCGATAGAATTTGTCTTCGACCGCCGCTACGGCGACATAACGGCCGTCGCTCGTCTCATAGCATCCGTAGAAATGCGCGCCGCCATCCGAAATATTCGCGCCGCGCTCGGCGGTCCAGAAACCCAACTGGCGCCAGCCGATGAAAGACGTCATCAGCGTAGCCACGCCATCCATCATCGCGACATCGACGACCTGACCCATGCCGCTTCTTCGGGCCTCATGCAGCGCGCACATGATCCCGAATGCCGCGTTGAGGCCGCCTCCAGCATAGTCTCCCAAGAGGCTGAGCGGCGGCGGCGGAACACGATCGTCAGGACCGATGGCGTGCAGCGCGCCGGTCAGCGCGATATAGTTGAGATCGTGCCCGGCGACCTTGGCGAGCGGACCGTCCTGACCCCAGCCGGTCAGTCGCGCATAGACAAGTCGAGCGTTGCGCGCCTGGCATTGCTCCGGTCCAAGACCGAGGCGCTCCATGGCGCCAGGGCGGAACCCCTCGATAAGCGCATCAGCGCCCGCGATCAGATCAAGAGCGAGCTCGCGGCCTTCCGCCTTTTTGAGGTCAATCGCAAGCGAATGCTTGTTGCGGTTCATCAAGTCGAATTGTGGCGGGATATCGACCCCGAAGCCGGCGGCCTCGAACCTGTCGAGCCGCAGCACCTCAGCGCCCATGTCCGCCAGCAGCATGCCGCAGAACGGGCCAGGGCCAATGCCGCCAAATTCCAAGATTTTCAGGTCGCCGAGCGCAGGCATGAACGACTCTCCAGCGGCGTCCGCCGTCAATCATGACGCCGCGGCGAGACCGAAAACTGCTCGCGCTTGATCCTGATTGAAGGATCCTGCTCGCGATCCCAGCAGTCCACCGTAATTCCGGCGCTGCGCAGAACGGATTTGTGAATCTTCAACGACTCTGTCCGCGGCAGATCCGCCAGCACGCGCACATATCGCGGCACCATGTAGTAGGGCACCCGATCCGCTAGAAACGTCACCAGCGCGGCAGGCTCGATCCGTTGTCCCGGCGCCGTTGACACGGCGACCAGAATCTCGTCCTCTCCGAATTCGCTCGGCACCGGCACGACAGCCGCTTCCCGGACGGCCGAGAAAGCCAAGACTTCGCTCTCGATCTCATAAGACGATATGTTCTCGCCGCGACGTCGTATCGTGTCCTTCAAACGGTCGACGAAATAATAATAGCCGTGTTCGTCCTTGCGGAAGACGTCGCCTGTATGAAACCAGCCATTGCGCCACGCCTTGGCGGTCGCCTCGGGGTTCTTCTGATAACCGCTGTTCAGCGACCATGGAGCATCGGTGCGCACGATGAGTTCTCCGGGCGTCCCGACCTGCGCCTCGCAATCGTTCTCGTCGACCAGACGCACCTGCACGGACGGTCGCGGCTTTCCGCAACTCGTGACGTTCGACGGATTGAGGCCGGAAACCAGCGGCACGCATATCTCAGTCATGTTGAAGGCCGTGTAGACGCCGACGTCGAAGCGCTGCGCGAAGACCGCATTATCCTGCGCGAGCGGGATGATGATCGCCGTCTGCAGCGCGTTCTCCCGGTCCGACGCGGCTGGCGGCTCTTTCAGAAGAAACTGGGCCATGACGCCCAGCAGGATCGTCGTCGTCGACCGTGTCGCGTTGACCAGTGGCCAGAAATCAGCGGTGCGGAAGCTCTCGACGATAGTCAGCGAGCCGCCACGGATCAGCATCGCGTAGATGAAGCATGTTGCGCCGGTATGGAAGATCGGCAGGCAGACCATGAACCGATCCGAGCGCCCGAGAACCGGCCATGATTCGACGCTCCCGGTCGCGGCTTGATGCAGGTAGGACGACAGAACGCCTTTCGATTTGCCGGTCGTTCCGGACGTATAGAGAATCGCCGCGGTATCCCAGGGAGCGACAGGACGCTCCAATTCCGGCAGCGTCTCGGAAGGATGGTCGAGCGCGGTTTCGGCCAGAATGGCGAGACGGGAATGAGCGGCCGGACCGCCGACGCTGACGACAGTCTCCAGCTTCGCGAGCGCGCAGCCTTCGAGCCGCGGCACGAGCTCGCAATGGCCGATCATCAGCCTGGCGTCCGAATTCTCGACGACATGCTCGAGCAGCGCGCCTTTATAGGCGGTATTGATCGGAACGAAGACCGCTCCGAGATAGTTGACCGCGAACCAGATGCGCAGGGCGACGAGACTGTTCGGCAGCCAGCACAACACGTGCTCGCCCTGCCCGACCCCAAGCTCGCGCAGCGCGTTCGCCGTGCGCACGACGTCCGACCGGAACTGCGCGTAGGTACGTTCCACGCCATCCGCGGAGACGACGAAAACCTTGTCCGGCTGTATCGACGTCCATCGCTCGAAGAGAGCGCGCAGGACGCATTCCTCGTCTGGAGGTATCCGAGGATCCCGCCATTGACGCTTCGTAATATGGCCTGCCTGAAGCATCGTTCGATTCCCCTACAGGGTCACCAATTGTCGATCCACCGCTTGCGCCCGCTGCGGGGAGGCGTCGGCGGAAGGCTTTTAAGGAATTTCAGGACGACGTCTCGTGTTTCCGCGGGATCGATGACGTCGTCGAACTCGTAGCGCGCGGCGACCTCGAGCGCATCGTTCCGCTCGCGGCTCTCCCGCGAAAGCCGCGCCTCGAGCTCCGCCCGCGCCGCGGCGTCCGGCAGTTCGTTCAACTCGTTGCGATGCAAGATCTTGGTGGCGCCCTCTGTTCCCATCATGCCGAATTCGGCCGTGGGCCACGCGACAAGCACGGCGGGATTGAGCGGCATCGCCGCAAGAATCTGGTAGCCGAGCCCGTAGGCTTTTCGCAGCACCACCGCCATGAACGGGACGGTGGCGTTGGCGAGGGCCGTAAGAACGCGCGCGCTGTGTTTGACCAGTGCCGTCGCTTCGGCGTCCGGGCCGACCATCAGACCCGGCGTGTCGCAGAGCGTGAGCATGGGGATATCATGCGCGTCGCAGAGCTGTATGAAGCGGCTCATCTTGTCGCAGACCGGCGTATCCATCGCCCCCGCGCGCGCCATCGGCTGGTTCGCGATCACGCCGATCGGCCGACCGCCGACCTTGATCAGCGCTGTCACCGCGCCCGCGGCGTATTTCGGCCGGAGTTCGAGGATCGAATCCTCGTCGGCGATGCCGGCGATCACCTTGCGGACATCGTATGCCCGGCGCATGCTTTCGGGCACCACATCGCGCAGCGCGAGCGTATCCGGCTCCGGGCCGGCTTCGCCCGGTCCATGAAAATAACCGAGATATTTTCGGGCCGCGTCGGCCGCCGTCTTTTCATCGTCGACAAGGATATCGATCGCGCCCGAGCGTTGATGGACCTCGGCAGGACCAAGTTCTTCCGGCGTCAGCTTCTGGCCGAGCGCGGCTTCGACCAGCGCCGGGCCGGCCATGCCCATGGCGATCTTGCGGGTGGCGATGGCGACGTCGCAGAGCCCGACGATGTTGGCGTTACCCGCAAAGCAGCGCCCCGCGACAATCGCCACAGTGGGCGTCAACCCGGAGAGTTGCGCCAGCAGCACGAAGGTTTCCACATGGTCCCGATGCGCCATATTGGTTTCATGCGGACGCCAGCCGCCGCCCTCCGCCCAGATCACAAAGGGGAGCCGGAGCTCTTTCACCAGCCGGAGAAATCGGTCGATCTTCGCATGATTGATGAAGGATTGCGTGCCTGCGTAGACTGTATAGTCGTAGGCGGCGACCGCGACGCGCTTTCCGTCGACCGTGCCGGTG
The DNA here is from genome assembly GCA_036796555.1 of Rhodoblastus sp. Classification (GTDB taxonomy): domain Bacteria; phylum Pseudomonadota; class Alphaproteobacteria; order Rhizobiales; family Beijerinckiaceae; genus JAJXWB01. The sequence continues at coordinate 66,896 of DAIRCS010000001.1, read as the reverse complement.
CCCATGATGAAGCCATCGGCCGGCCCCGACATTCCCGGCTTGGCCGGACGAGCCAACTGTCCATATTCGAGAAAGGAATCCGCATCGAGGAAGTAGTCGATATTCTCCCGCGCCGTCCAATGTCCGGTCTTGCGCCGTTTACCCACGGCCTCGGGACGCGCTTTGTCCAGCGCCGCCAGCTTGGCGTCGATCACGCGCCGAAGATCGTTCCTCAGCGGCTTCTCCGAAGGTAGGTCGGCTTTCGTATCCATCGGCGTTCCTCAACCGTTTCCATCTGATTGGCGTTCCAGACCGGAATTCGCAGGCAATTCTATCCCGACGCGCCGGGCCGCCGCCAAGTGCCGGCGCATAATTGCAATCACGGCTTCGTCGAGCATCGTCCCTTCGACCGATATGGCGCCGGCGCCGGCGGCGCTTGCCTCTTCATAGGCCGCAAGCCAGCGCTTCGCTTGCGCCAACTCCTCCATCGAGGGCGCAAAGCCCTGGTTGATGATCGGCAACTGGCGCGGATGGATCGCCCATTTGCCCAGGTAACCCAGCTCCTTCGCCTCGCCGACCTGCATCCGCAGGCCCTCATCGTCGGCGATCGCGGGATGGACATAGTCGATCGCCGCGACGCGTGCGGCGGCGGCGGCCACCGCAATACGAGAACGGGCGTAGCGCAAACCCGCGGGCGTCATCGCGCCGCCGGTATCCGCCGAATAGTCGCCCGCGCCGAAAACCACGGCCTCGATCAGGGGAGACGCCGCTGCAATCTTTCCGACGGCCTGTACGCCGGCGGCGCTTTCGATCAGCAGATGAAGCGACAGCGGGCGCGATCGTCCGCGCAAGCCGAACTGGCGTAGGATGGCGGCGACGGCGGCCACGTCGTCCAGCCCGTTCGTCTTGGGAATCGTCACGACATCGACCGCCGCGCGTTCCAGCGCCAGAATGTCGTCCAGAAACCAGCGCGTGCCGACGCCGTTGACGCGAACGCCGATCCTTCTGTCGCCGAAATCAAGACGGCCAAGCAATTCGCCGATATTGCGCCGCGCCTCCTCTTTCTCGCTCGGGGCGACGCCATCCTCGAGATCGAATATCACGGCGTCCGCATCCAGCGTTGCGGCCTTCTCGATCATTTTCCGGCTGGAGGCGGGAACGATCAGATAAGTGCGGCAAGGGGCGCGATCGAGCAGCATGGCTATGTCGCCGTCGCGCGAAATTCGGACATGAAGCTGGCGATCGACGGCTCCTTGTCGATTTCACGGAGCCTGGCGGCCAGCAAAGCAGGCCGGTCCGGACCGAAGACCGGCCCCGTCATCGACTGGAATTTCCCTTCGAGCGCCTGCCAGCTCATGGGGTGCGAGGGCTCGCCAAGAGGCAGCTCCGCGCGTCCCCGGACAATCGTTCCATCGACTCGAGCGATCAGCTCCGCGCCGGCGAAGGGGATGCTCTCATCCAGCACGGTCTCGATCGAGGCCGCCAAGGAGTCCACGTCCGATGCGCCGATGCGATCATAGCTTCCCCAATCGTACCGGCCGTCGAGCCACGCCGCCGCGACCTGGAAATAAACGCTGAATTGAGCCTCGACGACGTTTCGCGGACGGATCTTGTTCTCTTCGGCTCCCGCCACGATCTGCATCGCCGTGCGCGGCAGCTTCAGCGTAAGCGAGGCGCGGGCCCGACCGGCGTCAGGCGCTTTTTCACGCAATTCCAGCGCAAGGTCGATCGCAGCATGTGCGAAACGGCATGACGGATAGGGTTTGATCGCGGTTTCGAGCAGCACCCATTCTTCCCCCAGCGCCGCGGTCAGTCGTTCGGGGCGCGCGTCAGCGCTATAGGCGTTGAGGAATCCGCGCCCTCCCTCGATCGGAGCGGCCGCTCCCATAACGCCGGCTTCGGCGAAGGCGAGGACGATCAGCGCGTCATGCGCGGAAAAGCCCGGATGAAGCCGCTTGTTCCACGCGCCGTTCTCAAGATATTGCATCGACCCCGCCGCGCGGCTGCCCGCCAGGCCAAATGCGTTCAGGATTGCGTCGAACTTCGTGTTTCGAATCTTTGCGGCCGCTGCAACGGCGCCGAAGATGCCGGCGACCGCAGTGATATGGAAGCCTCGGTCATAAGTAGTCGGGCCCAACGCCGCGCCGACGCGGCAAGTGACCTCATAACCGGCTGCGAGCGCCACAAGCAGCGTACGACCGTCCGTGTCCGCTTCCTCCGCCGTGGCGAGCGCCGCCGCGATCACGGAAGCTCCGGGATGCAACGATCCGACCAGATTTGTATCGTCGAAATCCAGGGTATGCGCATAGGCGCCATTCAGCAAAGCCGCTTGCGGCGATGGATAACCCCGCGCCTCGCCGATGACCGTGCTCGGACCTTCGCCGCCGAGCGAGCGCACAGCCGCGCGAAAGGATTTGCTGCTGTCTGCGTACATCGCGGCGAATGCCGAAATTCCAATGGTGTCGAGCAGGGATTCCTTCAATTTCCGCACAACCGAGCCGGGCAAATCCTCGAATCGAAGTCCCCACGCGAAACGCGCCAGGGCTTCGGTCGCGGTCGCTTTGGCGACGCTATTCATTGCCCCAGCCTTCCACGATCTTATCGGCCTCCAGCCGACTTATCTCGGCATCGTCAATACCGAGCTCCGTCAGGATCGATCGCGTGTGCTGGCCGAGCGCCGGCGGTCCGAGCCGGTTCACCGACTGGCTTTCCGAAAATTCCGCGGGAAAATCGAACACTTTGACGCTGCCGACGACGCTGTCGACCTCGCGCACCAGGTTGCGCGACTTGAGGCGGGGATGATTGAGCGCGTCCGCCAAATCGTTCAGCGCTCCCGAGGGAATGCCGAATTCATGGAAACGGGCGAGCCAATAATCGCGATCCCTCGCGCCGATCGCAACCGAAACGATTTCGTCGAGCTGGGCTCTGTGCTCCAGTCGCAAGGCATTGGTCGCATAGTCCGGATGGTCGACGATATCCGGCCGTTCGATCGCGAGGCAGAATTTTTCCCAGAGCGCGCGATGGCCCGAGCCCGCTGCGACGATAACCATCCGCCCGTCGGAAGCCGCGTATGGCCCATAAGGCGTCATTGTATGATGATGAAGACCGACGCGCGCTGGAACGCTGTTTCTGTACCAGTACATATACGGAAAATAACCCGTCCAGGTCATGACTGCGTCAAGCAGCGCCACCTCGATCTTCTGTCCCTTGCCGGTCGCTTGGCGATGGAACAGCGCCGTGAGAATGGAAATGGCCGAATACATCGATCCGGAAATGTCGCAGACGGAAAGAGATATCTTTGCCGGCTCCTCCGGGGCGCCATTGGTCATGATCAGGCCGGCCTCGCCCTGGATGATAAGATCCAGCGCGGAGCGGTCCCGATAGGGGCCGTCCTGGCCGAAACCGGAGATGCGGCAGAAGATCAAGCCAGGATTGCGCTTGCTGAGATGCTGGTAGGTTATCCCCCATTTCTCGAGCGTCCCCGGCACGAAATTCTCGATCACGACATCGGCTTTCGCGGCCAGGTCGAAAAGGATTTCGCGGCCCCGCTCCGCGCCAAGATCGAGCGCGATGCTTTCTTTCCCCGGATTGACCCATGCATGGCCCGAACACATGCCGTGCACGATATCGTCCCAGAAGCGCACGATGTCGCCCCCTCCGGGTCGCTCGATCTTGATGACGCGCGCGCCGAGCTGGGCCAGCAGGCGCGTCGCGAAAGGTCCCGACACGCCCTGCGTCATGTCGACGATAGTGATTCCGGAGAGCGCCGCCGTCATTGGGACGCCCCTTCCTTGCGACTGGCGATCGCGCTCGCCGACCGTCGCCTGACGAGAACCGACCGCTCTCCCTCGGCGACGACCTTTCCCGCGCTATTGCGTCCGATGAACCGATATCGCATCAGACCCGCGTCCGGACGCTCGGAATCGCGCACTTCCAGCACCTCGCTCGTAGCGTACAGCGTATCGCCGGCGAAGACCGGGTTGGGCAGGCGGACCGCAGTCATGCCCGCATCCGCAAGCGCGTTCTCGCTCATGTCCTCGCTCGTCAGCCCGACGACAAGCGCGATGGTGCAGGGACCGGCGACCAGCCGATCCGGAAACGCCGCGTCCATGAATGATCGCGCATAATCTCGATTGAAATGCGTCTGGGCCGTGTTCATCGACATGTGTGTGATGGCGTAATTGTCGAACTCCGTGACCGTGCGGCCGCGCTGGTGCTCGAATATGTCGCCCACGCCGAAATCCTCGAAATAGCCGCTGGAGCCTGTGATGGTCATATCAGCGCTCCCCAAGGATCCGTTTGGCGATGATCTCGCGCTGAACCTCGCTGGTGCCTTCGCCAATGGTGAAGAGGGCCGAATCACGCCAGAAGCGACTGACTGGGAAATCCTGCGCCAGTCCGTTCCCGCCGTGAATCTCGAGCGCGCTGTTGCAGACCCGTTTCGCCATCTCGGAAGCGAAGAGTTTCACCATGCCTGCTTCGAGATCAGCGCGCTCGCCGCGATCGATTTTGGCTGCAGCCAGATACCCAAGGTTTCGCGCCGCCTCGATTTGCGTGGCCATATCGGCAAGACGGAACCGGATGGCCTGGAATTTCGCGATCGGCTGGTTGAACTGGACACGCTGCTTGGCGTAATCGAGGGCCGCCTCGTAAGCCGCCTGCGCAACGCCGATGCAACGGAACGCGAATTGCACGCGCCCGAGCTCGTATCCTTCCATGAGCTGGATGAAGCCCCGCCCCTCTTCGCCGCCGACGAGGTTGCCCTTCGGGATCTCGAAGCCATCGAAGAACAACTGGAAGGTGTTCATCCCGTGATAGCCGATCGTGCGGATGCGGGACCCGGTCAGCGTCGGCGGAACAAAATCGTCGCCGGGCTTCTTTTCAGCCATCAGCAGACTGATGCCGCGATGCTTGGATTCGTTGCTCGTGCGGCAATAGGTGAAGAGCACGTTCGCCCGATTAGCGAAGGTGCACCACATTTTGGCGCCGCTCACTTCGTAGCGATCATTCTTGCGAACCGCCCTGACCTTGATATTGGCGGCGTCCGAGCCCGCTTCCGGCTCCGTTCCCGCCGAAGCGCTCTGGATCTGTCCCGACGCCATCCCCGGCAGAAATCGCTGTTTCTGCTCTTCGGTGCCGCTGCGGGCGAGGATGTGCCCACAGAGCCAGTTGCGCCCCGGGAGGCTGCCGACGGACAACCACCCCCGCGAAAGCTCCTCCGTAACGACTGCAAGCCCGAGCGCGCCGAGATCGAGACCGCCATACTCCTGAGGGAAAATGACGGCGAAGAAACCCATGTCGGCCATCTTGGCGATCAGGGCCAGCGGTATCTCGCCCTGCTCGGCGTCGATCTTGTGCGCGACCGGAATCACCTCCCTGTTCGCGAAATGACGGGTCGCCTCCTTCAGCTCCTCGACCTCTTTGCTCAAGAAGCTCATGCATTCTTCTCCGTATCAGTCCGCATGCGCGACAAGTTGCGGCGCCGGTATTCGAGAACAGGCTCGGATCGCTGGTTGGACGCCGCGGTCTTCCACTCGACGATTCCCCAGCCAGGCCGCGACGCCGAAGCACGGCGCGACATCACCTGCGAACGGCTGCGTATTGTGTCTCCGGCGTAAACCGGCCGGTGGAAGATGAGATCATCGACGCCGAGAAAAGGCCCGCCGGCTTCGGAAAGATCTTCCACCGAAAGCCCGAGCGCGGTCGTGAAGACGAATATGGGATGGACCGGGATAGTGGAATATCCGAGGCTGCGCGCATACTCGACATTGGAGTACAGCGGCCCATACTGCATCGTCATGGTCGCGAACCAGATCGCGTCGTGCTCGGTGAATGTCCGGCCCCAGTGATGTTCGAGAACGCGGCCTTCCTCGAAATCTTCGTAGAGGTAGCCGCGCTTTATCCGCTTGATCGCCATTGTTCGCGCCTTCGAAACGGAGAGGCCGGCGCATCGGTAGTCGCGAACGTCCTGCAAGTCCCGTCTGCAAATCATTTAAGCGGCCGATATTCGACGCAGCAATAAAACGCGCCGTATAAATCGATAGGCCTGCACGATGGATATCCGCATTGACTTGGCGAGGGCATTGCCGGTTTGCTCCCAGACCATGCCGTGCAAGCGGAACGTCGCGCGCAGGCGCCACAGATCGGGGAAACACGCTCATGGAAATCAAGGAAAGAAGCTTTCTCGTCACGGGCGGCGCAAGCCTGATCGGCTCGCATATCGCGGAGGAGCTTCTGGAGGGCGGCGCCAGCCGCATCGCCCTCTTTGACAATTACGCGCTCGGTTCGCCGGACCAGGTCCGGCATCTGCTTGGCGACAAGCGAATCCAGCTCATCCGCGGCGATATTCTGAGAATGAACGAGATCTACGATTGCCTGGAGGGAATCGACGGCGTGTTTCACGTGGCCGGCTATCTCTCGATTCCGCTCTACGAGAACCCGACCGTCGGGCTGGACGTGAACGTGCGGGGCATGCAGAACGTGCTCGAGGCCTGCCGCTACCGAAGCGTGAAGAAGGTGGTCTTCTCGTCCACCGGCGCGGTCTATGGGGCGGGCGACGGCAAGGAATTTCTCGAGGACACGCCGCTCTACTGGCAGAACATCCATCCGGGCGTCGCCATGTACGCCTGCACCAAAATCATCGGCGAATGCCTGCTGAAGGTCTACAAGGAACGCTACGGGATCGACTACGTCAACCTGCGCTACACCAGCGTCTATGGCGCGCGTCAGCACTATCGCGCTGTCAATGCGCTGCGCATCATGCAGAACTACGATCGGATCAAGCGCGGCGAACCTCCGCACAAGCAGGAGGGCGATCCGGTGCAGGACTACATCTACGCCAGCGATGTGGCTAAAGCGAACATCCTGGCGATGGCCAATGAAGGTGCGAACGGCCAGGCATTCAACATCTGCGCTGACGTGGACACACCGATGAGCGAGGTGCTCGAGGCCCTCATCGCAGCGACGGGCACGGACCTGAAGCCGATCGACGCGGAGGAGACGGGAGTGAAGCTGACGTTGACCAAAAGCCTGCATTATCGCCGCGACAGGGCGGCGGAGGTTCTCGGGTGGAAACCGCAAGTGCCGATGCGCGAGGGTATCGAGAAATTTATCGAATGGAACGAGCGCGAGGCCGCCGGGAAATGATTCAAAGCCGCCTTCGACGCGGTCACATGGTTTATGCTTTCCGGTCCGCTCCGGTCGTTGCACGACGTCGCGCCGCGCGTCCGAAGAAGCCACGCCGCACGATAGTCGGGGGCGACCCGGGCCCAGTTCAGGCGCAGATTGATCTGGAACGGGCGGCCTGGACGCGCCCGACATTGGAAGCCTGACGGAAGCCGCCGCCTGCAAGCGAGGCGATCCATTCGCCGGCCATGTCGGCAGATGGATCATCTCGTCGCTTCGCGTTTCGCAACGACGGCCCGGCAGCCCGCGTGAGCGCGCGGCGCTTCAGCCAGCTCCGAGATAGGCTTTCCGCAGCAAGGCGCTTTCCTTGATCTCATCCGGGACGCCGCTGCCGATGACACGACCGCTCCGCATCACGTAGACGTGGTTAGCGATCTCCAGAGCCCGCTCGACCATTTGCTCTACGAGCAGGATGGTCATGCCGGTTCGCGCCAGCCGTTTCACAACGTCCAGCACCTGGTCGATGACGATCGGCGCAAGACCGAGCGACGGCTCGTCGAGCATCAGAAGCTTCGGCGCCCGCATCAAAGCTTGTCCGATGGCCAGCATCTGCTGCTGACCGCCCGAGAGAACGCCCGCCTTTGCGTCCATCCTTTCCGAAAGAGCAGGAAAAAGCTCGAGAACCCGGCGCTGTCGTTCGAGCTCCACCTCGCGACCGCCTCGCTCGCCGTAAAATCCGAGCTCCAGGTTGTCGCGAACGCTTTGGCCGCGGAACAATCGGCGTCCTTCGGCGACGTGCAGAACGCCCGCCGTCACGACCTTGTCCGGGCGCGCGCCAGCGAGATCGACGCCATTGAAGACGATACGGCCGGCGCTGGATCGCACGAGGCCGGAAATCGCGCGCAACAGCGTGCTCTTTCCGGCGCCGTTGCTGCCGACGATCGCGACGATCTCCCCTTGCGAGGCCGCGATCGAAACATTCTCGAGAACGCCGACGTGGCCATAGCCGGCGGTGACCGATTCGACGCGAAGAATCGGCGACGTCTGCGCGACCAGATCGGGACTCATCGAGGATTCTCCGCGTCCGAAACAGCGTCGAGCGGGCGTGCGCCCATATACGCGCTCACTACCTGCTCATTGGCGAAGACTTCCTGCGGCGTACCGGCGGCCAAAAGCTGGCCGCGATCGAACACGCTCACGCGATCGCACACGCTGCTGACCAGCTCGAGGTGATGCTCGACAATGACGATTGTAATCCCGAGTGCGCCGATCGACCGGATCAGCGCCGCGAGCTTGTCCAGTTCGTCGAGCGACAGGCCGGCCGCTGGCTCGTCGAGCAGAAGAATGCGCGGTCTCGCCATCAGAGCGCGCGCGACCTCCGCCAGGCGCTGCTGTCCGTGCGGCAGTTCGCTCGCGGCGTCGAAGGAACGCTCGCCCAACCCCACATAGTTCAGATAGTGCAGCGCATCGGTCCGCTGCATCCTCGCTTCCTCGGCAGCGCGGGGTAAAGACAAGACGATTTCGGGAACGGTTGCGCGCTCGGCCGCATAGGCGCCAAGCATCACGTTCTCCATAGTCGACAATTCCCCTAGCAGTTTCGGGGTCTGAAACGTGCGACCGACTCCCAGTCTCGCGACCGCGGCCGGCGATATGCTGCCGACGTCGGCGTCGCCGAGGCGGATCGAACCAGCGTCCAGGCGATAGAAACCGGAAATCACGTTGAGCAGCGTCGTCTTGCCCGATCCGTTCGGTCCGACGATCGCGTGGACCCTGCCCGCCTCGATTTCGAGGGAAACGTCCTTCAGCGCGGCGACCCCGCCGAAGTTTTTTGAAATATTGCTTATCTTGAGCGGCAATCCGGTCGCGCCAGGCCGGCTCGCAGCTCGGATCGACGCAGGCAGCGAGACAGCCCTCCGGCCGAAGCGGTCGATGAAGTTGCTCAATGCGCCGGCCAAGCCATTCGGCGCAAACAGCATGATGACGAGCAGCACGCAGCCATAGACCAACATGCGCCAGCTGTGCAGTTGCGTCATCAGCTCCGGCACGACGAAGAACACGAACGTGCCGAGCACAGGCCCCCAAAGCCGACCCGCGCCGCCGAGCACGACGACCACCAGAAAGAAAATCGAGAATTCCGCCGAAAAATCGTCCGGCGTAATGACCGTCTTCTGCACGGCGAACAACGCGCCGGCGGCGCCGGTGATCGCGGCGCTGACCGCGAAGGCGAAGAGCTTCAGCCCTACGACGGAAACCCCGTTCGCCGTCGCGGCCACAGGGTCGTCGCGCAGCGCTATCAGGCCACGGCCGATGCGTGACCGGACGAGCCTCGCGATGAAGACGAAACAGGCGATGTTCAGCAACGCCACGAGCCAGAACAGCGCCGACGGCGAAAAGGCGCGACCCGCGATCGACGGCATTGGTATTCCGACCACGCCCCCGAAGGAGCCGGTCAGTTCACGCCATTCGATCAGCAGACCGCGCAGCACCTCCGTGAAGCCGAGCGTGATGAGGGCAAAATACCAGGTTGAAACGCGCAGCGCAGGGAGCGCCATGAGGGCGCCGACGATCGTCGTCAATGCAACGCCCGACAGGGCGGCCGTCCAGAAGCTCCAGCCCGCTTTCACCATGAGCAACGCGGTGGCGTAGGCACCGAGAGCCAGCAGCGCCCCGTGGCCGAGCGACGGCATGCCGCCATAGCCGGTCAGCAGGTTGAGGCCCATCGCGACCAGCAGATAGACCCCGATCTGCGTCGCAAGGAAAATCGGGTACTGTCCGGGACTCGCGAAGGGAAAGGCGACCAGGACCAGGAGGAACGCCGCGAAGGCGATCCAACCGAAAAGACGGGGCGAGGCCGTAACGAGCGCGGGGCGAGCCGTCGACATCTGATCAGACACGGCGCGCGTCCTCGGTCCCGAACAATCCTTGCGGCTTGACAAGCAGAATGACCAGCAGCAGCCCGAACACGACGGTCTTCTGATAGGCCGGCGAAAGGAGCGCGGCGGCGGCGGCCTCCACGATGCCGATAATGTAGCCGGCGAGCAGCGCCCCCTTGTTGTTGCCGACGCCGCCGACGGCGGCGGTGGCGAAGCCGGTGATCAGCATCGACGTGCCGATCGTGGTCGACGAGAAAAAAAGAGGCGCGGCCAACAATCCGGTCAGGGCGGCGACCGCGCCGCCGAGAAAGAACGACAACCGACTGATGCGATCCGGATTGATGCCGCGAAGCAGCGCGGCGTCGCGGTCCTCGGCCATAGCCAGCATCGCCTTGCCGGCGCGCGTGCGATAGAAGCGATGCAGCCCGAAGACGATCGCAACCGTCAGCAGGACGAGCGCGACCTGATAGCTGTTTACGCGAATCGGTCCGATCCGCGTCGTACGAATCGACAGCGGCCAGGGCGGCTGGACGGCGATCGGATCGGGGCCCCAGATCCGATCGGCCAGATTGGCGATGATCAGCGAAAAAGCGAGCGTGGAGATGATCCACGCGAAGCTTTGCGACGAGCGCCTCAGCACAGGCGCCACGGCGACGCGCTCCTCGACCACGGCGATCAGGCTAACGACGGTAACGGCGACCACGAGGGCCGCCGGCCATGGCAGCATATAGAAGCCGAGCGTGCTCGCGCCGACCATGGCTCCCAGCATCACCAGGTCGCCCTGCGCGAAATTCAGCACGTTGGTCGGGCGATAGAGAATGTTGAACCCGACTGCGACGAGCGCGTAGAGGCTTCCAGCCGTGAGCCCGACGACGAGAATGTTCAGGTCCATTCCGTTCCCTCCATCCTCACAACATCCGCAAGCGCGGCTCTGCTGGTGCGGTACGAGTTGGCTGGATGGCTGGCGTCAGCGCGCCCGAACGAAATCCCGCAGACGACCCGGCGATCTGGTCCAAGGCCGAAATGCGATCGAATGAGCTCCGGGTAGGAGGCGAGAGCGGCCTGAGGAATCGCGGCGATCCCATTCGCTTCCGCCGCCAACAGGAAGTTCGCGACATAGGCGCCGCAGTCCACTGCCCCATAGACGCCCAACGCCTCATCGCTCGTGACGATCGCCACATGCGGCGCTCCGAAGAACCGAAAATTCTCCAGCACCTGCCTGAGATATGCATCGCGGTCGCCGCGCCCGACGCCAAGCGCGTCGTAGAGCTGAAAGCCGCTTTCACGTCGACGCGCAAGGTAGATGTCATGATACTCGCGCGGGAAGGGGAAATCAGGATCGCCCTGCGCATGCGTCGCGCTGGCGTGAACGTAGAGCGCAGATCGAAATTCTTCTGTCGCCGAGCCGCCGGTGACGACGACCTGCCATGGCTGACTGTTGCACCAGGACGCCGTTCGCTGCGCGAGCTCCAGGATGCGGTCGATCGTGGCGCGTGGAACAGGTTCGCTTGTAAAGGCGCGGCAACTGAAGCGGCGACCAAGCAGCGATGCGAGGACCGCATCCTCGTCCGGCCGGACATGGCGCGCGGCGTCGGCGGATTGCGTCATCGCGGCCGAACGCTCCGGCGCGGAGCGACTGTGGCGCGAGTCGTAGCATTCCGCGACAGATCGATCAGCGCCGGACGCCGCGTTGCGATTCCGTCCGGCCGTTTCCTGTTCCGGTCCCATCGGATCAACGTCACGCCCTCTCGCGGAAGATGCCTTGCGCTTTTGGGTCGCGCCCGGAAGCGAGCTTGGCGAGCGTCATATCGCCAATGCTGACGCCGCAATGGTTCTCCGGCGTAAAGTTGATCTTGCCGACGATGCCGTCGAAGTCCCGGGTCCGGTCGAGAGCCGCCTTGATCTTGGCGACGTCGAACGTCTGCTCCTGCTCGATCGTCTTCTTCAGAAGATGCAGGAAATCATAATGCGACTGCACGACGACATTGACGGCCCATGCCTTCGCCTCCGGATATTGCGCGATCTTCCTGGCGTAGGCCACCTGCCGCGCGCCCGGCGACTCGGTCGCCGTGTAGGTCATTGCCTTGTAATAGGTGCAGACGACGTTTTGCAGCAGTTCTATCGGCACCAGGTCGAACAATCCGTCCGCAAACAGGCCATTGTGGCCAACGACGGGCGGCGACCAGCCGAGCGAGTTCATCGAGCGGAAGGCCATCGCGACGCTGGAGATGTTGGCGAGCCAGGCCACAAGCACATCGGACCCCGCCTTCTGCAGATTGGCGATATAGGGGTCGAACGACGCCACATCGGCGGGGAAGGACTGAACAGTCGCGGGATTCAGTCCGAGCTTCTGCAATTCGGCGACGGTCGCCATCGCGCCCTGCTCGCCGAACGCGGTGGCTTCGTGCAAGATGCCGATCTTCTGACCCTTCAACGCCTTGACCGCGTGGCTGGCGATCACCGCGGCTTGCTGATCGGTGTTGTAGGTGAGTTGGTAGTGGTACGGATATTTGACGCCGTTTGCGAGCGCAGCGGCGAGCGCGCTGCCGGTCTGGATGATCTGCGCCGCCGTCGCGGCCTCGAGCGAAGCCAGCGCCTGCGAGCTTCCGGCCGGTCCGCACAAATAGGAGACGCCACTGTCCGAAAGCTTGCGGATGATGCCCGGCTGCTTCGCCGGGGACCCTTCGTCGTCCTCCTCGACGCGGACGATCTTCCGGCCAAGGATTCCACCCGCGGCGTTGATCTCGTCGATGGCGATCAAGCCGCCCACAAACAGCGGAGCGAAAGAAGACGCGAGCCGGCCAGTCGTCGGTCGAACCCAGCCAAGCCTGAAGACCTCCTGCGCGCCGGCCCTGCCGACGCCGAATTTCAGACCGCCCGCCGCAAGACCTGCTCCCGCGGCCAGATTCAGCGCCCGACGCCGATCAATGTGCGATGCAAAAAGCATGTCGTTCCTCCCACGGGAGGGCGTTGTCACATCGTCTCCGCGGTGCGCTTCGCCCCTCTTTCCTGCCGGATTGAAGCATCGATTTGGTGCGCGCGACAACGAACCGGCGAGAATTAATTGATAGGAGCGAGCAATAGACTGGCGGGCGCGCGCCCTCGATCCGCCGTCGGCATGAGACCTCGACCTAGGCCGTCGGACTGAGATGACGCTCGGCATCCTGATCGCGAAGATGGCCCGTTTCGTTGAACGAGCGCACGGTTGATCCCGCCGGCGAGACGACGATCTCCGAAATCGACCCGTTCTCGGCGCCATTGAACGCATTGTGTCTGGCGCCGCACGCATGAGCGACCAGATGCCCGATCACGTTGCGATGCGTGACGACGACGATCGTCTGGCCTGCATGGCGCCCGGCAAGGACTGCGACCGCGGTCTCGACGCGCTGACGAAAATGGGTGGGATCCTCGACGCCCGGGATGATGTCCCAGCGCTGTTCACGCGTCATCTGCAGTGCGATCGGGTGGCGCTCGGCAAGCTTCATCCGGTAGACTCCGCCTTCCCATTCCCCGAGATGCACCTCCCTCAGTCGCGGTTCGATCCGCGCTTCCATGGACAGGCGGCGCAGCAGCGGTCGAGCGGTCTGGAGCGTACGCCGCAGGGTGGAAACATAGATCGCGGCGATGTCCTCCCTGGCAAGACGCTCCGCCACCGCTTCCGCCTGACGCAAGCCTTCCGGATGCAGATCGGGATCGCCTTGGCCGTCGATCGTCGCCTGCGGCCGACCAGGCTCGACGGCAGCCGATTCGCCGTGCCGAACCAGCACAACGCGCGTCGCATCGCCCGGCAGAACGAAGCGGATCTGGCGCAGCCCGGCGGAGGTCGGATCAATCTCCATGCGGACGCTCCATCCCTCACATCACACCGTCGGTCGCGCCGTCGGGTCGGAGAAGTCGAGCCTCGCCCAACGCTCGTAAATTTTGGCGACCGCAACGATATCTTCGCCTTCCAGGCCGTCGGCGATCGCCATTTCGCACATTTGATGGATGACCGCGGTCAATGGCATGACATAGCGCGTCTCGTGCGCGACGCTGAGCGCCAGGCGCAGATCCTTCTCGCTCAATGCAACGGAGAAGCGGCTGGCGAAATCCCTTTCGATCACGCGCGGAATCCGCTGATTGAAGTTTCGCGACCGTCCGCCGGACCTGCTCAGCACATCGTACAGACGCCGGGGTTCGATGCCGAGCTTCTCTCCCAGCACGAACGCTTCCGCAGCCAGCACGACATTGCCGATCGACATGACGTTGTTGACGAGCTTGATCGCCTTGCCCTGGCCGACCGCGCCCACACGCTCGATGGCGCCGAGCTTGCCGAGCACCGGCTCCGCGGACCGCAACGCTGCGTCTTCGGCGCCCACCATCAGCGTCAGCGTGCCGTTGCGCGCGTCCGCCGGGCCGCCGCTGACGGGAGCGTCGATCAGCGACCACCCGCGCGGCGCCAGGACGTCGCGAACCTTCTCCATTGTCGACGGCAGGATCGTGCTCATCTCGACAAGCGTCCGGCCACGCCCGTCGGCCTTCGAGAAGGCCGGACTCGTAAGGACCGACAGAACCGCGGGATCGCTGGGCAGGCTCGAGATGACGATCTCCGCGTCGCCCGGCAAGTCGCCGGCGCGACCACCGTGGTCCACGGCGCGCTGCACCGCCGCCGCCGACAGATCGTGAACGATTGTCTCAAACCCCAGATCAGCAAGACGATCGGCCATTGACCCGCCCATGGCCCCTAGACCCAAAATGCCGACGATCCCCATGCCGAAGCCTTTCATGTTCCTTGAGCGTCTGGATTCTCGCCGGGTGCGCCCGCTGAGCGCGGCAGCTTCAATCGAAGATCGGCCTGCCGGGAAAGGCGCGAGCCGCCTCTTCGGCGGCGCGCTGCGCCGTCCGGCCATACACTGTCTAAACTCTCATCGTGAACGGGTCGCGAGCGCCTTGCCCGAGATCGATCATCGTATTCTTGATCTGCAAGTAGTCGTCCACCGCCTCGACCCCCCGCTCGCGGCCATAGCCGCTGCGCTTCATTCCGCCGGCAGGCGCCTGCGCCGCGGCCTGGCGGTAGGTATTGATCCAGATCGTGCCTGCCCGCAGCGCGCGCGAGAGTCGATGAGCGCGCGACAGGTCGCGCGTCCACACGCCTGCGGCGAGGCCAAACTGCGTGTCGTTCGCGAGTTTCACGACGTCTTCCTCGTCGTCGAATGGGATGACCGCAAGCACGGGCCCGAATATCTCCTGCTGCGCCAGATCCATCGCATTGTCGACACTGGAGAAGACGGTCGGCTTGATGAACAGCGCCTTGGAGTCGCTCGTCAGCGCCCCACCGGTCTCCATGACGGCGCCTGCGGCCAGCGCCCGGTCGATGTGCTCCAAGATCGCGCGGTGCTGTCCGATATGCGCCACCGGCCCCATTTCCGTCGCGGGATCGAGCGGGTCACCGAGCACAACCGCCTCGGCGCGGCGCCTGATGGACGCGACGACCTTGTCATGCGCCGACCTGTGAACGAACAGCCTGGAGCCAGCGATGCATGTCTGGCCCGCGGCGCCGAAGACGCCGGCGACGGCGCCGGGAATGGCGCGATCGAGATCAGCGTCTTCGAAGATGATATTGGCCGACTTGCCGCCGAGCTCCAGAGTTGCTGGAACGATATTGCGGGCCGCCGCCGCGGCGACCGCAGCGCCTGTGGCGACGCTGCCGGTGAAGCTGATCTTGTTCACATCGGAGTGACCGGCGAGCGCGGCGCCGACGCGGCTGTCGCCGGTGACGACATTGACCACGCCGGGTGGAAAGCCGGCCGCGTCCACCAGTTTGACAAACTCCAGCGTGCTGATCGACGTGTATTCGGACGGCTTGACGACGACGGCGTTGCCCGCGGCCAGCGCGGGCGCCAGCTTGTTGGTGAGCAGCCCTATGGGAGAGTTCCATGCCGTCACAAGAGCGGCGACGCCGAGCGGCTCCCTCGTCGTGTAATCGAACATCGCGCCGTCATCGAGCGGTTTCGTTTCTCCCGACAGCTTGTCCGCCAGGCCCGCAAAAAAGCGGAAATTGCGCGCCGAGAACCGCATCTGATTCCGAGTCTCGCGGATAACCTTGCCGTTGTCCGTCGTCTCGATTCGAGCAAGCTCGTCGCCGTGGGAGTCGATCAGGTCGGCCAACCGGAGCATGAGCCGGGCCCGCTCATATCCCGAGACGAAACGCCATTGGGTTTCGAAGGCTGTCCGGGCCGCTGCGACCGCATCGTCGACATCGGCGGCGTCGCCAGCGGTGAAGCGCGCCCATTCCTGCGCTGTATACGGACAGATCGTCGGATATTCCCGATCTCGACCGTGGCGGACCCGCCTGCCGCCGATATGCAGCGGATATGTTTCGTTCGCCGTGGTCAGCATCGTTCATATCCTCAAAGCTTTCTCGCCGCGGGGGCTTTCTGCGCGCCTGTTCGCGTCGTGCTGCAAATAACTGGAGAAACGTCGAACGAGAGGCTCGACATCCGCGCACTCCCACAGCCCCAGGATTTCCTCCGCAAGATCTCCGGCGCCGCCATCGCGCGGGGACTCGCCGAGATTGTTTCGGAACTTCTCCTCGATCTCGGCGCGACTGAGCGGTTTACTGCTGCTCCCGGCGGAATCCTCGACGGAGCTCGTAAGGACCCGACCGTCCGCCAGCACGATCTCCACGCGCCCCGGCATCTTCCGCGGATAAGCGTCGTTTGGTTCCGGAACGAAGGATACTCGCGCCGCGAGATCCCGTACGCCGATGTCGCCGACCATTTCGGGCGTGAAGTGGTCGACCGAGACGGCTCGGTCCACGAGCATGCGCGCCACGCAATGCTGAATGCTGAACTTCGCCTCATATGCGTTCCGCGGCGCGATCTTCGCCGCGACAGGTTCGACCACGAGCGGGACGACGCCCGGCGGTCCCCAGACGCGCGCCGCGGCTATCGCGTCCGCGCGCAGATCGGGATTTTCCTTCTGGATCGCCCGCACGCAATCAAGCGCGGCATGGGAGAGATTGCATATCGGGTACGGCTTCGTCGTTACTTCCAGGACATGCCAGAGCGAGCCGAGATCGTCCGTGCCGAAATCCGGATCGACATCGCCCAGATGCGTCGCGATAAGTCCGAACCCGCCTTCGAATACGGTCTCGGGGCCGTCGGCGCCGGCCATGGCGAGACGTACGGCCAGATAAGCCTGGCTGGCGGCAAGCCCGGGATGGAGCTTCTTGTTGGAGGATCCCGCGTGATGATATTCGAGGAGCCCGGCCGCCATGCTTCCGGCGATGCCCAGGGCGTCGACAATATTGCGCTCGCTCGCGCCAAGGATCATCCCGGCGGCCGTCACGGCGCCGAAGACGCCCGCGACTGCCGTCGCATGGAAGCCGTTGGCGTGAAAGGCGCCGGGCGACGCCAAGCCAAGGCGCGTCGCGCATTCGACGCCAGCCACATAGGCGCGGATCACATCGGCGCCGGCGGCATGCCTGCAGGCGCCGAGCGTCCAAGCTGTCGGGGCCACGGCGGCGCCGACATGGATCATCGACCCCATATGCGTGTTGTCGAAGTCGAGCGCGTGCGAAAGCGCGCCATTGGCGAGCAAGGCCATCTGCGCCGGCGCGCGCCGATACTCGCCGAGAACATAGGCGCCGCCGTCGTCCCATCGTTCCGTCGCGACGACGACGGCTGGCTTCTCGGCATCCAGGCGCCGCGCGGCAAGGCCGACGCCGACCGTGTCCAGCACCTGCTCGCACGCTGCGCGCACGACGGCGTCCGGGAGCGCCTCATCTTTCATGCGGCGCGCAAATGCCGCAAATCTCTCCGCGACGGACCTGTGCTTACGAATGTCGCGCATGACGTCGCCTTTCCGCGCAGACCAGGGCGCGCGCCTCCGCCATCAGCTCGCGCAAACCGCCGACCCCGCTGGACCAAGCGCCGATAAGGCTCAGAAGCTTGCGCGCAGCGTCGCGCTCGCTCATCGATGCAATCGTATCTACAAATTTGGTTTCGAGCTCTTCGTCCGTGAGCGGTTCGCGCGCGTCCCACCCCCTGGGAGCAAGCATTGCGCCGCTGGCAAGCGATCCGTCCGACATCGTCGCCCTGACCTCGGCGACGAAACAATCGTCGCGTCCCGGCAACAAGGTCCACCGATCCTGCGCGAGATCATGCACGTGAATGCGCTCGAGCAGCGAGCGACGTTGCGGATCGCGCAGCGCCGCTTCCTCAAAGTCGGACAGCGCCACATTTCCCGTCAGCGCGGCGGTCGCAACGACATATTGAAGGCTGAACTTCGCTTCGGTCGACGACGTCGGATGCGGACGGTCGGTGTGCGGTCTGCGGCGCGGATGGACGAATATGTCGATGCGCGCCGCGGCGGCAAGCGAACGACCGCCGGCGATCTTGCGGACCGCATCGATCGAGGCGTGGGTGCTGCCGCAGCACGGATAGAGCTTAAAGCTCAGACCTGGGTCGAGCATTCCCCAGTGCGATCCGAGCTGCGCGAGCGGAGTCCAATCGGCGGCCTTTCCGTTGAAAATCGTATCGAACGAATGGCGTCCGTGGACCGGAAATGCAGGCGCGTCCATTCCCAGGCGAGCCAGGTTTGCCGCCGCCAAACCGCGGGCCGCCGCAAAGCCGACCTGAGCTGGCTTGAGAAAGGTTCCGAAGCTCGCCTTCGTTCCCGCCGCGAAGGCGCCGGCGACGCCCAATGCGCGCTTCACGCCTTCCGCTTCGAGACCGAGCAGGCGCGCCGCACCCGCAGCGGCGCCCAGGATGCCAACGGTCGCAGTCGGGTGCCACCCACGTTCGTAGTGGGTCATGTTCAGCGTCTTTCCCAGAACGCCAGTGACCTCGACCCCGATTGCATAAGCGTCGAGAATGCGCTGGGCCGGCATGTCGAGCGCTTCACCGAGAGCCAGCAGAGGCGGCAGGACGACGACGCTCGGATGGCCGCCGAACGGATCGTAGCAATCGTCGAAGTCGAGAACGTGCCCGGCCGCCGCATTGATGAGCGCAGCGGCCTCCGGCGCCATCGGCTCGTCCATCGCGACCGCCGTCGAGACGCCATTGCGATAGGTCGCACGCGCATAGTCGATCAGCGGCGCCATTGATTCGTCCGCGCCGCCAGCGACCGTTACGCCGAGCAGGTCGATCAGGCCTCGGCGCGCCGCATTGCGGACCGAATCCGGAACCGACGAATGTCCGCTCACGAAGCGCGCCAAATGATCAAGCGGCGATTCGATATTCTCCCCGCCGAGCGCTGAACGCATCGTCGACTGGATGTTCATCGCCGTCTCCCTTGGCCTGCGCAGTCGCATCCGCCAAATGATCGGTCCGTTCGGACCTCGTCGTTCAAATCACGCCTTGCTCGCGCATGCGTGAGATATCGGCCTGTCCGTAGCCCAGCGAGACGAGCAGATCGCTCGTATGCTGTCCGATGAGCGGCGGCGATTCGTAAGCCGGCTCGAATGCGGACATGCGCACCGGCGTGCCGACGAATTTCAGCTTGTCACCCAGAACATGCTGGATCTCGACGACCATGCCGCGATGCTGGACCTGCGGATCGACCAGCGCTTCGTCCAGGCGTTTGACCGGAGCGAAGGGAACGTCCGAACGCTCCAGCTTCGCGGCGACCTCGTCGGCAGTCCAACGGGCGAATTCCGCCGCCATTATCTCCGCGAGTTCCTTGCCGTTCCGCGCACGGTCGTGCGACGTGACGAAACGCGCGTCTTCCAGAAGATCGTCGCGCGAGAGGGCGGCGCATAATTTTTTCCACGGCTTCTGATCGACCACCGCGATCACCATCCACCGGCCGCCCTTGCATTGATACGCCGACCATGTCGGGCTGTGACCGCCAGATCCCTGCGGCCCCGGAATGAACCCGTCCAGGAAATAATAAGCGCTGAAGTAGGGAATCATCGCGATCTGGCCGTCTAGCAGCGAAACATCGATCTCGCGACCGCCGGCGCCCTGTTGGTCCCTTGCCCGGAGCGCGCTCAGAATCGAAATCGCGGCCCACATGCCTCCCGACAAATCGCCGAGAGGGATTCCGGCGCGCACCGGCGGCCGTCCCGGCTCTCCCGTCATGCTCATGCCGCCCGACAGCGCCTGGACCACCAGGTCCACGCCCGGACGGGCCGCATACGGGCCATTCTTGCCGAACGATGTAAGACTCCCGAAAATTATGTCGGGATTGATCTTGCGAAGATCCTCGAAACCTATTCCCAGACGGTCCATGACCCCGGCGCGGAAATTGTTGAAGACGACGTCCGCCTCCCGCACCATCTCGTGCAGGATCGCCTTTCCCTCCTTCGATTTGAGATTGAGGGCGACGCTCTTCTTGTTGCGGTTCAACGCCATATAATGAGCGTCCTGGCCCTTGTAATAATGCCTTATGAAGCCGCCGGGATCGTATCCGGCGGCGGAGCCGGGCTGCTCGATCTTGATGACGCTCGCGCCGAGATCGGCGAGAATGAGCGTGCAGAACGGCCCGGCCAGATGCCAGGACAGATCGACTATCTTGACGCCTGCAAGAGGTCCCTTCCGGGGCGGCCCGAAGATTCGGGAATCGGCCGACTGCTCGATGCTCATGGACATCCGCTCTCCTTGCGCTTCTTCTCCACCGCCTCGACGAGATATTCGGCGATCTCGCTGACCAGAGCGCCCTGGCCGAAGATGCGCGCGACGCCGGAGTCCAGCAGTTCCTGGTGCGCCTCGGGAGGGACGAGGCCGCCGACGACCACGAGCGAGGAGGCGCCCGCTTCGCGAAGGCGCTCCAAGACCTTCTTGACGAACGACCGATGGCCGCCTGACAGCGTGCTGATGCCGATGACGTCCGCCCCGTTCTGAAGCGCGGCCTCCACCACCTCGACGGGGGTCCGACGCAATCCGAGATAGCTGACGTCGAAGCCCGCCGCGCGGAGGCCGAACGTCACGGTCAACGCGCCGCGCTCATGCGCATCGAGGCCGCCTTTCGCCACGACGACCCGGATCGGCTGGTTCGTTCCCCGCGGCAGGATGACAGAGGCCCTGGTCTCCTCGATCATCGCGGCCCCCGAACGAATCCGTCGATCGCGCTGGCGCGTTCGGGTCGAGCGAGCGCTTCGGTCCTCAGCAGACCCAATTGCTCGTAGAGTCCGTCCGAAGGCTGCTCGGCGAGCAACGTCTCAATGATGCGCTTGTGGGCGCGAACGGCGAAGGCGGCCGAGGCGGGCAAGTCGGTCCATTGGGCTAATGCGTGGTCGATTTCCCCAGGCGCCACGACCTCCTGGACGATCCCGAGCTTGCAGGCGCGCGCGGGATCGATCTGCCGTCCGAGGAGAAACAACTCCTTGCAGGCAGCTGGTCCGAGATCGCGCAGGATGCGGCCTATAGCGCGCGGCGGATAGACCGTCCCGAGCCTTGTCGCCGGAAGCGAAAATGTCGATCGGCTCGTCGCGAGACGGAAATCGCAGCACAGCGCAAGGTCCAGTCCCGCGCCGACGCAGACGCCGTCGATGACGGCGAAGGTCGGAGCCGCGCAGCGCCGCAGCGCCATGCTTGCCTTCTCCATAGGGTTCCCGGCGTGGGCCGCTGCGCCGCGCTCGGCGAGAATCTTGATATCGAAGCCGGCGGAGAAGGCGCGGTCGCCCACGCCGCGCAGCGAAACCACGCATACGTCGTCTCTCTGTCCGGCGTCGTCGATTACGGCGGCGAGCGCGAACAGCAGCTCGGGACTGAGCGCATTACGCCGCTCCGGTCGATTGAGGAGGCACCGCAAATGTCCCTCGACGAACTCGACGCTCAGCGAAGCGTGCGGACTGGCGGGCCATCCCACTTCATCTCGCGCTCCGGCCGTCATTCCAGGTCCTCGACGCCGTAGACGTCCCTCAGCACATCGCAGGTTTCGCCGATCGTGGCGTAGGCATGCGCGCACTTGATGAGGGAGGGCATCAGGTTCGCAGAATTATCGCGCGCGGTCGCGCGCAAACCTGCAAGGGCCTTTGTCACGTCAGCCGAACTGCGCTCCCGGCGCAATTGCTTGAGAGCCGCCACCTGGCGCGCTTCCGCCGTCTCCAGCAGATCCTGGTGATATTCTGGCGTGCGCTTTATCTCGACATCGATGTTTTCGGGACCGTTGAACGCATTGACTCCGACCCAGATGTCCTCGCGCGTCTCGAACCGCTTCTGGGCCTGCCAGGCGGACTCGGCGATGGCGTTTTTATAGTACCCGGTCTCGACGGCGGCGACGGGGCCGCCGATAGCTTCAATCCTGTCGATCTCGGCCCGGATGTCCGTTTCAATTTCATCGGTCAACGACTCGATCACATAGGAGCCGGCGAACGGATCGAGGTAGGCGCCGATGTTCGCTTCGTATTGCAGGATCCGCGTTATATCCCGCGCTATCTGTTGCGCTTCGAGGCTATGTCCGAGTCCAAGCGGTTCGTCGAACGGCTGGCCACCGGGAATTTCGCCGCTGGCCAAACTGCAGATCACCGCTTCTATCGTCTCGCGCACGATATTGTTGACAGGGCGCTGGACGCTCATCTTCATGTAGGCGTTGCCCCAGGCGTGCTCACCGCCGCGCAACATGCATGTACGGTCGTCTCGCGCGCCGAACTTTTCGCGCATGATACGCGCCCAGATACGCCGCGAAGCGCGGGCCGAGGCGATGCCTTGATAGAAATCCAGCGAGGAATCGCCGAAGCCGCGGAATGTAAATCGAGGAACGAAGTCGTCGACGGCAAGACCGGCTTCGAGCCCCAGCCTCACATAGGCCATGGCGTTGGCGAAGGCGAATGCCAGCGACTGGACGGTGGTGGCGCCGCCGTAGCGGATGTGGCCTGCGCAGATGCTGATCGAATTGGAATTGGGCATCTCGCGGGTCATGAACTCGATGATATCCTTGACCAGCTTTAGCGAAGGCCGCACGGGGAAGATGTACTGACCGCGCGCGCAATATTCCTTCAAGATGTCGTTCTGCGGCGTGCATCGTAGCTTGGCGATGGGAATCCCGCGTTTCTGGGCGAGTGCGCAGTAATAGGCGACATAGACGGCGGCCGGCGCGTTGATCGTCCAGTTGCTCGATACCTTGTCGATGTCGCTGTCGCCGGTGAAGGCTTCGTAGACGATCTCGAAATCCCGCAGACTGTCGATGGCGACGCCCACGCGCCCCACTTCCGATTCCGCGCGCGGATCGTCCGAATCCCAGCCGAGCTGGCTTGGCAGATCCGAAGCGATGTTGGCGCCCCCGAGGCGACCAAACTGCCGCTGCTCCCGATAATATTCGCGGCAGTCCTCCGAGGTTCCGTAGCCCGAGTAGCGCCCGGCGCGATGGATGCGCGTATCGCCGAGGCCCTTTCGGATCGCCCGGGTTGGATAAAGCCAACTCGTGAACGGATATTCCCCCGGCAACGCGACGTCGCGCTGGAAATCATGTCCCTTAAGGTCGAGAGGCGTGCGCGGGCGGTTCACGCCCCCCGGATCGACGCCGAGCCGTCGCGCCGCCTTCGGCATCGTGACCTCGGTCCAACGCGCCAGCCCTTCCGCCAATCGGTCAGCGGCATCGGCGGGCGGAGCCGGAGCGGCCTTGCTGTTGGGGTCAACGAGCAAGAAATCCTCCGTCGACCGCGATCGCGCTGCCAGTGATGTAGCTCGATCGATCGCTGGCCAGAAAGACGGCGACATTCGCTACTTCTTCCGGCTGGCAGAGACGCCGCAGCGGCACTGCGGTTTCGAGATAGGCCTTGATGCGGGCGCTCGGATCGGCGCCGGGATCCCGGCCGTAGAACAGAGGCAGCATTGGCGTATCGACGCCACCGGGACAGATCGCATTGACGCGCACGTCCGGCGCCAACCAAAGGGCGAGAGACTTGGCGAAAGTCACGATGCCGCCCTTGCAGAGCGAATAGATCGGGCTCATCCCCGATCCGACGATGCCGCTGACCGACGAGGTGAACATCACCGACGCCTTGCCGGGCGAGGCTCTCAACAGCTTCTCGGCGAAGGATGTCGCGAAGAACGCGCTCTTGATGTTGAGATCGATGGTGCGGGTCCATTCCTCTTCCGTCGCTGTCAGGCCGCCGGGGCCCGGCGCCCCGACATGGTTGTAAAGAATTTCGAGACGACCGAATTCGTTCTGCACGAAGTCCATCATCGCGCGGATTTGCGCGACATCCGACATATCGACCTCGTAGGGGACGCCCTTGCCGATTTTCTCGTCCGCGATCTGCTTCGCAACCCTCGTCGCCGATTCGAGATTGTAGTCGGCGACGACAATCGTGGCGCCTTCGCGCGCCATCGCCAGCGCCGAGGCGCGTCCCATTCCCGAGCCCGCGCCCGTTATCAGCGCTATGCGGTCCTTCAGCTCCATTGTCGCTCACCCCTGAAAAGATGAATCCCGTGCGAACGGGGATCGCACCGCAAACTGGATGTGCTGCGGTTCCAGATATTCCTGGATGCCCCATTCGCCGGTCTCCCGGCCTATCCCGCTTTGCTTGAAGCCGCCGAACGGCGCCTCGGGACGCGCTGCGCCGCCGCCGTTGATCGTGACCGTCCCGGCGCGCAATCGACTCGCCACCGCAACGCATTCGCCGGTATCCGCTCCGAATACATAACCGGCGAGGCCGTAAGCGACGTCGTTGGAGATCGAGACCGCCTGGTCGACGTCTTCATACGGCAGAGCGATGGCGACAGGGCCGAATATCTCGTGCTGCGCGATATGCGAATCGTTGTCGAGTCCTGCGACGAGCGTCGGCTCGAAGAACCAGCCTCCGCCTTGGTCTATCCTTCGGCCGCCAGACACGATTGCGGCGCCGGCCTTTTTTGCATCGATGACGAAGCCTTCGACGCGGTCCCGGTGCTGCGGCCGGATCAGCGGGCCTACGTCGGTCTTCGTGTCCCAGGGGTCGCCCATTCGGATCGACGGCATGGCCTCGGCGCTGAGCTCGAGGAAACGATCATATTGTTTCTTGTGAACGAGCAGTCTGGTGGGCGAGGCGCAGCCCTGGCCGGCGTTGCGCGAATAACGCAGGTGCAGGGCGCGCACGATTTCGTCCAACGCCGTTCCGGGCATGATGATCGCCGCCGACTTGCCGCCCAGTTCGAGAACGACGCCTTTCACCGACTGCGCCGCCTGCGCCATGACCTGCCGCCCGACCTCGATCGAGCCCGTGAAGCTGACCTTGTCCACCGAAGGGCTCGTCGACAGCAGGCGATTGCCCGCGACATCGGCGACGACAACGTTGACGACGCCCGGCGGAAGGCCCGCTTCGGACGCAAGGCGTCCAAGCAGCAAAGTGGAGAAAGGCGCATTGGGCGAGGCGGAGACGACTGCCGTACATCCGGCCGCCAGCGCCGCTCCGACCTTCGAGATCGCCAGGCTGAATGGATAATTGTATGCAGTGATTGCGCCGATCACGCCGACCGGCCGATGTGCGACGATGCTGACGCTGTCAGCCGCCGCGATTTCGGGGCGGAGCTGCCGGCCCTGTACCCGGGCGGCGGCTTCCGCCATGAACCGCATCACCGCCAGCGGAATGTCCACCTGCATGGGGCCGGCCGTCGAAATCGGCGTGCCGACCTCCTCGACGATCGTCGCCACAAGTTCATCACGATGTCTCTCGAGCGTGTCGGCAAATGCATGGAGCGCCTCGGACCGCTCCCGCCGCGACATCCGCGGCCACGGTCCTTCGTCGAACGCCCGGCGCGCCGCCGCAATCGCCCTCTCCATTTGCTCTATCGAAGCAAAGTTCAGCTTGGCGAGGGATCGTCCCGTCGCCGGGTTTGGGACAATCAAATCCGGCCCTTCGCCTGCCTGAGACGAAGATCCGATGGTCATTTCGGTCACGAGACCCAATCGTTCTGGCTTGGCTAGCATAGCGGATGCCTTCGCTGGACACGGACCGCAACGCTGTTCGCGTTGCTGAAATCGAGGAGTCCGCCGCGCCGAAGCGCGGCGCCTTTCGGCTCATTGACGATCGGCGTCATGGATGATCGTCACCTTGCCAAGTATGCCATCCACCTTGATCGTCGCCCCCTCCGGAATCCTGCGTATAGCGCGCGGAAGCGTGACTGCCGGCAGTCCGTATTCGCGCGACAGGCAGGCGCCGTGCGACAGCATTCCGCCAGCTTCGAGCACCAGGCCCGCGACGATCGAGAACACCGGCGTCCAGCCGGGGTCAGTGGAATTGCAGACGAGTATGTCGCCGGGCTGCACGGCGCCGATCTGTCGAAGATCCCGGACGATGCGCGCCCTGCCCGTCACCACGCCGCGGCTTATGCCGACGCCGGACATGACGCCGCCGGAATCATCGGGCGCGGCGTCGCCGTCGGAAACCGGAACGCCGGCGCGGATGTACATGGGCGGTTCGTATTCGCGCGACATGAAAGCTTCGAACGCGCGCCGGCGATTGGCGATCTTGGTTCTGGTCCGGCGTCCCACAGCGCCAGCCGCCATCAATTGATAGATTTCATCCTGCCCCAGGAAGTAGAAATCATCGGGCTTCTCGATCAGCCCGCGTTCGTGCAGGCGCCGGCCGACTTCAAGGAAGGCGACGCGCTTGGCCATCGTCACGCGATCGAAAAAGGGCCGCTCGTCGTCGCGCAGGACGAGAAAGCGATGCACGTATTCGAGCACGAGCTTGAACAGCTCCGCCCCGAACTCGCCGAAAGGGCGGCTCCTGATCTTCGCCAGAACCGCTTCGGTGCGGGCGACCCGGCGCGTCGAAAGCCTGGCTTCGTTCTCCTCGGGAGACCGCGCGTCTTTCGGCGCCATGGCGAGCGTCTTCAGGCTCCGGTAGTCGATCCACGGATCCTCGGACCTGCGCGGGAACCAAATGTCCCGGTCCTGATGGCCGCGATGCCCGTGATCGGCGACGAAGGCCGCGTATTTCGACAGGAAGTCGCGCCCTTCCTCCGATGCGCCGAGCGCGTGAAAGAAGTCCGGTCCTTCGTGGCGGCCGAGCAAGTCGAGCAGGACGGGCGACGCACGCAGAATCTCGGCAAGCGTCCACAGATCGACCTGCTCCTGGAGCATGGCCGTGCGTTTGGGCAATCCGCTGACCAATTCCTGGAACGCGGCGTCTATGTCCTCGTCGCCCGCCCAGTGGACGAGCATTTCCCGCAACACGCCGAAGGCCGTCGCCGAATAGAGATGGAACGCCGGCCTGACGATGACGAAGAAGTCGATGCCGAGCTTCATCACCGAGTCGATGTGACGTCTGAGATCGTCGTCCGAATAATCGCGCAACTCTTCCGCGCTCGGGCGCTTCAGCCTGTCCTTGTTCTCGTCGATGAGCCGGTAGAGCGACGCGATGCTGCGCAGCGGTCCCTGGTCCTGCGTCAACATGCGCACGCGCATGTGGATGCCTGCGATGGACAGCAGTCCGGAATCTGCGGCCGCGGTCTCCGGCCGCCATGACGGAGGAAGGTTGCCGAGCTGGTATTTCCGTAGAGCGGGCGGAAGCACGCGCGAGAAATATATCCGGTCGGCGTCGCAGGAATAATAGACGCTTCCCTTGTAATATTTGTATCGACGCATCTTCGCGAGCTCGTCGAAGCCCCAGGTGGCGAAGGTGCGATCGTCGCAATCGCGCATCTCCCGCGCGCGCAGCGTGTAGAACAAAGGCGTGACGGCGCCGCTCCAGAATTGCTGGGCCCAGGAGTTCGTCCACGTGATCGCGTCGTTCTCGGGCGGCCGCTGCCAACAGTCGAGATCTTCCTCCCAAAGGAAATCGACGCCGGTGATGTCGCGGCATTGAAGCGCGTAGAGCTGCTCGCCGCTGATCGCCCATTCGATGTCCTGGGGCATTCCGTCGGAAAGCGCCTCGAGCTTGCGCCCCATTGCCGCCAGCGCGGCGAGTTGTCTGTCGTCCAGCGTCAGCGCCCGCTGACGCTCGAACTCGACCTGACGCTTGATCGTCGCCCCCGTGACGGGATCGCGAACGACCTCGATCTCCTTGCTGCCGAGCGCGCGCGCCTTGATCCCGAGAGTTCCACGATCGATCAGAAATTCGTCAGGACTGGCGATGCCTGAGGCCACGGATTCGCCCAGCCCCCAATTGGCGTTGACGACCATCTCGTCGGTTCGCCCATTAAGCGGATTGGCGGTGAAGAGCACGCCGGCGACGTCCGCGTCGACCATCTTCTGCACGACGACGGCGACGAGCGCCTGATCATGCGGGATGTTCCGCTCGCGCCGGTACGAAACGCATCGCGCCGTCCAAGACGACGCCCAGCAGGCCTGGACCGCCTTGACGACGGCCTCGCCGCCCACGACGTTGAGATATGTCTCGTAGAGGCCGGCGAAGGATGCGTCCTGCATGTCCTCGGCGACGCCGGAAGAGCGCACGGCGACCGAAGCGCCGTCGCCCATCGATTCGTAGGCGGCGGCGATAGCCGAGGCGATCTCTTCGGACATTTCATGCGAAACGATGAGCGCCCTGATGCTCTCGGTCGCGCGCTCCAGCTCGGCCTGCTCGGTCAGCCGGACGCCCTGGAGCATCTGCTCGATCCTGCGCGGGATGTCGTGGACGTCATTGAAATCGACATAGGCGGCGGTGGTGACGGCAAAGCCCGGAGGCACCGGCGCGCCGGCCCTGTGCGTCGCGGCAAGCCCCGCCGCCTTGCCGCCGATCGTCTTCCGGTCTGGATCGCCTGGCCCGTCGAGCCACCAGATCACGCGCGAGACGTCCCGGGGGCGACGCGCGCCGGGGTTGCGGCTGAGTTCCGAGGCGCGAGACATCTAGCGCGATCCCATGGTCGCCGGCCGGGGAATAATTCGCGCGCGAGCCGCGTCGAGGGGCATGAGCCGACTCATCATCTCCTCCTTGGAGCGCGCCCGGCTTTCGATGGCTGAGCACATGTTGTTAAGTGAAAATGATAATGATAATTAGATAATCATGTCAAGACGGAATTCGATGCGGAGCCATCGACGAAGACGAACGGCGTCAATCGGGGGCCACAACCTCGAAGGTCCGACAAGCTGGACGCCTCGGCAGGTCTTTTCCGCTGCATAGGGCTTGGAATATCACTTGGCTTTGCGGGACGGCCGCCAGTTGAACGGATGGATCGCGTCATGAGCACCAACAAGCGTAGATCCAGGACGGGCGGCGTCGAACCGCTGAGCGACATGTCCGCTGCGCCCCAGATCAACATGAGGGCCCTCGAGACCCTGATCGCGGTCGCGTCGACAGGCAGCATGACGCTCGCGGCCCGTCAGCTCGGAATGACACAGTCGGCCGTGTCGCAGGCGATCCAGCAATTGGAGAGGTCGACGGGCGTACTGCTGTTTGACAGGGCGGTGAAACCCTCCGCGCTCACACTCGAGGGGAGGACAATCGTCAAGCACGCCTCTGAAGTTCTGGAACGCCTCCAGGCGCTACGACACGCTCTCCAGTTCCGGGAAGGGCAGCAGGTCCCGCTGTTGCGGATCGGTCTCGTTGATTCCTTCGCTACGGCGGTCGGCCCCAGCCTGCTCGTGAACCTGCGCAATCTGGCGCGCGAATGGATGGTCTGCTCCGGCGTCTCGGAAACGCGCATCGACGCGCTGCTCGAACGTCGGGTCGATTTCATCGTGACGTCCGACGAGAGCCCATTGCCCAAGAACGTCGTCTCGTTTCCGATCCTGGCCGAGCCTTATTTCGCCGTCGTTTCGTCGACGTATCGGAAGCCGACGAAATCACTCCGTCAGTTGGCGGAGAATCTCGACCTCATCCGCTATAGCAAGAACCTCTATATCTCGCGGTGGATCGAGCATTATCTCGAAAGCCAGAAGATCGTCGCCAGCCACAAGTTTCAGTTCGATACGGTCGGCTCCGTGATGGCGATGGTTGAGGCGGGGCTGGGTTGGGCGATCGCCACGCCGCTCGGCTTCTATCGCGCGGGACTACGGCGGAATTTCCGCTGCCTGCCCCTCGACGGGCCGGTCATGCTGCGCCGCCTTCACCTGCTCGCGCGCAAGAATGAAGGCGAGCAGGCGGCGGCATGGATCGCGGCGGCCTCCATTGAAGCGCTTCGTGGGCCTTACCTTGCGGAAGTCGAGGCGCTAGTTCCCTGGGCGCTCGAGCACATCCGCCTGGGATAGATGGTCTGCGCCCGCTGCGCGTCGCTTGTCCCTTCCAACCGCGTCGCGAAAGAGCGACGCCGTCAGCCGACCCCGCCGTCAACCTCGGCGGCGATCGGCTGCGACGCCCCGCCCAGATAGATATCGGCGATGCGCGAGGAGTTCGCGAGGCTCGTCACCGATCCGGTCTCGGCGACCCGGCCCGTTTCCAGCACGTAGACGATATCGGCCGCGCCAAGCGCCAGATGCGCGTTCTGCTCGGCCAGAAGGATGGACGTCCCGCCCTGCTTCAACTGTCGGATCGCTTGATAGATGCGTTCCGTCACCAGCGGCGCCAATCCGAGCGACGGTTCGTCCAGGATGAGTAATTTCGGCCTCGCCATCAGCGCGCGGCCGATGGCGATCATCTGCTGCTGCCCGCCCGACGTGATGCCTGCGGGGCGATCGAGTATAGCCTCCAGTTCGGGGAACAGCGCGAGCACGTCGTCAAGATCCCGATCGAGCCTCCATGAGGAGCCGCCGCGCCAGTACGCGCCCATCTTCAAATTGTTGAGTATGCTCAGCGACGGAAAGACCATGCGCCCTTCCGGCGCGAGCGCGATTCCGCGCGAAACGATCTCGTGCGGCTTCAGCCGATCGATGGACTTGCCGGCGAAAGCGATGGAGCCTTCCATCAGACGCTGCCCCATGATGGCGCGCATCACCGTGGACTTGCCGGCGCCGTTCGCGCCGAGAAGAGCGGTGACGGATCCTTCCTCCGCGTCGATGTCGACGCCGTGTACGACGTGGACGCGCCCGTAACGAACACGCAATTGCCGGATCGCGAGTCCGCCGGTCATAGAACAGCTCCGACGGGCCCGCCGAGATACGCCTTCAGCACCTGGGCGTTTTCCCGCACCGCTTGCGGATGTCCTTCCGCGATCATCTCGCCGCGGTCGAGGACATACACATAGTCCGCGACGCCCATCACCAGGCGCATGTTGTGCTCTATAAGCATCATCCCGATGCCTTGCTCCCTCATCGACCGAATCCATTTCCCCAATTCGGCGGTGCGGTCGCCCGGCAGGCCGGCGGCTGGCTCGTCCATGATCACTATGTCCGGCTTCATGACATGCAGCCGGGCGAGCTCGAGCATTTTTGACTGACCGAACGAAAGCGCTCCCGCCGCGCGCTCGGCGCAATCCGCCAGGCCCATTTTCTCGAGCGATGCGTCCGCCTCGGCATAGTCCTCCGCGGACGGGCGGCAACTCCAGGCCGGCCTGCGGAACTTGCCATATCGTCCGAGAACGACATTCTCCCTGACGGACAGTTCGTTGAAGAGCTGCAGGTTCTGGAACGTGCGGCCCATGCCGAGCCGCGCCCGCCGATGCACGTCGAGCTTCGTCACGTCGCGATCGCCGAGAATGATGCGCCCGTCATCCGGCGCGCTGAAGCCGGTTATGATATTCGCCAACGTCGTCTTGCCGGCGCCGTTCGGCCCTATGAGAGCGGTGACCTGGCCTTGGCGAATCGTCAGGCTGACGCGTCGCAGAACGTGCAAGCCGCCGAAGGCCTTGCTGATATCCTGCGCATTCAGCGTGATCATGCGTTGCTCGAGTTGGCCATGGCGACGTCTTCATTGCGTCGTGTACGCTTTCCGACGCGCCGGACTGCGCCGAACGCCGACGATACAACTCCTGCGACACCGCCGGGGAAGAATTTCAGGAAGAGAAGAAAGGTGACGCCCAGGATCAGGGGAAGCGCGCCGGCGAACGGCGTGAGCCAACGGCTGAAGGCATAGAGAATGGAGGCGCCTATCAGCGGCCCCTGCCGGCTGCCCATCCCGCCGATGAACAGGACGAGGAACAAATCGACCGAGGTCGTGAACGTGAAGCTGGAGGGCGACACATAGGCCTGGCTCAAGGCGCCGAGCGCTCCCGCCAGGCCGCCGAGCGCGCCGCTGATAGCGAAGGCGGCAAGGCGGTTGAGGAAGATCGGGACGCCAACGCCGGACGCCGCCGCTTCGGACTCCCGCGCCGCGCGCAATGCCCAGCCCGCCCAGCTATTGATGTAGACGTTGACGAGAAACGTCACGAGGATCGCCAGCGCCGCGGCGACAATGAAGAATTCCGAGTGCGTCGCAAATCGCACGCCGAACAATTCGAGAGACGGCACCGTCCCGATGCCGTCGGGACCACCGCTGAATTCTACATTCTGAGTGACGATGTTTGTGAACACGATTCCGACGGCCAGCGTTGCAATAGCGAAATAGAGCCCGCGCAGGCGTAACGTCGGCGCGCCGACGATCACGGCGATAGCGGCTGCGGCCAGGATCGCGCAGCCAATCATTGGTAGGGGCGAGAAACCGTGGCGGATCGTGCCGAGCGCCATGACATAAGCGCCTATTCCCATGAAGGCGGCCGAAGCGAGTTGAAGCTGGCCGCCGTAACCGGTGATGAGATTGAGGCCGGAAAGCGCGATCACGTAGACGCATAGATCGGTCGCCAACGAAATCGCGTACTCGTCGTCGGAGGTGTATCGCAGCAGAAGGACAACGGCCAGCAGCACTGCGGCTGGCGCGATCGCGCTGTCGCGCAATCTGCTGACGAGTCTAGACCCGCTCAACCGCGACCTCCCGAAACAGGCCGGTAGGACGCCACAATAGCACCGCGAGCATCACGCAGAAGGCGACAATCGACGACAGCGCGGCCGAGACATAGACGGCGAAGAACGCTTCCATGAGTCCGATCAGGAGGCCGCCGACCAGCGCGCCGGGTATGCTCCCCAATCCGCCGAGGGTTGCGGCGGCAAATCCCTTGAGGCCGAACACGAGACCGAGACTGGAGGTCATCAGGGTGACGGGAACCATCGCTACTCCCCCGACACCCCCTAAAAGCCCGGCGATCAGGAATACGGACAGGGTGGTCGTCGTGCGCGACACGCCGTAGAGCGCGGCGGTTTCATGATTGTCGGCCGCGGCTTGCAGTCCAATCCCGCGCCGCGTGTGGCGGAAGAACTCACTCAATCCGATCGTGAGCGCGACTGCGATGGCTAGGTTCCAGAACGTCTGCCCCGAAAACGCGACCCCCGCTATGGAAAAGGAAAGGGACGGCCAAGGCGTCTTCATGCTGTACGTGGATCCTGCGGTCGCCTGCAGCGCCAGCGCCTCAACAATCAGGCCTATGACGACCGTGCCGACGGTGATCGTCAGCGGATCTTTCTGCTTGAGAAGGCGAACGGCAACGATCTCGGTGATTGCGCCGAGAATCATGCCGGCCCCAACGCCCGCGCCGACCGCCCAGAGGAGGCCGACGCCCAAGTCCCGGTTGAGCCATGCCGCGACGAGACCGCCTACCATGAGATATTGGCAATGGGCGAAGTTCACGACACGCGTCGCCTTGTACACCACGCTGTAGCCGAGCGCGATGATAGTATAGATGGCGCCGAGACTGAGCCCGATCGCCAGCATCTGGAGCAGGCGCTCGTCCACGGCCTCGCCTACTCGCCGGCCGGCAAGGGCTCGAAGCCGTCAGCGCCCCATCGGAAAGTGATCGGCACGCTGTCGGACAGGCCGCGATGATCCTCCGCTGAAAACCTATAGGCGCCCTGGGTTCCCTCGTAGCTTCCAAGACCCTCGATCGCCTTGGCGATAGCCGCGCCGCCGGCGCCGCGCGCCTTCCTGAGTCCCTCGGCCGTCACCATCATGGCGTCGTAGGATTGCGACGCATAGATGCTCACCACGGACCCGAACTTCTTCTTCATGGCCGCATCAAGAGCCAGCAATCCCGCCTTTTGCGGATCAGAATCCGGCAACTTGGCGGCGATACTGGCCTTGGCGCCTGAGATGCGGACTCCTCTGGCCGCGGCGCCCGCCTGCTGCATCAGCGTTGGATTGCTGTAGCCATACGATTGCATGATCACAACATCCTCGGGCAGTTTCATCGCCGCAATATTATTCATGAATATCACCCCGGAGGGTGAAGTCGTCCAATTGACGTAGGCCTTCACTCCGTGGCCCTGAAGTTGAGCGAGCTGCGGCGACAAGTCGGTGGTGGCAGGATCGTAGCTGACGGCGACGACGGCGATTCCATAATCGCCAGCGACCTCCTGAAATGACGCGACGCCCGCGGCGCCGAACGCCGATGTGTCGGCCAGAAGACCTATCTTGGCCATCTTGCGACTCTGAAGATATTTCAGCGTAGCGCGGGCGACGACGTTGCTGCTGAAAACAGTGGAGAAAGCGAGCGGCGACCTTGAAGCCGGCTCGACGATCGGCGCGGCCGATTCCGTCGACATGAAGAAGACGCCGGCCCGTTCCAAAATCGGCTTGATCGCAAGCGCGATGCCGCTCGACGATCCGCCGCCGACGACGACGTCCACCTTGTCCTGCGAGATGAGTCGTTGGGCGAGCTGCACCGCTTTGCCCGTGTCTCCGGCGGGATCATAGACGACCGCCTGAAGCTGTCGTCCGTTGACGCCGCCGGCGGCATTGATGTCGTCGATTGCGATCTCGATAGCCTGGCGCTCGGGTATACCGATGAAGGCAAGACTCCCGGTTATCGATTGAAGCACACCAATCTTGATGGGCCCATCCGCCGCCGTGGCGGACACGAGCGCGCATGCCGAAATCGCACCCGCGCCCACCAACCTAGCCAGCGCCGAAACAAGACAGGATCGCCGCGTGGAAATCACCCTCTCCTCCCTTGTAATTTCACATCAGTTATTCTGATCTATTATATTAGTATTGTTAATATCCTATCGATATAGGCCTGTCAAGCGAAGGACGCGGGGTGACGGATTTTCACGGTGAAGGCTCAACTTCCTGGCGGCACAAGCTCAGCAGACGAACCTACGGCCGACCAAAGCAACGGAGTCCCGACGCAAGTGGCGACATCTTCGAAGTAAGCGGCCTCCACGCGCCATTGCCTTCG
Source organism: Rhodoblastus sp. (assembly GCA_036796555.1). Taxonomy (GTDB): domain Bacteria; phylum Pseudomonadota; class Alphaproteobacteria; order Rhizobiales; family Beijerinckiaceae; genus JAJXWB01. The sequence goes on along the minus strand of DAIRCS010000001.1, from coordinate 31,990 downwards.
GCTTCGACGACAATCCATAGCCATCAGAGAAGCACGTAACGCGCACGTCGCCGCGGGCCTACAAATCCGATGCGGCCACTGATCTTGAAGCCTGCAACGTCACGCTTCGCCCTTTCTTCCGACACAGCAGACCGATTCTCGACGAACCAGCGCTGGCGTGGATTCATATCAGGGTCATTTCTAGGGTCGCGATCAGGGACATGATCAGGGATATCCTCCCGCGCCCCGGCGGCGATGCCAGTCCTGCTAGGTTCCCTCCGAGCTGCCCCACATCGCCAGGAAAGTGTCTAGAGCAATTTCCGATCAGGTTGGATCATATCCTGCGGCCTGGAAGTAATTGGCGCATTCGCGTGGCGTGAAGAGACCGATGCAGCGTCCGATCGCGTTCCACGGGCTTTCGGCGGCGCGTTCGGCGGCTGTGCGAAGCAGCGCCTTGAGCTTGGAGAAGGCGTTCTCGATCGGATTGAAGTCGGGACTGTATGGCGGAAGGTAGAGGAGCTTTGCTCCGACCGCCTCGATCGCTGCGCGAACGCCTGCGCCCTTGTGGCTGCCGAGATTGTCCATGACGACGATATCCCCTTCGTGCAATTCGGGAACGAGAATCTGATCGACATGGGCTTGGAATGAGACGCCGTTGATCGGCCCGTCGAGCGCCATCGGCGCGATCATGCCGGAGAGCCCCAGGCCGGCCGCGAAGGTTGTCATGTTCCAGTAGCCGTACGGTATCGCCGAGCGCAGCCGTTCGCCGCGCGGCGCTCTCCCGCGCCTGCGCGCCATGTTGGTCGACGCCCACGTCTCGTCGATGAAGACAAGCTTCTCCGGGTCGAGGTCGCGTTGGCCATCGAACCAGTCCTCGCGCTGGGCGTGCTATCGCCGATCGCGCGCCCTTCGCGTCACCCATGGCTCACGAAAAGATGCCTCTTCTTCAGCGCCGCATCGGCTTCGAGCTGGCCGTAGGGACCGCTGAAGCAAATCTTCCCGCGGTCCAGGACGAAGATGACGTCGGCCACGCTGCGCGCGAATTCGAGATTCTGCTCGGCGATCAGGACGGTCAGCCCGGCCGACCTCAGCGTGGCGATCTCGCGCGCCAGCCCGCGTATGACGAGCGGCGCCAGGCCTTCCGACGGCTCGTCGAGCAGCAGGACGCGCGGGCCGCCCATCAGGGCCCGGGCGATGCTGAGCAATTGCTGTTCTCCCCCGCTCAGCGTCCCGCCCCGCTGGCGACGTCGCTCCCTGAGGACCGGAAAATCCGCGTAGATCGATTGAAGGTCCCTGCGGACGCCGGACGCCCGCGTCACTTGAAGGTTTTCCTCGACCGTCAGGTCGGGGAATATTCCGCGATCCTCGGGCACGTATCCCACGCCTTGCCGCGCGATTTCGTCCGGCCGCAGGCCGATCAGGGGCTGATTGTCCAATACGACCGCGCCGGCGCTGGGCTTCAAGTAGCCCATGATCGACCGCATGACCGTCGTCTTGCCGGCGCCGTTGCGTCCGAGAAGGCACCCGCATGCTCCGGCTTCCAGCAGGAACGATACGCCGGACAGAACCTCTCCGTCGCCGTAGCCTCCGCGAAGGTCCGCCACTTCAAGCACCGGCCGGAGCTCCCAGATAGACTTCCTGAACCCGCGCGTCCCGGGAAATCGCGTCTGGCGCGCCGTCCGCGATGATCTCGCCGCGATGCATGACCGCAATTCTGCTGGAGACGGCGAACACGATGTCCATGTCGTGCTCGATGAGCAGGGCCGTCATCGAGCGCGCGCGCATCGTCCTCTGTATGAGTTCGATCAACGCGCCCCGCTCGACGACGGGAACCCCGCATGTCGGCTCGTCCAGCAGCAGCAGGTCGGGCTCTCCCGCCAGCGCCAGCGCCAATTCCAGCCGCCGCTTGTCTCCGTAAGGCAGCTCCTGGATGGACCGATCGAGTTGGGCCTGCAGCTCGACGGCTTCGGCGATGTCCTCCACCTCCTCGCAAAACAGCGTCTTCGACGGCCAGGCCATATTCCAGTTCCTGCGACGCCTGGCGATGACGGCCAGTCGGATATTGTCCCGCACCGTCGTTCCGTCGAAGGCGCTGTTGATCTGGAAGGTTCGGCCGATTCCCAGGCGGCACGCGCGGTTCGGCGAAAGGTTCGTGACGTCGCGCCCCTTGAACGCGACGCGGCCGTCGTCGCTCCTGACGCCGCCGCTGACGAGATTGAACAGAGTGGTCTTCCCCGCGCCGTTCGGCCCGATCACCGATCTCAGCTCGCCGCGCGCGACATCGAAGCTGACGCGGTCCACGACGGCGCGTCCCGAAAATCGCTTCGACAGTCGATCGACCTGGAGAATGACGTCAGACACCGCGGCTCCTCGTCGAGACGGAGGACAGGACGGAAAGAACCCCGCCCGGCATGGCGAGCGCCACGGCGATGATGATGAGGCCGAGGCACGACAGCCAGTAGTCGGTGAGCGCGGGAAGCCCGAACGTCAGCGCCTTGAACAGGACCGCGCCCACGATCGGGCCCAGGAACCACCTCGTTCCGCCGAGAACGACGACGACAAGCGCATCCGCTGAGGTCAGGAAGCTCGCGTCGTTGGGAAACATGCCGCGATGAAAGATCGCTTCGCCGACGCCCGCGAGGCCAGCGAATCCGGCCGCGATGACGAATGCCGCCAGACGGGATTGGCGGACCGGAATTCCGATGAAGGCGGCTCTCGTCGGATTGTCGCGGATCGCGGTCAGCGTCAGGCCGAAGGCCGATCTCGAAATGCAGAACAGAATTCCGAGGCTGCCGAGCACGAACGGAAGGAAGACGAGAAAGAGGTCGCGCGTCTGTTGCAGCCCCGGCGGAGGAACAATTCCGATGAGGCCGTCGTCGCCGCCGGTCATCGCATGCCACTTCCAGATGATGACGTAGACGAGCTGTCCGAGCGCCAGGGTGAGCATAATGAAATAGGCGTGGCTGACGCGGGAAATAAGCAATCCGATCCCGATCGCGAGGAGAAGGCTTGCGCCGATCGCGGCGGCGGCCGCGCCGATGGCGCCCGAGGCTCCATGCCATCCGTATTTGGTCTGCAGCACTCCGAAAACGTAGCCGGCCGTCGCATAGAACGCCGCGTGGCACATCGACACCATGCCCGTCTGGCCGACGATGAGATTGAGGCTCTGCGCGAACAACGCGAAAATGAGAATCTCCACCGATCGGACCAGCAGCGATTCCCCGCCCCAAAGGCCGATCCCCACGCAGAGCGCCACGGCGAGCGCCGAAAGCGCGGCGACAGGGCGGCCGCTGGCCGGCGACCACGCCATCTGGAGATTTTCCGATCTCGCGGCTTTCATGCCGTCCTTCCGAACAGGCCGGCGGGCCGCACGAGAAGAACGGCCGCCATGATGATGAAGACCATGGCGATGGAGAATTGCGGCGCCACCAGGATGCCGAACGCCTTGACCATGCCGATGATCATCGCCGCGGCAAGCGACCCCCAGATGCTGCCGAGCCCCCCGATGACGACGACGGCGAACGCATCGACCGACGCATCGAGATCCGAGCCGGGGTTCGCGCCCGCCAGGGGGAGGATCAGGACGCCGGCGAGGCCCACCAGCCAGGTGGACAAGGCGAAGACCGACGTGAACACCCAGCGGACGTTGACGCCGAGGCCCTGCGCCGAATTCCTGTCAGCCGCGGTGGCGCGCACCAGCAGCCCCCATTCGGTCAGGTTGACGAGGCACCACACGCCGGCCGCGACCACCGCGCCGGCGCATATGATGAAAAGATAATACCCCGGAACATAGGCCCCCATGATTTCGATCGGATCCGAAAACCAGGATGGCGTTTCGATCGATTTCGATTCAAGGCCCCAGACGCCCCGCACGAGGTCCGCGACCAGGAAGATCAAGCCGATCGAGGGCAGGATCTGCACAAGCACGTCGGCCTCGTACAATCGCCGGAAGATCAGGATTTCCACAATTGCTCCCAATGCCGCGACCAGGATCGGCACGACGATCAGGGCGACGAGAAACCCGACGTCGCTGTTCGAAACCGCCCGCTCCGTTACCGTCCACGCCAGGAACATCGCCAGCATGTAGAACGACCCGTGCGCCAGGTTCAGCAGCCGGCACACGCCGTAGATGATCGAAAGGCCCGCAGCCAGAAGGAACAGAACGGCGGCAGTCTGCAGCCCGCTGATGAATTGTAGCCAGAGCATGCCCGCCGCCTTTCGAACGATAGCCGGGATGTCAGATCATTTGCGGGCGTTGGCGCGGAGTTTCGCGACCTCCGCCTCCGTCGGGAGAAATTGCGCGGCGTCCACGAAAGTCACATTGGCCATGCCCGCCCGTTCATCCTTTGCGTCCCACGTCAGCATTCCCGTCCAGACGCCGTGCGTGCTCTGATGATCGAAGGGACGCATGACGAGCCTGCCAGCCGCGGGCGCCTCGATATCCAGTCCCTCCGCGGCGTCGACGAACGATTCCCGGTCCAGCTTGCCTGCCTTTTCGATCGCCTTGGCCACGAATTTCATCGTCACGTAGCCGGTTTCCGATTCCGACATCGGCAACGCTTTCCACTTGCTGCGATAGGCGTTGAAGAAGGCCATGTTGGCGGGCGTATCGAGGGGCGGATAGGGATAGTCGCCGGCAGTGAAGATGTTGTCCGGTATGTCCTTCTCCCTCACGCCGGTCGCATTGGCGGGATTGCCCATGGAAGCATGCGCGCCGAGGGTCTTCTTGAACAGGCCGAAGCTCTTGGCCTGTGACAGAAAGGCGCGCGCGCTCGGACCGACCAGGCCGCTGAACAGGACGACTTCCGGAGACTTGGACATGATCGCCGTAATGTAGGAGGCGAAGTCCGTCGTCCCGAGCGGCGCCCAGAATTCGCAGCCGTCGATCACCTGCACGTCGGGGGCGGTCTGGCGAATGATGCTCAAGGTGCTGCTGTTGACGTCGCGCGCGAATTCGTAATCGTTGTTGATCGTGCAATACCGGCGATAGGGCTTCTTCGCGAGCTCCCGGGCGACGGGCGTGTAGAAGCCCCGCACGTTCATCGCCAAGCGGAAGAAATATCGCTGGCCGGCCTCCTCGGTGAGGAACCGCCCGTAGCCCCCGACGGTGAAGAAGGGAATCTTGCTTTCCTTCGACAGGGTGCTCGCCGCCGCCGATTCTCCGGTCGACACGTTTCCGATGACCAGGAACGCGCCGTTCGCCGTCTGCTCCCTGAAAAGGCGGCCCGCCTCCTCGGGCTTGGAATTGGTGTCGGCGAGGAGCAATTCGATCTTCTTGCCGAGAACGCCGCCGGCATTGTTGATCTCGTCGGCGGCGAGCCGGACGCCCTGCTCGCCTGCGGCGCCGTAGAGCGCGAAGACCCCGGTGCGCGACGTGATCACGCCGATCTTGATCGTGTCCTCCGCGGCGGCGGCGCGGCCGGCTGGCCCCGCGATCGCCGCAATGATCGCCGCGAGAGAAAGAAGGAGCGGCCTGATCGGCGGCTTGCGGACAAGAGAACGCGCAAGCCCCGAACCCGTCCGTTGTTCCTGCATTTCTTCCTCCCCTCTTTCGTCGTCTTCTAGAAGAAGATCGACAGCGTCCTCGGCAGCATGGTCTGATCGAGGATGATCTTGCGCTTCGAGATCAGCCACCCCCGCCCGTTGCGCCTGAGCACGTCGATCCTGCGCCCGACGAACATGCTTTCTGTCCGCTCGAGCCGCGACTGATAGACGAGGATGTTGGCCGCGACCGTCACGAACTCGTCTTCCGCGCCGACGATCCGCACGTTCGTGATCAGGCGCCGCGTACGGGAGCGGGGCTGCTCGGCATGCGCCATCGGCGTTTTGACGAGGCGGTCGACGCGCGCCATCAGGAACGGCTTGTCGTCGTCGAAGATCGCAAGTTCGTCTTCGCCGCGTGTCGAATCCTTGAGATCGGCGGTCGTCTCCCGGACGGGCATCCAATAGTGACAATCGTCGGTGAAGAGATCGAGCCAGGCCGAGAAATCGCCGGAATCGAGCAGCTCAGCCTCCTCGAAGAGGAATTGCTCGATCTCATACTGCAATGTGGGATCTCGCAGCGCGCCGCGCATCACCGCCCCATCCAGTCTGCCCACGCATTGTAGAAATTGCGCTGGCCCTGCTCGGAATAATACGGGCCGAACCGGCCCGGGAAGCCGTCGATGGTCTCCGTTTCAAAGGCGCCGAGGCCCATCTGATAATTGAAATCGAGCCGCTGTCCGACGACGCCGCGCGTCGCTTCCGTCACCTGCTCGAAATTCTCCGTGTCGTCCTGCGCGGCCAGCCCCGAAATCGCCTGAACGCGCGCGAAATCGGTCCGCACGATGTCCCGCACCGCTTTCGGGGCGCCGGCGTCGACGGCGCACCATTGCCACGCTTCCAGCTTCGTCGGCCCCTTCGGATGCCAGAGATACAATCCGAAGGGCCGCAGGGCGCTGAAATTGTTGAGCGAGAAATTGGGGAAGACATTACCGAAAGCGAAGCTGTGCACTTTCTGATGCTGCTTCGACAGCGCGCCGAGACGACGGTGGCAATCCTCGACGTAGTCGACCACCTCCGCCCCCATGTCGCGCGCGAGCCGGAGATCGGCGTCGTAGCGCTCGCCGTCGAGCCCGACGCCGTTCAGCCCGTGGCCGTTCGCGAAGGTCGCCGTGCGAAGCGCGGGGCTGGAATGGAAATTGACCGGGTTGACCTCGCGAATGTTCAGCCGCCAGAGCGATCCGTGTGAAAAGGGTATGTGATAGCTGTCGCCGGCAAAATTCTCCGCGGCGATCTTCCAGTTGGCGGACAGCACGTAGCGTTGGTGCCCCGGCAGGATCTCCCAATTGGCCCCGAGCGTGAGAATGAGATCGAGGTACCAGCGGAATTCGCCAAGATATTCGTCGAGGGAAACAGCGTCGGCATCCCAGTTTCCGAAGATCAGGCCGCCATATTCGGTCACGCGTGGCACTTCATGCAGGCCCAGCCTGCTGGTGTCGAGCCTGTCCCCGTAGACCTCGGCCATCGAGGGGACCGCGACCAGCGAACCATCTGTCGCGTAGGTCCAGCCATGAAACGGGCAGCGAAACAACCTGGCGTTGCCGTGATCCGTTCGGCAGATACGCATGCCGCGGTGGCGGCACGAATTCAGAAACGCGCGCACGCGCCCCGCGGGATCGCGGAGCAGGACGACCGGATCCTCGCCCATGTAATTGGTGATGAAGTCGCCCGACTTGCGGATCTGACTGGCATGGCCGAGGAAAAGCCAGCAGCGCGCGAAGATGCGCGTGAGTTCGTCCTGATAGACGGACGGATCGAAGAATATCGACCGGCTTATCAGGCCGTCTGACATATCGCGCCAGCGCTCCTGCGGTCGCGACGTCGAAGGCCGCGTGATCCGCTTCGAGGCGGCTTCGTGTAGCGGCATCTCTCCCTCCCAGGCGCGGCGTCCTACCAGACGCGATACGGACAGGAATATCGAAAAATGATCATTCGATCATGCCCGTGTCAATAGGCATGCGCAAGGCCAAAACATCCGGAAACGCAAGCTTTGGAATGGTGCTACCGGCCTCCGCGCGGACGGGACCAGATTGACAAGATCGCAAATGGAGCGATTATTTGAGACATAAGTTCGTATCGTGAGACGATTTGGAGGCTCTCATGCAGCTCGACTACGGCGTTCCGACCGATAAATGCGCGGTCACTGTCAGGCTCGGCATCGAAAAGGGTTTCTTCCGCGACGAGGGCATAGAGCTCGCCGTCCGCGTGGTGTTCGGCGGCCCTCCGCTGGCGGCGGCGTACGATTCCGGCCAGCTCCAGTTCGGCGAAATCGGCTCGCCTCCCGCCGTCACGGCGATCAGCCGCGGCGCGCGCTTCAAGGTGATCGGCAGCGGGCTTCGCCGTAAAGCGCATATGTATTTCGGAGCGCGGCCCGGGCTCGACACCTGGGAGAGCTTGCGCGGCAAGCGTCTCGGAATGCTGTCCCGCGGAAGCTGCCCCGAATGGTTCGTCCGGGGAATGCTGGTCGCGCGCGGGCTCGATCCGGACAACCATCTCGTCTGGGTGGGGCTCTCCGACGAATATCCCCGCATCATCGAGGTCATGAAGGAAGGCCGGATCGACGCTGGAATCATGGTCGAGCCCAACATGGCCATGGGCGAAACGCAGGGCGTCATCCGCTGCTGGGGCGCGGTCTACGACGAGCCGGCCCTGCCCCCGTTCCAATGGATCGTCCATGTCGCGCGCCCCGACTTCATCGAGAAGGAGCCAGCCGTGATCCGCGCCGCGCTGCGCGCCTGCCGACGCTCCGCGCACTACGCGGCGAACAATGTCGAGGAGTGGATCGACTTCGGCGCGAAGCAGTACGGGATCGATCGGGAAACGATGCGCATCGCCGTGCATCGCGAATTGCCGCACATGCATCTGGACGGCCAGCTCGATCTGCAGGGTCTCGACGAAATGATCCGCCTTCAGGGACGCCTCGGCGCCGTGGAGCGCCCCCTGAGCGTCGAGGGGATAACGGACCTGCGCTTCATGCCCGACCTTGCTGAAGCCGTCGCCGCCGAATGACGGGAAGACGATGGCGCCTCAACGTCGCATCGCGATCATCGGGGCCGGCTTCGCCGGCATAGGGCTCGCGATTCGACTGAAGCGGGCCGGCGTCCGGTCGTTCGTCGTCTATGAGCGGGCGCGCCGGCTTGGCGGCGTCTGGCGGGACAATGTCTATCCCGGCGCCGCCTGCGACATCCCCTCGCATCTCTATTCCTTTTCTTTCGAGCGAAATTATCCTTGGACGCGACGTTACGCGCCTCAATCCGAAATACTCGCCTATCTCGAGCATTGCGCCCGCAAGCACGGCGTGTTCGATCATATCGAGTTCGACGCCGACATCGCTTCCGCGACCTTCAGCGAGTCCGAGGGCGTCTGGAAGCTCGCGGCGCGGTCGGCGTCCTTGCCGGACGCCGACGTGCTCGTCTCGGCCGTCGGACAATTCAACAAGCCTGTGGCCGCCGACATTCCGGGCGCGCGAACGTTTCGCGGCGCGCAATTCCATTCGGCCGCATGGGACCGGTCCTTCTCGCCGGACGGCAAGGCGGTCGCCGTCATCGGCGCCGGGGCGAGCAGCATTCAGATCGTGCCGGAACTCGCCAGGACCGCGAGCAGCGTGCGCGTCTTCCAGCGATCGGCGCCCTATGTCTTCCCCAAGCCCGATATCGCCTATTCGGCCGCGCAGAAAAAATCGTTCGCCCGGTTTCCGTTTCTCCGGACGCTCGATCGCCTGCGCACGTACGCCGCCTACGAAATGCGGATTCCGGCAAGGGCGTCGCAAAGCAAGATCGCAGGGAACGAAGACGCATTTCGCGCGATCCTGACCTCGCAGATTGCACGTTCCGATCTCCTGGAGGCCGTGACCCCCGACCATCCGTGGGGCTGCAAGCGCGTGCTGCTGTCGAACGACTGGTATCCGACGCTGTCCCGCCCGAACGTCTCGGTCGTTGCCGATCGCATCGACAGGATCGACCCAGGCGGCGTCGTCACGGATCGCGGAGATTCGTATCCGGTGGACGCCATCATTCATGCGACCGGCTTCGCGCCCGCGCGCTATCTCGAGGATATCGAGATCGTGGGTTTGAACGGCGCGAGCTTGCGCGATGCCTGGCGAAATGGAGCCGAAGCTTATCTTGGCCTGACGACAAGCGGGTTCCCGAATTTTTTCATGATGTTCGGCCCCAACACCAATATTCCAGGCAGTGTCCTGTTCATGCTGGAAAGCCAGATGCGTTACATTGCCGGATGCATCGGGATGATCGAGCGGAAGAACGCGCTCTATATCGACGTTCGGCGTTCCGTGCAGGATGCGTTCAACGAACGGCTCCATAAGAAGCTGGATGAGACCATCTGGTCGAGCGCCAAATGCAGAAGCTGGTTCAAGCTCGACAGCGGGAAGATCACCACGCAATGGCCGGGATTTCTGATGGCCTACCGCCTGAAAACCTGGCGACCGCGGGCAGGCGACTTCAGAATTTGTCCCCGTCGTCTTCGTTAGACGGGCCTGCATTCGAGTTGATCGTTCAAATGCAGAGCGCCCGTTTTGCGAAAGGCCGGCCGCCGCTTTGTCGCGCGCTCCGGCCGGTCAGCGCCGCCCGGAACGCTCGACCGAAGGGCTATAGCCCATCGCTTTCGATATTTCCTCTGCGGCGCGCTGAACGAGGCTGATCGAAGCTTGACGTATCTGGCCCTTGAAGCGCGCTTCCGGCCCCACGACCGAAATCGACGCGATCACGGCGCCAAAGCGATCGAAGACAGGCGCGGCGATCGCCATGGCTCCGCTGATAAGCTCGCCGCGCGTCACGGAATAGCGCTCGTCGCGTATCTGCTCGAACTGGCGCGCAAGCTCGGGATCGCGCCTGACCGCCGCTTCCGCGCGCCCGTCCGCCAGGAAGGCCAGGATCGTCTTGCCGGAAGCGCCGACATGCAGGGGCGCGATGTGGCCGACCCCGACCGAGAAAGACAAGGGCTGAAGGCTGGGTATTTCGATTGCGCAAAGGCGGGTTCCGTCCGCGAGCGGAATGTTGAGCGCCAGCGTTTCCTCGGTTTCGGTCTTCAGCGCCTCGAGTATGGGCTTGGCCGCGCGCGTCACGTCGATGTTCGACAGCCACACGTTCGCGAGCTCGACGACCTTGTGCCCCAGCTCGTATCGCCGCGGTTCGCCCGAAGAGCGGATCAGGCCCTTCTGCTCGAGCGTGCGCAACATTCTGTAGAGCGTCGGGCGCGCCATGCCCAGCCGGTCCTGCATCTCCGACACGTCCATGCTCGGACGCGCGCGCGTGAAGGAAAGAAGAATATCAACCGCGCGATCTACCGATTTAACCTTCTGCATCCAGCAATCCCGATACAGGAATCCATGCGTGGAAAAGGTATCAACTGCTTTCGTCGAAAGCCATACTTCGTTGTCCAGGAAGATGGCGCGTCAATGGAAGGCGCGACAACAACCGACCGAGACGCCGCGCGCGCGGATGACCGGCTCTCCGCCGGGGAAGCCTATCTGGCCTCGCCCGCGCCGGTCCCTTCGTCGCGCCACCAGGTCGCGATCGCATCGAGATCAGGCCGCTTTCTGTCCGCGGGCGCCTCTTTCGGCGCGCCGATATGGATGACGCCGGCGATCTTCTCGCCTTGGCTGAGCCCAAGCACGCCGCGCGCGCCTTCGCTGTAGGCGGTCCAGCCCGTCAGCCAGGATCCGGCGAAGCCGAGCGCGCCGGCGGCGTGCAGAAGATTCATGCACACGGCGCCCGCCGAAAGCTCCTGCTCCCAGGCCGATATGCGCGCGGCAGGGTCGACGCGACTCACAACCACGACGACGAGCGGCGCATGGGTGAAGACGCGTGCGATCGTGGACGCGAATTTCTCGCGCTTTTCCTGCTCCATCGTCGCATTCTCCGCGACGAAGATGGGCGCCAGACGTTCGCCCAGACGGCGCCGAGCGTCGCCCTCGATGACGATCAGCCGCCACGGCTCGAGCATTCCATGATCAGGAACGCGCGTGGCGATCGTCAGCAGCCGACGGACCTCGGAGGGATCGGGGCCCGGCTCTCCGAGCATCGCGATGGGAACCGAGCGGCGCGTCGCAAGAAACTCGAGGCGCTCCGCGCGGTCGGACGAAGCGACGGCAGGCGTGGATGCGGTTCGGGACATGGTCATCTCACTTGAATGGAGAAATATACGGGTGCGGCATGCCGCAACTCACGCGGCGCGGTTCCGATTGCCGGAATCGGCGCCCGCCGCCACGAAGAGCAGATCGACCAGCCGTTGCACGCGCGCCTGCGACGCTTCGTAGGATTTGAAATCGAACCGGCCGCGTCCGCGAACGAATTCGAGAGCCTGCATGAATTCCTCGACGTTCGCCCGGGTGCGGACAAGTTCTTTCAGGACAAGGGCGTCCACATCTCCGAGCGCCGCGCGAATGTCGCGGTCGCAGATTGCGGGCATGATGACCTCCCGTCCCCAGGCGTTCGCGGTACTTGAATAGGAGTCGACCACTCATCTGACAAGTAATTGATTCTTATTGAGAAATAGAACAGATCAAAATCCTGGCCGCTTCGCGCGAGGGTGTGGAGGCGGCGTCTCGAGGATCGGCCGGAAGCCGCCGATCCACATTCTGGCCTTCGCATCGTCGAGTCCTTCGCAGCCTGGGCGGTTTCGCGCAGCGTAGACGGCGCTTCCGCGCCGGTCGCAGTCAGGACGGTTTCGGATGATCTCCGATCAGGAAGTCAGCGCCGGACTCGTCCATCGGCCGTGCGGTCAATCGGACCGGCCGCCTTTTCGAACGCCTTTTTCGCGGCGTTTCGCGCGTTGGCGACATGCTCCTGAGCGCTCTTTCGCGCCATTCGCGGATCGCGATCGCGAATGGCCACGTAGATGGCGTTCATTTCATTGTAGCTCTTCTTGACGCGATCCGGCATCGACATCGAACGGGCCCGCAGGAATGTGACGCGCGCCAGCAGGCCGGCCTCGACTTCCTCGATGATCTTGTTGCCGCAGTTGCGGAGGATAATGGCGAAGAACCGGTTCGCCATCTCGACCTGCTCGGCCGGATCCTCCTGCTTCACAGCGCGGCGGAAAGAATCCACGCATTCCTTCAGGGCGACGATTTCGTCGTCCTCTATGGTCTGCGCGCAGCGCGCCGCGGCCTCGCCTTCCAGGAGCTCGCGCACTTCATAGATTTCTTCAGCGTCGCGCCAAGAAAGCACGGGGATCTGCGGTCCGCGATTGGGGACGATTTCAATCAGGCGCTCCGCCTGCAGACTGCGTAACGCCTCGCGCAACGACGGCCGGCTGACGCCCAGAGAGCCGCAAAGCTGTGACTCGACCAGCCGGTTCCCGGGTTGGAACATGCCGGAAAGGATGGCGTGGCGCAGCTTCTCGAGCACTTCCTGCTGGACGGTCCGAGGCGCGATACGCAAATCGAATTTCTGTTTCATTGTGAGGATCGAGAGCCTGGCTCGAGGACGGTAGAACGCGGGACGCCGCCTGGATTTGCAATGCACAGCGACCGGGCGAAATGCGCAGAAAGCCAGCATGTTCCGAGCGGATCGCGGGCATTCGTGACGCAGGACGAGACCGAGTCAAAAAGGGTTCCGATGCAGCACACTCGCAATTGACAGATTGTCTGTCAATTGCAAGATTGTCTGTCAATCTGTCGCGCAGGGGCGACGCGGCGCAGACGTTGAGGAGGCAGGAAGCGTGCTGAACAACGATTCCATCCAGGCGCACCGGATAGACACCGGCCGCATAACGCTGAACGTCCGCGAAGCCGGCGACGGCCCGGTTGCGATTTTCCTGCACGGCATCACGTCCAACGCAGCGGTTTGGGATCCGATCATTCTCGATCTGAAAGACGAGTTCCGTTGCATCGCCGTCGACCAGCGCGGCCACGGCCTCAGCGACAAGCCTGCGACGGGTTATTCGGCCAATGATCTGGCCGAGGACGTGCTTTCCTTGATCAGGAAGCTGGAGTCCGGTCCGGCGATCATCGTCGGCCATTCGCTGGGCGCGCGCAACGGCGTGGTCGCCGCAGCGATCGACCCCGCGCTGGTGAAGTCGGTCGTGGCCGTCGACTTCACTCCCTACATCGAGAAAGACGTGCTCGACGCCCTCGAAGCGCGTGTGAACGGCGGCGACCGGCTGTTTGCAAGCCGGGATGAGATCGAGGCGTATCTGAGGGATCGCTACAAGATGATGCCGCCGGAAGCGATCCGTCGTCGCGCCATGACGGCTTTCAGGCAGGTCGACGGCGGCTTCCGCCCGCTCGCCGATCCCAACGCTATGGCGCTGACCGCCCAATCGCTGCGCGAGAATCTCGAGCCGGCTTTCAGAAACGTGAAGCCACCGGTGCTTGTCGTAAGGGGCGCCATGAGCACGCTCGTCTCGGAAGCGGCGCTCGAGAAAACGCGAAGGCTGCGGCCGGACTTGCCGGTGCTCGTGGTCGAGAACACGGACCATTACGTGACGGAAGAGGCGCCCGAATTCTCCGCCAAGGCAATAAGGGAATTCGCCAAGAGCTGACCGCGTGCGCATTGCGGGTCAGCGTCCACGTTTCCGGCTTCCTTCGCAGGATCGGTTTGCGCGTCATGAACAGAGAGGCTGACGGTCTGGCATTGCTGACGCAGGCGCCCGCGTCGTGTTCTCCGACGCTGGATCGCCGATCTGCCGCGACATGGATCAGAAAGATGCCGCCGAACGTCCAGAATATCCTGAAAGGTCTCGCAGGAGTCGGCGCATCCATCGCCGCCTGGGAGCTTGTTCGGGCGCTGCGCCTGGTAGATCCGCGGGACCTTCCCTCCTTCGCGGCCATCCTCAGGTCGGCCGCGGCCGGGCTGTGGGGCGGCGATCTTGCTGGCGCTGTGTTCGCCACCATGGGTTCGTGGGCGCTGGGATTGCTGATAGCGACCGTCGTCGGCGCCGCCGCCGGCTTCGCCCTCGCTCTGTCGCCGAGACTGGAAATCGCAACGCGGCCGCTGATCGAATTCCTGCGGCCGATCCCCTCGGTGGCGCTGATACCCGTGGCTTTGCTCACGCTGGGGATCGGGCTGCAGATGCAATTGTTCATGATCGCCTTCGCCAGCGTCTGGCCAGTGCTGTTCAGCGCCAAGGCGGGCGTGGAGAGCACGGACCCGCGCTATCTGGAAACCGGCCGCGTGATCGGCCTGTCGCGCGTGGCGCAGCTTTTCCGCATCGTCCTTCCCAATGCGGCGCCGTCGGTCGCGACCGGCGTCCGCACCGCGTCGGCGATCGCGCTCGTCCTGGCGATCACCGTGGAGATGCTGACCGGGCGTCCGGGCCTCGGCTTCTACATCGAGAACGTTCGCCTCAACGGCCTGGTGACGGAGATGTGGGCCGCGGTCTTCGTCACCGGCGTGCTCGGCTATCTCGTCAACACGACCTTTCTGGCGATCGAGCGCCGCCTTCTGCCCTGGAGTCCGGAAAATCATGACCGCTAGGCGGAAACGGATCGCGTCGCTGGCCTGGCAGATCGGAACGATCGGGGCCTTGCTCGCGCTCTGGCAATGGGCCGCCGTCGCCCATCCCGCGCCGTATCTGCCGGGGCTCAGCGCGATCGCAAACGGATTCGTGCGTCTCTGGCATGGCGACCTGTTCCACAGCGCGATTGTGCCGAGCGTGACGCGTCTGGCGGTCGGCTTTTCGATCGCGGTCGTCCTCGGCGTGATCGCCGGCATTGCTCTCGGTTACATGCGCGCGCTCGATCCCTGGATCCGTCCGGTTCTGGAATATCTGCGCTTCATTCCCGCTATCGCCATTCTGCCCGCCGCCCTGCTGCTGTTCGGGCCGACCGACACGATGCGAATCTTCGTCATCGCGTTTGGATCGGTGTTTCCCGTGCTGCTCGCCGCGATCGACGGCGCGCGCCGGGTCGATCCCGTCCTGCTCGACGTCACGCGCGTGAGCGCCCTTTCGCTGCCCGAGCGTCTCGCGCGCGTGATACTTCCCGCCGCCCTGCCCTCGATCTTCGCGGGTCTGCGGATCGCGCTCAGCATCGCGCTAGTGATGATGGTTCTGTCCGAACTGATCGCCGCGGACGACGGCCTCGGCTTCTACATCCTGCGCAATCAGCGGCTGTTCCAGACGGCGAACGTCTACGCCGGCGTGCTGACCATCGGCGTGATCGGCCTCGGGCTCACGCTCGCCCTGCTGGCGACAGAACGGCGCGTGCTCGCATGGTATCGCGGGTGGCGCGGCCTGCCCGACATCCACGCGATTTGAGCCAGGGAGAACCAGGATGACCGAGCCGGTCCTGACTGTAGACGACATCTCCAAGGGCTATTCGGCCGCGACGCCTATACTCGAGAGATTGTCGTTCCGACAGGAAGCCGCGCAATTCCTGGCAGTCGTAGGGCCGTCCGGTTGCGGCAAGACGACGCTTCTTCGTTGCATCGCGTCCCTGATCCAGCCGGACCGCGGTGTAGTCCTGCACGATGGACAGCGCTTCGACGACCCGCCGCCGTGGCTGTCGATCGTTTTTCAAGACTACAATCGCAGCCTCTTTCCGTGGTTGTCCATCCGCCAGAACGTCGCGTTCGGCCTGCCGCGCGCCGGCAGGAGCGAGCGCGAGCAGCGCGTGCAGGATGCGCTCAGGGCCGTCAATCTCGAACACGCGGCGGATTTGTTTCCGTGGCAGACGTCGGGAGGCATGCAGCAACGCTGCGCGCTCGCGCGCTCGATCGCGGCGCGGCCGAAATTGCTGCTGCTCGACGAGCCGTTCGCCTCGGTCGACGCGCAGACGCGCATCGACCTTCAGGACATGGTGATGGACATCTGCCGCAAGATGTCGCTGTCCACGCTGCTCGTCACCCACGACATAGACGAAGCCGTCTTCATGGCCGACAAGGTGGTGGTCCTGTCGACCCGTCCCGCGCGCGTGGTCGAGGAAATCGCGATCGACCTGCCTCGTCCGCGCGATCAGCTCATCACCAAGGAAAGCCCGGACTTCCTGCGCTTGCGGCACCGCGTTTACACGCTGGTCCGCCAGCAGGCGCAGAAGAACGCCGTTCAGAAGGAGGATGTGTGACATGAAGGTAAAACTGACGACTCTCGCCATCGCACTGGCCGCCGCGATAGGACTTTCCTTCGCAACTCCGCCAGGATCGGCAAAAGCCCAGGAGATGACCAAGCTTCGGGTCGGATACATCCCTGTCGGCATCTATGCGTATTTCTGGCGCGCACGGGACGCCGGCTACTTCAAGAACGAGCATATCGAGGTCGAACTCGTGCCGATGTCCGGCGGAGGCCAGATCATTCCCGCGTTGCAATCCGGGGCCCTGCAGTTCGGCATTTCCGACGCGCTCGGCGTCCTGAACGCGCGCAACGGCGGCATCCCCGTGACCTATGTCTCGTTCAATTTTCAGCAGACATCCGCCGATCCGGTGCATGCCGTTCTGACGATGGACCCGGCGATCAAGACCGCCGCGGATCTCAAGGGCAAAGCCATCGCGACCAACCTGAGCTACAACACCGACTGGACGATGATGCGCGAATGGCTGCGCAAGCAGAATGTCGACGTCAAGACGGTCACGTTCCGTGAAATCCCCTTCCCGGACATGCTGGCGGCGATCCGCAACAACACAGTCGCGGCCGTCGGCGCAACCGAGCCCTTCGTGACGCTGGGCGAGGAACAGGGCGCGCGCGTGCTCGGCCATTATTTCACGGACGTGAAATCGCCGAACGTCGTGTCCGGGATTGTCGCCATGCTGCCCTACGTCGAGCAGAACAAAGATCTGACGCGTCGTTTCCTCCGCGCCGTCAATCGGGCGATCGACGATTTCAAGGACCCGAAGATCGCACGGCAGACGATCGCCGCGAACACCAAGATACCTCCGGCCGTGATCGAGAAGATGCATCTCGGCGAGTGGTCGAAGAACGTTCCGCCCGAGACGATGCAGTTCTGGGTGGACGCCGCGAAGAAGGAAGGCATCGTCAATGCGACGGCCGATCTGGGCAACCTCGTCTGGCAAGACCGGCAATGAGGTCGACGAACAACGGCGCCGCCGCCTGACGATCCCGGCGCCTCCTGTCCATTCAGCATTCTGGTGACACGAAATGGCGAATGTAAATAAGCGCGGCGGCAAGACGCCGCATGCCGAAGTCGCGGGCGCAGGCTTCGCCGGGCTGGCAGCCGCGATAGCCCTGCGTCAGCGCGGCTGGAGCGTGCGCCTGCACGAGAAAGGCCCGGAACTCCGCGCTTTCGGCGCCGGCATCTACCTGTGGCACAACGGCCTGCGCGTGCTCGAGGGCCTCGGGGTTCTCGAAGACATCCTCAACGGATCTCATACGCCGCCGACATATGAGACATGGCTGCACAACAAGAGCGTCTCGCGAGAGACGTTCAACGGCCTGCCATGGCGCATCATGACGCGACAGCACCTGCATCAGGCGCTCGCGAACAAGGCGCGCGCGGAAGGCGTCGATATCCTGGTCAATTCCGAGGTGGTCGAAGCCGATCCGTCCGGAAAGATCACGCTGGCGTCCGGCGCCGTGAACACGGCCGACCTAGTCGTCGGCGCCGACGGCGTCAAATCGAAAGTACGGGATTCGATTGGTTTCGAGCAGGATCGCTGGGTCTCGACCGACGGCCTGATCCGCCTGATCGTTCCGCGCAAGAAAAAGGAACTCGGCTGCGGCGAATGGGACAACACCATCGACATGTGGAATTTCTGGCCGCGCGTGCAACGGATCCTCTACTCGCCCTGCAATGAGAACGATCTCTATCTCGGGCTGATGGCGCCGGCCGCCGATCCCAACGGCTCGCGGGTGCCGCTCCATCTCGATTGCTGGCTCGAAATGTTTCCGTTCCTCGAGCCGGTGCTGACCGAGGCCGCCAAGTTGCAGACGGCCCGCTATGATCGCTACGAGACCACGAAGCTGGACGTCTGGACAAAAGGCAGGGTCGCGCTCGTCGGCGACGCGGCTCACGCCATGTGCCCGGCGCTGGCGCAAGGCGCCGGCTGCGCCATGGTCAACGCCTACAGCCTCGCGATGGAACTGGAGGAAATCGCCGACATCGAGGAAGCGCTCCCATCGTGGGAAAGGCGCATCCGTCCGATCACCGATCGCTGCCAGGCGGTCTCCGGCGAATATGCCGCAAATCGTTCGCTGTCCAAGGGCAATCAGTTCACGCCGCAGGCGCTCGAGGCCGCGCGGTACGATCCCCTGCGGCGCGTCTTTTCCTGGTGAAGAGCGGCGCGTCGTTTCCTTCAGTCAATATTTTCATCGTGTCGGACGCGGGGAACGCGGCCGGCTCGCTGCGTCGGAGCAAGGTATGAGTCTCGAACAGGAACTTTATGCGGCCTATGACGTCCGCTGCTGGTACAGGGCGTCGCAGGATGTCGTCCACGACGGTGGCGGCGCTCCGGGCCGGCCGCTGATCAAGGCGGCGGCGGCCGTGGTCTTCCGCAATCCCTTCGCCGGAAAATACGTCGCCGACCTCTCGCTCCTCATCAAGCCGAGCGCGCTGCTTGGTCGGGCCCTGGGGCAAAGGGCGAGCGCGCTGCTCGGCGGCCTGCCCGTCGAGAGCTATGGCAAGGGAGGCATTGCGGGCCTCAACGGAGAGCAGGAACATGTCGTCGCCTGCGTGACCACGATCTTCGGCGATGCGCTGCGCGAAGCGGTCGGCGGAGGACGCGCGTGGATCTCCTCATCCTCGAAGATCGCCGCCGCGGGGACGGAAATCGACATTCCTCTCGCCCACAAGGACGAACTCTACATTCGATCTCACTATGACGCGATGACCATCGCCGTGCCCGACAGCCCGCGTCCGGATGAAATCATGATCTGCGTCGCCGTTGCGAGCGGCGGCCGCGTGCACCAGCGCGTCGGAGGCATGAAGACGGTCGCGGATATCGCGGGATAGCCGCGCGATCCGCCTGCCCCATCCGCTATCCTCCCAAAAGCCAGAGAGAAACTCATGCCCCTGAATATCAAGTCCCTGAAGATCGAAAGCCTCGATTTTCCCCATCTCGGCAAGATGAAAGACGAGCATGCCGGCGACAAGGGCAACGTCATCCCGCGTCTCAAGATCAGCGGCGTTCCCCCGGAAGCGGTGGAGCTCGCAGTGATCTGCCACGACCCCGACGCGCCGCTTCCGCGCGGTTTCACGCATTAGACGCTGTACGGCGTCCCGCCGACCACCGCCGATCTCGCAGGCGCCCAGGAAAAATTCCGCGCCGGCCCGAACGGCGCGGGCGCGCCCGGCTATTACGGCCCGCAGCCGCCGGCCGGACATGGCCTGCATCACTATTATTTCTGGGTCTACGCATTGGACACGAAAGTGGACGGCGCGCCGACGCGCGAGCAGTTCCTCGAACGCTACAAGGATCACATCATCGAGCAGAACCGCGTGATCGGCTTGTACGAAAACTAGGCCTCGGCGTCCGGCGCGCCGCTGCGAGACCACCTGTGGCGCCGGCGAATTTGTGGGCGCGCAGGCCGTCGCAATCCGCCGGACGAAAGAATGGATTCGGGCTTGGCTCGGGACCGGTCGGCATCTACGCAGGGAGCGTGTGAAGCAGGACCGGCCCGAGGGATAAGCATGGATCTGCCCAAAGCGATCGGCTCGATCACATTTTCCTACGTTCGCACTGTCATCGGCATCATCGTCGGCTTCAGCATCGGAAGAATCCCGACGGGGTCTCGCGCGCTTCGTTCAGCATCCGCGACAGCAGAGGATTTTTCCGGCCCATCTGCTTTGGGCCTTCTTTCTGCTGATTTATGTGCTGCATTTCTGGTGATGGGAATTTCGCCTCGGGTCGCCGTCGGCGTTGCGCGCTTTCTGGGCGAGATCGGCGGCAAAGACGGTCGTGCGGTTGCAGACATGTGTCAAGAGTTCGATCTTGCGTCCAGTCTTGCGGCGTCATCGCGAGCAGAGCAGAGCGGAGCAAACCAATCCAACCGCTGGCGCGGGCCCGGGACGGATCGCTTCGCCGCTTCGCTCCTCTCGACGACAGCTTCGCCTGGACGCGGCCTGTTTTAGCGATTGCGCGAGCGGAACTCGCCCCAGGCCGCCGCGAGCGCGGTGATCGCCATGAAGACGGCGGTCGCGCCGAACACCCACATCGGCCGGCCATGGTCCATGAAATAGCCGAAGAGCAGAGGACCTATCGCGCCGCCGATGTTGAAGCCGGTCGTGACGATTCCAAAGACGCGCCCGGCGGCGCCGGGAGGACAGGCGGCGCGCACCATCATGTCGCGCGAGGGCTGGATGAGGCCCGACAGGAAGCCCGCCATGCCCAGCGTCGCGACGATGGCCGCGCCCGACAGCGAAACGCCGGCGACGCAGCAGACGAGCAGCGCGGTGAACACGAAGCCGATCGCCGCGACCTGGCCGTGCCGCGCGGTCCTGTCGGCAAGCACGCCGCCGCCGATGATGCCGAGCGCCGACATGAGAAGGAACGCCGTCAGCGCCGCGCTGGCTGTCTGCAAGGACAGGCCGGCGCCGCTCGTCAGGGCCGCCACCGCAAAATTGTTGACGCCGGTTCCCGACAGACTGAGCAGCACGAAGAAGCCCGTCAGCGACAGGGCGACGGGCGTGAACACCCTGACCTTCTCGTCCGGCTTGGCGGCATGGTTCGCATCGGCCTTCCGGTCGGCGGCGCCGGGCCTCAGAAACAGGAGGACCGTCAGCGCGCCGACGCCCCCGAGGAGGCCCGCCGCGATCATCGCCCCCGACAGGCCGAGCCAGGCAGCGAGCGCGAGCATGGCGGCCGGCGCGACGGCGCCGCCGAAATAGCCCGCGAACAGATGGATCGAGAAGGCCTTGCCGATCCGTCTCGTTCCGATCGAATGCGACATGACCGCGTAATCCGCGGGATGGTAGACGCAATTGGCGAGGCCCGCGGCAGTCATGCCGGCGAGCATGACGGGATAGGTCGGCCAGAGGCCGATCGCGACATAGGAGATCCCGCCGAGCAGCAGCCCGGCCGCCAGCACGGGGCGCGCGCCCACGCGGTCGACCAGAAAGCCGACCGGCGTCTGCAGGACAGCCGTGACGACGTTGAAGGCCGTCAGCGTCAGGCCGAGCTCGATGAAGCCCAGGCCCGTCCTGTCGCGCAGCAGCGGAAACAGGGGCGGAAGGACGAGATAGTAGAAATGGCTGACGAAATGCGCCGTGAAGACGGCGACAAGCGCGCCGAGTTCCGGCGCTGAGAAGGAGCGCCGATCGACGGAGGCGAGGTCGCTGGTTTGTACGGACATGGCGAATTGATAGCCGACCCGCCGCCAGCGGCGACATGGTCGTTATGCATGGAACCCAGACGGAACGCGCATCGTTCGGCCCGCTCTGGGCGAACCGTCACGCCCCGTCCTTCTCGCGGCTGGCGGACCGGCGCGCTTCAGGCATGACCCGGCCGGTGCGGGCGCGGTAGGCCTTCGGGGTCTCGCCGGTCTGCCGCCGAAAGAAGCGGGAGAAATACGCGGGATCGTCGAAGCCGAGCTCATGGCCGATCGCCCCGACCGAAAGCGTCGAATAGACGAGCCAGCGCTGCGCCTCGAGCACGAGCCGCCGCTGCACGACCGCCAGCGGCGGCTCCCCCAGCCTGCGGCGGCAGGCGGCGAGCAGCCGGTCGTCCGACACGCCGAGCGCCCAGGCGTAAGCCGCAATGGGCGCGCCTCGGCGGAAGTCCTGTTCGACGAGCCGCCTGAATCGCTCTATCAGGAGCGCGTCGGACGAGCCGAGCGGCGCCGCCGCCTCATCCTCCTGCGCGACAAGCCGCGCGGCCGCCACCAGAAGCCGCAGGAATTCGGCGCGCATCGCGAGGCCGCGCGCCGGCGCCGTCCACACGAGCTCGAGCGCAAGGCTCTCGCTGATCGCGACGAAGGCTTCCGCGGCGCCGGCCTCGACGTCCGTAATGCGGCGGGCGCGCGCGAACAGGGCGGCGACCGCGGCGTCGTCGCCGGCCGCGTCCTGCACTAGGCTCTCGGCCACCGAAAGCACCCATCCGTCCGTATTCGGCGCAAAGGCGAAAGCGTGGACCGTCCGCGCCGGGATGACGAT
This sequence comes from Rhodoblastus sp., assembly GCA_036796555.1. GTDB lineage: Bacteria > Pseudomonadota > Alphaproteobacteria > Rhizobiales > Beijerinckiaceae > JAJXWB01. The sequence goes on along the minus strand of DAIRCS010000001.1, from coordinate 9,471 downwards.
CAGGGCCGGCGGGACGATGGGAATGTCGGACGCCTCGATACGGACGGCGCCGCCGCCCGCCATCACCATCAGAACCTGATGCAATTCGGCATGCGAATGCGGGTCGATCGTCCAGTTGAACTGGCCGCTGCGGACATGGATCGGCTCCACATGCAGGAACTGCAGATCGACATCCCGCGCCGGGTCTCCGTAGAGCGCATAGCGTTCGACGGGGTGGTTGCTGCTCATCGCCGATAAATCCGCGTGCGCGGAAAAAATACCAATCTTCGCGGGGTGCGTCCATGTCGCTCCCGGCAAGATTGAATAGTCTTCGCCGCCAAGGTCGCCCCATGAAGGCGGCGACCGGAGGAAACGGCCAGAGACGACGCCTCGCCGCCCCTGCGGCATCACGGAAGCGCGCCGGCCATGCTTCGGGGAAACGCAGATGGCCGATGCTGGCGCTCGCCTATCGTCATGCGACGTCGTCGTCGTCGGCTCGGGCGCCGGCGGGCTTTCGACCGCGATCACGGCGAAGAAGCACGGCCTCGACGTAGCGATCGTCGAGAAGGAGCCGTTCTTCGGCGGCACGACGGCCTTCTCGGGCGGCGTGCTGTGGATTCCCGGCAACGCACACGCCCGCGCCGCCGGCGTCAAGGACACGCGCGAGGCGGCCAAGACCTATCTGCGCCGGGAGACCGGCAATTTCTTCGACGAGACGACCATCGACGCCTTCCTCGACGAAGGCCCACGCATGCTCGAATGGTTCGAGCGCGAGACCGAGGCGAAATTCATTCTGTCCGGCTATCCGGACTACCACCCCGATCAGGAAGGCGGCGCCCGGATCGGCCGCTCGGTGACCGCCGCGCCCTATGACGCGCGCCGGCTGGGCAAGGAGATCGCGCGGCTGCGCCCGCCGCTGTCGACCATCACCTTCATCGGCATGATGTTCAATTCCTCCAACGAGGATCTGAAGCATTTCTTCCGCGCGACAAAATCGGCGACCTCCGCGATCTACGTCGGCAAGCGCCTGGCGAACCATCTCAAGGAGCTCGCCCTCTATCGCCGCGGCGTGCAGGTCACGAGCGGCAACGCGCTGGTCGCGCGGCTCGCCAAATCGGCTTTCGATCTCGGCATTCCGATCCTCACGAGCACGGCGGCGGAAGAGCTGCTGCGCGACGGCGATAGTGTCGTCGGCGCGCGGCTGCGCGACGCCTCGGGAAGCTGGGAGCTACGCGCGCGGCGCGGCGTCGTTCTGGCGTGCGGCGGCTTTCCGCACGACAAGGCGCGCATCGCCAAGGCCTATCCGCATCTGGCGCGCGGCGGCCGCCACCTGTCGCCGACGCCGGAAGGAAACACCGGCGACGGCCTGCGTCTCGCCGAGGCGGCGGGCGGGCGCGTGGACATCCGTTTTCCGAGCCCGGCGGCCTGGATGCCGGTCTCCGAGGTTCCGCTCGGCGGCGGAAAAACGGGCGTGTTCCCGCATCTCGTCGACCGCTACAAGCCGGGCGTCATCGCGGTGAACCGGAGGGGGCGGCGCTTCACCAACGAGTCGAACTCCTATCACGACGTGGGCGCGGCGATGATCGAGTCGGGCGGACCCGAAGCGGAGGCCTGGCTGATCTGCGATCATGCGACGATCCGCAAATACGGCCTCGGCTACGCAAAGCCCGCGCCCGTGCCGATCTCGCTCTACACGCGCAACGGCTATCTCAAGACCGGCCGCACGCTCGCCGAACTCGCCAAAGCCGCGGGCGTCGATCCCGCCGGCCTCGAGGCCGCCGTGCGCGACTACAACAAGGACGCCGCGCGCGGCGAAGATCCGGCGTTCGGCCGGGGCTCGACGGCGTTCAACCGTTTCCTCGGCGATGCGGAGCACAAGCCCAATCCCAACGTCGCGCCGATCGGAGACGGGCCCTATTACGCGCTGAAGCTCGTCATGGGCGACCTGGGAACGTTCGACGGCGTGGAGACCGACGTCGTCGGCCGCGTTCTCGGCCCGGGCGGCGCGCCCATTGCCGGACTCTACGCCGTCGGCAACGACCGCGCGAGCGTCATGGGCGGCAATTATCCCGGCGCCGGCATCACGCTCGGCCCCATCATGACCTTCGGCTTCATCACCGGGAGACATCTCGCGCAGCCGGCGTGAGAAGCGCCGCCCGATCGAAGCAATCGCCAGAATCTCGCGCCGCAACGAACGGCGCGTGCATAGCAGGGAGAGGACGACCATGAGATTCGATCGCCGCACCTTCGTCGCCGGCGCGCTCGCCGGCGTGGCGACCATGCCGGCGCGCCTCGCGCGCGCGCAGGCCGCGAATACGATCCGCATCGGCGTGATCACCGACATGTCCGGCATCTACCGCGACGTGTCGGGGCCGACCACGGTCGCCTGCGCCCAGCAGGCGGCGGACGAATTCATGGGGCAGAACCCCGATATCAAGGTCGAGATTCTCGTCGCCGACCATCAGAACAAGGCGGACGTCGGCTCCGCGATCATCCGGCGCTGGTTCGACGAAAGCGGCGTCGACGCCATCGAGAACGTCGGCAATTCCTCGATCGCGCTCGGCGCGAAGGGCCTGATCGAATCCAAGAAGAAAGTCGCGCTGATCACGACCGCCGGCAGCTCGGATCTCACCGGCAAGGGGTGCAGCCCGAACCAGGTGCATTGGGCGTGGGATTCCTGGTGCCTGGCGCATTCGACGGCGACCTCGCTCGTCAAGACCGGCGGAGACAAATGGTTCTTCGTCACGGCGGACTACGCCTTCGGACACGCCGCGCAGGCCGACGCGACGAAATTCGTCGAGGCCGCCGGCGGAAAGGTCCTCGGCGCCGTCCGGTATCCCTACGGAGCGACGTCGGACTTTTCGTCGTTCCTGCTTCAGGCGCAATCGTCGGGCGCCAATGTCGTGGCCTTCGCCAATTCGGGCAGCGAACTCATCTCCTGTCTCAAGCAGGCGCGCGAGTTCGGCCTCCATGGCTCGGGCATCCGTCTCGCCGCCATGGTCGGCTACATCACCGACGTGCTCGGCATGGGCCTGCCCGTCGCCAAGGGCCTGTCGCTGACGGAAACCTTCTATTGGGATCTGAACGACCGCACCCGCGCGTTCATGAGCCGCATCAAACCGAAGCTGCCGCCGAACACGTTTCCCAACATGAGCCAGGCGGGCGACTATTCCGTGGTGGCGCATTATCTCAAGGCGGTGAAGGCGCTCGGCGTCGCTCGCGCCAAGGCGAACGGCGCCGAGGTCGTCGAAAAGATGAAAGCCATGCCGACCGACGACGATTGTTTCGGCCAGGGCTCGGTGCGCGCGGACGGACGCAAGATTCACCCGGCCTATCTCTTCGAGGTGAAGGGCCCCGAAGAGAGCCGCGGCCCGGGAGACATCTACAAGCTGGTTTCGACGATCCCCGCCGCGGACGCCTTTCGCACGCTGGCCGAAGGCGGCTGCCCGCTGATCAAGGGCTGACGATGAGCGAGAACCTGCCGCTGCTCGACCTGCGCGTCTACACGATCGCGCTTCGCAAGACCCCGGACTTCATCGAGGTGGTGGACCGGCTGCTGATGCCGGTCCAGTTGAAATATCTGCGCCCGCCGCTTTTCGTGGCGACGAGCGCGGTGGGCATGCTGAACCAGGTCGTCCATGTCTGGGAATTCGCTGATATGGGCGACTTCGAGCGCCGCCACGCGGCGCGCGACCGGGACCCCGGCTGGCCGGACTACCTCAAGGCGTCGGGACCGCTCATCGTCGCGCAGGAAAATCGCCTCATCCGGCGCGTCGCCCTTTCATCGCTGGCGCGCGCGCAATGAGCGGACCGGCGCGATCTTCGGCCGGCGCTTGGCTCGGCCTTGCAGGAACGGTCAGCGTCGTCACGGGCGCGGGCGGCGGCCTGGGCCGGGCGATCGCGGCGGGGCTGGCGGCGGCGGGCAGCCGCATCGCCCTCCTCGACCGAACGGCGGAGGCCGCCGAGGCGGCGCTCGCCGCCATGCCGGAAAATGCGCAGGCCATCGCCGTCGCCTGCGATGTCAGCGATCCCGCGAGCGTCGCGGCCGCGGCGCGCGAGGTGGAGATGCGGCTCGGCCCGTGCGGCGTGCTGGTGAACAACGCCGCGCTCCTGCGCCCGGGTCCGCTCGAAACGCTGCCGCTCGCGCAATGGAACGAGCAGATCGGCGTCAACCTCACCGGCTATTTCCTGTGCGCGCAGGCGTTCGCGCGGCAGATGCGGGCGCGCGGCGGCGGCAGCATCGTCCACGTCGCCTCGATCTCCGCCAGCCACCCGCAGGGGTCGAGCGGCGCCTACAGCGTCGCCAAGGCGGCCGTCGTGATGCTGTCGCGCCAGCTCGCAATCGAATGCGGATCGGCCGGGATCCGGTCGAACGTGGTGAGCCCCGGCATGGTGCTGACGCCGATGAGCCAGGGCTTCTACGACGCGCCCGGCGTGAAGGTGCGGCGCGAGGCCGTGACGCCGCTCGGCCGCATCGGCGCGCCCGAGGACATCCGCGACGCCGTCCTCTTCCTGGCGAGCGCGCGGTCGAGCTACGTATCCGGCGAGGAAATCGGCGTCGACGGCGGCTATGCCCGCATGCTGATGAACCTGATACCGCGACCCGGCTTCGACGAAGCCGGGTCCGCTTCCGTCCAAACGTGAAACGCTCCAAGGGCGAGCAGCGCCTCATGCGCGCCGATGAGCGCCTGGATGAGGCAAGGGGCCGATCTGGGGCTGAAGGTCATCGGGTACGCGCCGGCGGAAATAATAGACGGCGCCTCTGCGAACGACGTTGGTCACGAGTCCCATGCGTGGGTCACACTTCTGGGTCACAGTCGAGGCGTGAACGTGCTGCGATTACCGCAGCTTAACGGAAATCAAAGCGTTAAGGCAAGGATGGCGGAGAGGGAGGGATTCGAACCCCCGGTACCGTTGCCGGTACTCCGCATTTCGAGTGCGGCGCGATCGACCACTCTGCCACCTCTCCGCGAGGCTCCGCGCGGGCGCGGACGCATGGTCGGGGCGCGAGATAGCATCGGGGGCGGCGGGCGCCAAGTCCTCCGACGCCGCAGCGGCCCAAAAAACCGAACGGATTCGTTGACAGTGGGGCGCGTTTTCCTTTAGAAGGCCACTGTCTGGCGGCGCGAGCGACGAGTTCGCGCCTTTTGGTTGTTGCAGGGTTCGCTCTGAAATTTCCCCGGACGTCCGGTTTCATACTGCAAAGAAGCCGACCGGCGCGGGTTTCCGCGCCAGGCCGGAATCGAACACGGGAAAACAAAGATGTTCGCAGTCATCAGAACCGGCGGAAAGCAGTATCGCGTTTCCGCCGACGACAAGATTACGGTGATGTCGCTCGCCGGCGAGCCCGGCGACAAGGTGACGTTCGAGGACGTGCTGATGTCCGCCAAGGACGGCGCGGCCGAATTCGGCGCCAAGGTCAAGGTGACCGGCGAAATCGTCGAGCAGTCCCGCGGCCCGAAGGTCATTTCCTTCAAGAAGCGCCGCCGGCAGAATTCGAAGCGCAAGCGCGGCCACCGTCAGGACCTGACGATCGTCCGCATCGTTGAGATCGCGTAAGGCAGGACGAGGAGAGAGACAGATGGCTCACAAGAAAGCAGGCGGCTCGTCCCGCAACGGCCGCGACTCCGACGGCCGGCGCCTCGGCGTGAAGAAGTTCGGCGGCGAGAGCGTCGTCGGCGGCAACATCATCGTGCGCCAGCGCGGCACCAGGGTGCATGCGGGCCGCAACGTCGGCATGGGCACGGACCATACGCTGTTCGCGCTTTGCGACGGCGTCGTGCTGTTCAAGACCCCGGCCAACGGCCGAAAAAGCGTATCGGTCATTCCGGCCCAAGAGGCCGCAGAGTAAGGGCGGAGGCCTGATCGAGACCTCCGCCGGCGCCAAGCCCCGGCGAGAGGTCCCGAAGGAGTCAAAACTCCGCCATATCAGGGACATCTGATCCGAACAGGATCGCGAAGGGGAAGCGGCGCCGCTTCCCCTTCGTCGTTTCCGGACCGCCGCAGTCGGGGTCCCAGTTCGGAGCCAGGTCATGTTCCCAGACTATTTCCACGACGACGTGTTCCGGCTGGAAACGCAGCGGCTGTGGCTGCGCTGGCCGACCGCCGCCGACGCGCCCGTCATCGAGAAGCTCGCCGGCGAGCGCGAGATCGCCGAATTCACCGCGCGCATCCCGCATCCCTATCCCCGGGGCGCGGCGGAAAGCTTCGTGCTGGCCGCCCGCCGGGCCAATTGCGAAGGGCGCGGCCTCCATCTGGCGCTGGCGCTCCGGCAGCGGCCCGGCGTCGCCATCGGGATGGTTTCGCTCGAAGGGTCGGACGAGACGCCGGAGCTCGGCTACTGGCTCGGCCGCATGTACTGGGGCTCCGGGCTGATGTCGGAAGCCGTGGGGTCGCTGCTCGATTTCGTGTGGCTGGCGACCGACGTCGAGCGGATCGACGCGGCCGCCGCCCTGCCCAATCTTCGCTCGCAGCGGACGCTGGAACGGGCGGGATTCGTGGCGACCGGCGAGGGGCTCGTGGACGCGCCGGCGCGCGGCGGCGCCCTGCCGGCGCGGCGGTTCGAACTCCTCCGCTCGACGCCGCGCTTCGGCGCGCTGCCGCAGGCGGGGCTTTCGCCCTGCTGCGCGGGGAGGTAGGAAGCTGATGATCGCGGCGCCCCTCCCCAACCCTCCCCCGCTTCGCGGGAGAGGGAACGGGTTCCTGGCTTCATCTGATTGCAGCGCCACGGATGAGCGCCGTCCCCTCTCCCACGTCAGCGGGGGAGGGCGAGGGAGGGGGCGCCGCCACAACGGAATCGAAACAGCCTACTCATGAAATTCCTCGACCAGGCTCGCATCTACATCCGCTCCGGCGACGGCGGGGCGGGCTGCGTCTCGTTCCGGCGCGAGAAGTTCATCGAGTTCGGCGGGCCCGACGGCGGCGACGGCGGACGCGGCGGCGATGTCGTGGCCGAATGCGTCGAGGGGCTGAACACGCTCGTCGACTATCGCTACCAGCAGCATTTCAAGGCCAAGACCGGCATGCACGGCATGGGCAAGAACCGCGCCGGCGGGCGCGGCGCCGACGCTGTGCTGAAAGTGCCGGCGGGCACGCAGATTTTTGAAGACGACGGCGAGACGCTGATCGCCGACATAACCGAGATCGGCCAGCGCGTCGTCATCGCCAGGGGCGGCAACGGCGGCTTCGGCAACGCGCATTTCAAGTCATCCACCAACCGCGCGCCGCGCCGGGCCAACCCCGGCGAGGAGGGCCAGGAGATGGAGATTTGGCTGCGGCTGAAGCTGATCGCCGACGCCGGCCTGATCGGCCTGCCGAACGCGGGCAAATCGACATTTCTGGCGACAGTCTCGGCGGCAAAACCGAAGATTGCGGATTATCCCTTCACCACTCTGCATCCGGGCCTCGGCGTCGTCGGGCTCGACGGCCGCGAATTCGTGCTGGCCGACATTCCCGGGCTGATCGAGGGCGCGCACGAGGGCCTCGGGCTCGGCGACCGCTTTCTCGGCCATGTCGAGCGCTGCGGCGCGCTGCTGCACCTCATCGACGCCTCCGGCGAGCACGCCGGGCGCGCCTATCGCATCGTGCGGCAGGAGCTCGACGCCTATGGCGCGGGCTTGTCGGACAAGCCCGAGATCATCGCGCTCTCCAAGTGCGACGTGGTGGACGAGGAGACGCTGAAGCAGCAGATGGAGCGGCTGCGCCGCGCCGTGTCGAGCTACGGGCCGGAATTGGCGCCGGGCGAGAAACGGCGGGCGATCCTGAAGATTTCCGCCGCCACCGGCGCCGGCGTGAAGGACGCGCTGCGCGCGCTGCTGTCGGTCGTGGAAGGCCGGCGCAAACAGGAGGCGGAGGCCGAGCCGCAGCCGGAGTGGCGGCCTTGAAGCGGGCGCAATCCAGCGTATGCTAGCAAGCTGAGGAGATTTGCTAGCATGGCTCGCCAACTCAACGTCCGCAACGACGAGGCCTACGAAACGGCCACATCCCTGGCAAAACGCCTGCATACGACGACTACGGACGTCGTCCTCCGCGCGCTGAGAAAATTTGCGAGCGACGAAGCTTCGGCGCATGGACCGATGACCGAAAAACAACGCCGCGATTACGAAGCTCTGCGCTCCATTGTTGACGAGGTCGCGCGGCACAAATTGCCGGGTGCGACCTCCGATCACAGCGACATGTATGACGAATTTGGCCTGCCGAAGTGATCGTCGTCGATTCCTCGGCGATCGTAGCCATTGCCCTGGATGAACCGGAGAGCGAGCCATTCTCCCGGATCATCTCCATCAATCGATGCCTGCTTGCGGCGCCGACTGCGCTCGAGAGCCATCTCGTTCTGTCCGGCCGCGCCCCTGCGTCAGCGGCGAAATTCATGGATGTCTTTCTCGCTCGCGAGGCCGTCAATCTGGTTCCTTTCGACGGCGATCTCCTGGAGATTGCGCGCCACGCTTTCGATCGGTTCGGGCGTGGCCGTCATGCGGCGGCCCTGAATTTCGGCGACTGCTTTGCTTATGCGCTCGCCAAGGCCCATAACGCGCCGCTGCTCTACAAAGGCGGCGATTTCGCCCTGACCGACATACGCGCCGCCATTCCGCAAGGCCCGACGTGACCGAAACGCCCAAACTCTCCGCATTCCGCCGCATCGTCGTGAAGGTCGGCTCGTCGCTGCTGGTCGACAGCAAGGCGGGCGGGCTGAAGGAGGCGTGGCTCGACGCGCTGGTCGACGATCTCGCCGTCCATCACAAGCGCGGCGCCGACATTCTCGTCGTCTCTTCCGGCTCGATCGCGCTCGGGCGCAGCGTGCTGGGCCTGCCGAAAGGCGCCTTGAAGCTGGAGGATTCGCAGGCCGCCGCCGCCGTCGGGCAGATCGCGCTGGCGCGCACCTGGGCGGAAGCGCTCGGTTCGCACGGGATCACGGCCGGCCAGATCCTCGTCACGCTCTGGGACACGGAAGAGCGCCGCCGCTATCTCAACGCGCGCGCCACGATCGAGCGCCTGCTCGATATGCGCGCGGCGCCGGTCATCAACGAGAACGATACGGTCGCCACATCCGAAATCCGCTACGGCGACAACGATCGGCTCGCCGCGCGCGTCGCGGCCATGGTGAGCGCGGATTGCCTCGTGCTGCTGTCCGATGTCGATGGCCTCTACACCGCCCCGCCCGCGACCGATCCGAAGGCCAGACTGTTGCCTGTCGTGCCGCGCGTCACGGCGGAGATCGAGGCCATGGCCGGCGGCGCGGCCTCGGAACTGTCGCGCGGCGGCATGCGCACCAAGATCGAGGCCGGCAAGATCGCGACGGGCGCGGGATGCGCCATGATCATCGCCTCCGGCAAGGTCGACCATCCGCTGCGCGCCATCGAGGACGGCGCGCGCTCCTCATGGTTCGCCCCTTCGGGCTCACCGGTGACGGCGCGCAAGACATGGATCGCCGGGCAGCTGCAGCCGGCCGGCCGGCTGGAGATCGATGCCGGCGCGGAAGCGGCGCTTTCGGCG